>NZ_JBIASO010000018.1:0-175048 GCF_042890865.1 Streptomyces sp. NPDC002018
CAGGGGGGACCCTGTGGGAGAGTAGGACGCCGCCGAACAATTATTGTGGGGATGCCCCGCACCGTTATGGTGCGGGGCATTTCTGCGTTCAGGGCATTTAAACCGCCTTGCGAGGGGCGGCACGTGCGCGGAGTATCGGTGCATGAACCATAGGAACCATGTGATACGAGCCGTACAGGCCGAGGAATGGGCCAAGGTCAAGGAGATCCGGCTGGACGCCCTCCAGGACCCGGCCGCGCCGGTGGCGTTTCTGGAGACGTACGAGCAGGGTCTCGCCCACCCCGACTTGTTCTGGCAGCAGCGGGCCGCCGGCGTCTCGCCCCGGTTCGGCACCAGCTCGGGGCAGTTCATCGCCGAGGCTCCCGACGGAAGCTGGTCCGGCTCGGTGGTCGTACTGATCGAGGCGGCCGGCAGCAGCGACTTCTTCGGCAGCACCATCGCCCAGGCGCAAGGACATCTCGTGGGTGTGTATGTGCGACCCGAGCATCGCGGCAGCGGACTGCTGGGAGCGCTGGTCGCGGAGGCACTGGACTGGGCCTGGACGCGGGAGGAGCCGCGGTTGTCCCGGGTACGGCTCTATGTCCATGAGGCGAATCCGCGGGCGCAGGCCGCCTACCGCAAGCTCGGGTTCGTACCGACCGGGACCGTCATACCGTTCGAGCACGATCCGCTCGCCAAGGAAGTGGAGATGGCGATCAAGCGTCCCTAGGGGGTGTTTCGGGACTGCGGCAGCCCTATGCGTGGGGCGGCAGCGCTTGCGCGGGCTGTGTCCCGTGTCCGTCGAGATAGAGCCTCATGGCGCATTGGTCCTCGGCCTCCACGAACACCCGCCGGCCCCAGTGAGCGCTGAGGCGGTGCGCGACATCGACCAGCCGGCGGCGTTCCTCCGGCGAGTACGCGGGGAACCGCACCCAGCCCCGGTCGGCGATCTGGTTGCCGAGGTCGCTGAACAGCACAGCCCGCGCGCGCCGCTCCTCCTCGTCGGTCAGCGGTGTGGGACCGCCCTCCACGGGCTGCGGCCGGACGTTGTACAGGTCTCGGATCACTGGCTGCTCCGCGGGTCGCTCGGCGTCTGTTCGGGAGAGACTACCGGCCCCACGCGGGGCGGCACGGCCGGAGCGTCCAGTGCGTGCTCCTGGTGCTGGGGCAGCCGTACGGGCGTGCCGCGCGGGCCGTCCGCAGCGCGTGTGCCCACCAGTCGAGCTGGTCGAGCATCGCCTTGGCGGCGCCGGCGGCGCCTTCCGGGTCATGCGCGGGGCCGTCGGCGGCGAAGACCTCTCCGGTGACCTTGTGGAAGCTGACGGTCTCGCGCACGGTCACGCAGTGCAGCTCGGCGAAGACCAGCCTGAGCTGTTCGACGGCCCGCAGCCCGCCCCCGGCACCCCCGTACGAGACGAAGCCGACCGGCTTGGCCTGCCACTCCTCGCGGTGCAGGTCGATGAAGTGCTTCAGGACGGCGGGGAAGCTGTGGTTGTACTCCGGTGTCACGACCACGAACGCGTCGGCGGCGCCGATACGGGCCGTCAGCGCGGCGAGGGCCGGTGTCGGTTCCGTACCCCAGTCGGGGTGGACCGAGGGCAGTTCGGCGTCGGCCAGATCGATGACATCGACCTCGGTGTTGCCGTGTGCCGTGGCGCGGGCGGTGAACCAGTCGCCCACGGTCGGGCCGAGACGGCCTTCCCTGGTGCTGCCGATGATGACGGAGAGGCGGATCGGATCGGTGGACATGACGGACTCCTCGGGGCTTCCGTGGGAGGGGGCCCGCGGTGCCTGTATCGCGTCGGACATATGGGTAAAGTACAACGTGCATGGCAATGATTGCAATGATCGTTGTAGTTTTCTGGGAGGGTGCGATGCCGGAGCGAGCCACGGCCCGGACGGACGGTACGGCGGAGAAGCCCCCGCGCAAGGGGCTGCTGGAGAAGCGCCGGGCCATCGAAGGCGGCGCACGCGCGGTCTTCGGCCAGGAGGGATACACACGGGCGAGCATCGACGCGATCGCCGCCGCCGCAGGTGTCTCCACGCGCACCATCTACAACCACTTCACCGACAAGGACGAGCTCTTCCGCACGGTCTTCCTGGAGAGCGCCGCCTCCGTGACGGAGGGTCTGGCCGAACTCTTCGCACGGCACTTCGAGCGCTTCGGGAGGACGGCGGACATCGAGCAGAACCTGCTCGCTCTCGCGCGCGAATGGGTCGGCCAGAACGCCAAGCACCCCGAACACTTCGCCCTCGTACGGCAGATCATCACCGAGGCACCGCGGATGCCGGCCGATGTGATCGAGGAGTGGCAGCGCGTCGGGCCCCGGGCGGCACGCGTGGAACTGGCGAGGTGGCTCGGTTCACTGGCCGATCAGGGACTGCTCGACATCGAGGACGCGGATGTGGCGGCACGGCATCTGACCCTGCTCGTCGGGGGTCTGACGCTGGAGTCGTTCTTCGGCGCCGTGCGGGTGAGCGCGGACGAGGCGGAGAGCTTTGTGGCGAGCGGGGTCCGGGCGTTCCTCAAGCTGTACGGCGCGTCGTCCGGCGGGCCCGGCTCCGGGCGTCCGTAGGGGCGACCCTGGCCGTCCCCGCCGTCCCCGCCCCGTCCTTGCTGCCTTGCTGCCTTGCTGTCCTGGCCCCCTGGCCGTGCTGGCGGCTCCGGTGTCCCGTCGGGGCCTCGGCCTCTTGCCCACTCCGTCCGGTCCTTGGGCGCATGGGCCGGACGCGGCCGGGAAGGCGAGGGTTATGCCTCGTCCGCCAGGGCCTGGATGTCGGCGTGGGGCCAGCGGTCGCGTCCCTGTTGCCGTGAGCGCAGCAGGACGAGGGCCGGCAGCCCCTGCTGCTGACCGGTGGCCAGCACCTCGGGAAGCTGGGGGAGCGGAGCCACGGCGGCGACATCGTCGAGGACGAGTGACATTGGTGGGTCGAGCCGACCGTCAGATGACCGTGCGGCCATGCGGCGGCCGTGCTCGACCACGCTTGAGGTGAGTGCGGTGAGCAGAGGCATCGCACCCGGGCGGGAGCGCGGATCTTCGATCGGCTCACCCACCACATAGAGAGTGCCCCCCTCGTTCACAAAAGAATCCAGCGTGAGCGAATCGGTTCGGTTCGGAGTGCAGGCGTCCCGGATATGGACCGAGGAGAGGGCCGCCAGCGCACGGGCCGTCAACTGTTGTGCCACTTCGCGGCGTTCGGGGTGGGCGGTGAGCGCGGACTCCAGGAGACCGGCGAGTCCCGAGGTGGCCTTGGGGTGGGTGCGCAGTATCCGTACCGCCTCGTGCGCGCTGCCGCCCTGGGCCCAGCGGTGCACCTGTTTGAACGGCCGTCCGTCCACGGCCGCGGCGTGCAGCCAGCACCGCAGGAGCGTTTCGGCGGTGTCGGCCATGGCGGCGTCGAGCAGCGCGTGCGGGCGTACGGGGGCGAGCAGCGCGGTCGCGCGGGCGGCCGCGGTGTCCGCGTTCTCGCACCCGGCGGTGGGGGACCAGTGGAGTCGGGCCGGGGTGTCGCAGAGATGGCCGGGATCGTAGAGCAGGACGGGGCCGAGCTTGGCCCGCGCGTCCTTCGTCTCCGCCCACACCGTCGGGTCGGAGGTGACGACGAGCGCGGGTCCTGCCGCGTCCAGGACGGCCTGGACGGAGGCGGGTCTACGGGTGTGGGGGTCGCCGTACCGTACGCGTGGCCGGGTACGGGGAGCGGGGACACCGGTGGGCACGGGGACGAGGGCGGCGAGCCCGGCCGTCTCCATGCTGGCTGCCGGATCTGCTGGGCCCGCCGGACCTGCTGGGCCTGCTGCGAGGCCCGTGGGGCTTGCGGGGCCCCTGGGGCCCGTCCCGGGAGTGGTGGGCACGGATGAGGGCGGGGCGGCCGCGGCGGCCGGAGAAGGGCCCGCTGCCCAGCTCTGGGGCGGGGAGTGGGGCAGGGCCTGGGTCTGGGGCTCGGCATGGGCATGGAGCCGGTCCTGTGGCCGTCCGTGGGCGATGTGGGCCTGGGTTTCGGGGGCCGGTGCGGACTCGGCCGCGGCCGTCCGGGGGGAAGCGCCCGCACCGGGTGCCGTTCCGGGGACGGGGCCTGAGCCGGGGCCCGGTCCGGTCGTCGCGGCGACACCCGGCACCGGTTCCTTGCCGAGCGTCGCGTGGCCGCTCACGGCCTGGTCACGCTGGTGTTCGAGACCGTGCTCGTGGCCGTACCCGTACCCCTGGCCGTACCCCTGGCCGTATCCGTACCCGTGCGCGCGCCCGTGTTCGAGGCTGTGGTCCTGCCCGTGCCCGTGCCCGTGCTCCTGCCCGTGCTCCTGGGCTCGCGCCTGCCGTTCCCGTTCGTCACGCAGCAGTTCGCGGCGGCGTGCCCGTACGGCCCGGTACCGGGCAATCACCCCCAGGACGAACACCGTGATGACGATCAGCACCATGAGCTGGCTTATCAGCAGTCCCCAGAACAGTCCGTATCCCGAGAGCTGCGACGCCGGGGTGTCCGGCCAGGCGCCCGCCATGTCGTGGGGCGCGGCGACGAGCTGACGCATCGCCAGCGGCGTACGGCCGTACGTCACGCCCTCCGGCCAGGCCCCGTGCGTGAAGAGCCCGGCCAGTCCGGTGGCCGTCCAGACCAGCAGCGACAGCCCCAGTACGAACCCCAGCACGCCCAGCAGGAGCCCGTCGGGGACACCGCCGCGGGTCTCTCCGCCGCCGCCGTACCCCTCGTATCCCTGGCCCGGCCCCCGGCCCCGGCCCTGCCCGTCGTGGTGGCGCGACATCTCACGCCACCGTCGACTCGGAGGACTCGTTGAACTGCCGTTGCCGTTCCAGGAGGATCGCCCGCTGCTCCGCCTCCCACTCCGCGGCCCGCATGTCCTCGGGCAGTCCCGCCGCCAGGGCGTCGGCGGCGTCCGCCGCGTCCGAGGCCTCGGAGTTCTCCGTCATGGCCCGGTCGGTGAAGACCAGCGGCCGTTCGGCCTCCGTGACGAGATGCTTGACGACCTGGACATTGCCGTTGACGTCCCAGACCGCGATTCCGGGGGTGAGTGTCGGGATGATCTCCACCGCCCAGCGGGGGAGCCCGAGGACCCGGCCCGTCGCTCTCGCCTCGTCGGCCTTCTGGGCGTAGATCGTTCGTGTGGAGGCCATCTTGAGGATGGCCGCGGCCTCGCGGGCCGCGGCTCCGTCGACGACGTCCGAGAGATGGTGGACCACGGCGACGAAGGAGAGTCCGAGGCGCCGGCCGAACTTGAGCAGCCGCTGGAAGAGCTGGGCGACGAACGGGGAGTTGATGATGTGCCAGGCCTCCTCGACCAGGAAGATGCGCTTCCTGCGGTCGGGGCGGATCCAGGTGTGCTCCAGCCAGACGCCCACGATCGCCATCAGGATCGGCATCGCGATCGAGTTGCGGTCGATGTGCGAGAGGTCGAAGACGATCAGCGGGGCGTCGAGATCGATCCCGACCGTCGTCGGCCCGTCGAACATGCCCCTGAGGTCACCGTCGACCAGCCGGTCCAGGACCAGCGCCACATCCAGGCCCCAGGCCCGTACGTCGTCCAGGTCGACGTTCATCGCCTGGGCCGACTCGGGCTTCGGATGGCGCAGTTGCTCGACGATGTCCATCAGGACGGGCTGGCGCTCGACGATGGTCCCGTTGACGTAGGCGTGCGCGACCTTGAGCGCGAAGCCGGAGCGCTCGTCGAGGCCGTGTCCCATCGCGACCTCGATGATCGTACGGAGCAGGGCGAGCTGACCGGTCGTGGTGATCGAGGGGTCGAGCGGGTTGAGCCGGATGCCGCCGTCGAGCGCGGCCATCGGGTCCAGCCGGATGGGGGTTATCCCCAGCTCCTGGGCGATGAGGTTCCACTCGCCGACGCCGTCCTCGCCCTGGGCGTCCAGTACGACGACCTGACGGTCACGGAAACGCAGTTGGCGCAGGACATAGGTCTTCTCCAGCGCCGACTTGCCGTTGCCGGACTCGCCGAGCACCAGCCAGTGCGGGGCCGGGAGCTGCTGGCCGTAGAGCTGGAAGGGGTCGTAGATATAGCCCTTGCCGCTGTAGACCTCACGGCCGATGATCACGCCCGAGTCACCGAGGCCGGGGGCCGCGGTGGGCAGATAGACGGCCTGGGCCTGGCCCGTTGACGTACGGACCGGCAGCCGGGTCGTCTCCACCTTCCCGAAGAGGAAGCTGGTGAAGGCATCCGTGAGGACGGAGAGCGGATCTCGCACCACAAGGCCCCTTTCGGCTCGTCGGCTGTCAGCGTGGCTGGGACGGGGGAGGGAACGGCTGCTAGCGGCGGATGCCGGTCGCGAACGGCAGGGTGTTCACAAAGGCGCGGTGGTGCTCACGGTCGCACCACTCCAGCTTCAGATACGACTTGCCGGCCGAGGCCCTGATCGTCCGCTTGTCCCTGGCCAGGGCCTCGGGTGTCCTGGACGACACTGTGATGTACCCGACGAGGTTGACTCCGGCGGCTCCGCTGGCGAGATCTTCACCCCGCTGGTCCAGCCGCCCGTGCGCGGCGATGTCGCGCGGGTCGATGGTGCGGTTCATCTTGGCGGCGCGGCTCGCCTCCGCCTCGTCGTTCGTCTTCTCGGTCAGCATCCGCTCGATGGCGATCTCGGTCGGTTCGAGGTCCATGGTGACCGAGACCGTACGGATCACATCGGGGGTGTGGACGAGCAGGGGCGCGAGGAAGTTCACGCCGACCGGGGTCATGGGCCACTCCTTGACCCAGGCGGTGGAGTGGCACCAGGGCGCGCGGGTCGACGACTCGCGGGTCTTGGCCTGGAGATAGGTCGGTTCCATCGCGTCCAGCTCGGCCGGCCAGGCGTTTCGTTTCGTCATGGCCTGGATGTGGTCGATGGGGTGGTCGGGGTCGTACATGGAGTGCACGAGGGAGGCCAGCCGGCTCTGGCCGAGGGGCTGCCGTACCCGGATGTCCGCCTCCGCGAGCCGGGCGCAGATGTCGGTCAGCTCACGGGCCATGACGACGGCGAGGCCCGCGTCCCGGTCGAGTTTCCTCGTACCGGCGGCCTGGCGGGCGGCGCGCGCCATGGCCTGGCCCTCGGCGGCCAGCTCACGGGTGTAGTGCATACAGGCGACCAGATAGGCGCGGTGCTGCTCGCTGGAGGTGGAGACCATGGACTGGAGCTGGTCGTAGGAGTCCTGGAGCCAGTCCGGGGCGGCGGAGTCGCCGCGCTGGGCCACGTCCTTGGCGTGCGCGTCGGGGTCGGCGGGCAGCGTACGGGCGAGCATCTGGAGCCGGGTGACGAACCCGTCCCCGTTGGCGACGTGCTTGAGGAGCGTGCCGAAGCGGTCGACGAGCGCTTCCTGGTCCTCGCTGTCGCGCAGTCCGACGCCGGGGCCCTCGATCTCGATGGCGGCGGTGACGGTGCGGCGGTCGGCGTGCAGGAGTACGGCGATCTCGTCCGGGCCGAAGGGCGCGGCCAGCCAGTTGATGCGGCCGATGCCGGGGGGCGGGCCGATCTCGACCTCGCGGCCGTCGAGGGCGGTCCCGGCCTCCATGGCCGCCGAGCGGTAGACCGTGCCGCCGCGCAGGGTGCGCTTGAAGCTGCGGTTGATCTCGTACCACTTGTAGAACGTGCGCTGTTTGTACGGCACGTAGACGGCGGCCAGCGCGATGAGCGGGAAGCCCGCGAGTGTCACGATCCGTAGCGGCAGGACGGGCACGAGCAGCCCGCACATCATGCCGAGGAAGGCGCCGGCGATGATCAGGGCGATCTCGCCGGTCTCGCGGTTCTTGCCGACGATCGCGTTCGGCCGGGCGCGGCCGATGAGATACGTACGGCGGGGCGCGATCGGGTGAGCCTGGGTCGTCAACGCCCTCCACCTCCTGTGCTGTTGTTGCCGGTGCCGGTACCTGTACCACGTGAGCTGTGGGGGGTGCCGCTGGTGGGGCTGCCGCTACGGGGCGGGGGCGCGGCGGTCGGAACGCTTCCGCCGCCCGTGCCGCCGCCGGAGGTGCGGGCGCTGTGCGCGGCGACGCCTCCGGAGACCGGGTTGGCGGGCCGGCCGCCTCCTCCGCCGCCGGCGCCCTGCTGCTGGTGGGTGCGGCTGCTGTGGGTCTTGATGCCCTGGGAGACGAGCGCGGCGGGCGAGCTGATGAGGGCGGCGGCCTGGGAACCGTCCGTGGCCTGCTTCCTGTTGGTGCGGGAGGAGGCGATCTCGTCGCCGAAGCCGGGCACGAAGCGGTAGATCATCGCGGAGGCGAAGATCGCGAGCAGGATGATGGCGAGGCCGGAGACGACGGCGGAGAACGCGTCGGGGCCGTCGTCGGCGGAGAGCGCGCCCGCGAGACCGAGGACGATCATGATCACAGGTTTGACCAGGATGACGGCGATCATGATGCCGGCCCAGCGGCGGACATGGCCCCACATGTTCTTGTCGACGAGCCCGGCGTAGACGACGGTGCCGAGCAGCGCGCCGACGTAGAGGAGCGCGGCCCGGATGACCAGTTCCAGCCAGAGAATGCCGGCGGCGAGGATCGAGACGAGGGCGACGACGATCAGCATGATCGGGCCGCCGCCGATGTCGTCGCCCTTCTTGAGGGCTTCGGCGAAGCCGCCGAAGAAGGCATCGGTCTGGCCGCCGGTGGAGGTGGCGATGACCTCGGTGACCCCGTCGGTCGCGGAGACGATCGTGTAGAGGATGAGCGGGGTGAAGGCGGAGGCGAGGACGGTCAGCCAGAGGAAGCCGATGGCCTCGGAGAGCGCGGTGGTCAGCGGGACGCCGCGGATGGCGCGCTTGGCGACGGCGAGCAGCCAGATGACGAGGGTGAGGACGGTGGAGGCGGCGAAGATGACGGCGTACTGGCGGAGGAAGGCGGTGTTGGTGAAGTCGACGTTGGCGGTCTCCTTCACGGCCTCGCTGAGCTTGCCGACGATCCACGCGGCGGCGTCGGCGCAGCCGCGGGCGAGGGAGGAGAGGGGGTCGAGGGCGTCCGGGGTGCTGGGAGGGCCGGACCGGGCGGTGCCCGTGTCGCCGTTCTCGCAGTACTCCTTGACGAGTCCCTTCAATAGATCGCAGTCGCCCTGGCCGCCCGTCGAGGACGGGGTGGGCGTGGGTGTCGGTGCCGCCGCCGCGCGCCCCGCGAGCAGCAACAGGACGGCTTGAACACCCGTCAGAGCGGCGACGACCGAACGAGCGCGGTGTCGGGAGCTACCTGGCATACGTGAAGCCTCCGTACTGCTCGACAGCCTTGCTGATCTCGTCCGCGGTGGAGGCCGCCACGTCGCCGGGGACGGGGGCGGGCCCGTCCTTCTGCGATTCCGCGGCGATCTTCCAGTCGCTGTCCAGCCACCGCAGATCGAAGGTCCAGGTCTTCCAGGTCGTGCTGACCGGGTCTGTCGAGTCGGGACCGGACATCCCGATCAGGCCCGTGTACCAGACGGACACCTTCGCGCTGTCGTCGTCGAGACTCTCGACGCTGGTGCCCACCGGGATCGTCCGGGAGACGAAGGTGCTGCCCTGCGGGGGGGTGCCATTGGCGTCCAGGCCGAGCTTCTCCAGGAACTCCGCGGTGTACGCGGCGTCCAGTGAACCCTTGAGTCTGTTCGCCGCGTCCGGCGTGTAGACGGTGTCGAGGATGCTGTGCCGGCTGTCCTGGCTGAACATGCCGTTCGAGCCGAGCGCGACCGCGTAGTTCGCGGCCGCGCTCGCCGCGCCCTGTTCGTTCTGCGCGAAGCCGGACGGGATCGTGCCGTTCTTGCCCCTGACCGGCTTCACGCCCGACGCCGCTGTGGGGTCGGCGGCCGGGCCTCCCGTGCCCTTGCCGCCGTCGGTGGAGTTGTCTCCGCCGCGGTTCGCGAAGGCGATGGCCGCGATCAGGAGGACGACCACGCCCACCACGGTGATGAGGGAACGGGAGGAGCCGCGGGCCTGGCGGCGGGGGCCGCCGCCGTAGATGTCGCCGCCCCTGCCGTCGGGCAGGCGGGTACGGGTCTGGCCCGTACCGCCGAAACTGTCGTCCGTACGGCCCGAGTCGCCGCCGTAGCCGTGCTCGTCGCCGAAGCTCATGCCGTGTACGCCCCCTCAGCCGTGCGCGGTTCCGCGTGGTCCGCGTAGTACGACGGTAGCCGTGCTGGTGGCCGCGCGGGCGCGGTGTGGTGACTCGACATCAGGGAGACGCAACCTCAGCCGGTGGGTGCGACGGACAGGTGGTGTTGAAGGTGGTCCGGGCACGCCCGGTACGGACTGATGGGAAAGCTGGGAAAGATGGGAAGGAGACTCGGGATCGGGATCTCGGGTCAGGGCTCGGGTTCGGGGGACTGGGATTCGGGTTCAGGGACTGGGAATCGGGTTCGGGGACTGGGGGGACGGCGGCTAGACGGCCATCCCGTACACGATGGTGAAAAGCGTGCCCAGCGAGCCGATGATGAAGACACCGGTGAGCCCGGCGACGATCAGCCCCTTGCCCTGTTCCGCGCTGAACGTGTCCCTGAGCGCGGTCGCTCCGATCCGCTGTTTGGCCGCACCCCAGATCGCGATGCCGAGGCAGAGAAGGATGGCCACGGCCATCACTACCTCGATCATGATGCGGGCCTCGTTCCCCAGAGTCCCGAAAGGCCCCCAGTTCGGGGCGATGCCACCGATGATGGTGGTGATGTCGCCCTTCTCGGCCGCCAGGTACATGTAACTCACCGCCCCTGTTGGGTTGTTCACGCCCATGCCCCCATGGCATGGGTCACGCTCTATCTTCGCTGATGGAACCGCTCCCGTATGCCGCTTGGCGGCTCTCTTTACCCGATCCCCGCACATATGACCGATCATGCAGCCCTCACCTGGCGTGGATCGGACATGTGCGTACGCGTATGGTTACTCTGTGTATCACGGAGCGTGACTCCGGGCAATGACTGTCGTTGTTACACCTTTACGGCCACGTCCCCTCGCGGACGCTCCCGTGGTCGGGGAGTCGAGGAGCTGACGACCCCTCTGTTCCGCGCCAACCGTACGGGTGAACTTGCCGCCCGCTGCCGAGCCGTCCGTCCGCCGGACGGCCGTCCACGGAAACCGCAGGACCGCCCGGGTCCGCGGGCGCCTTCGCGATACGTACGGGCCCGTGTGCCCGGTTCCTGAGTGGGTCGGCGGTGTGCCCCGCTTTTGGGAGGGTGCCGTCGACATCCCGGTGAGGAACAGGGGCGAGAGCGGCATGGCGGGGATCACGGGGCAGGCGGGGCCGGCGGGGCGGATGGCACCTGCGGGGCAGGCGGGACCGGCGGGACCGGGTGGGGATGAGGGCGGCGGGGCGTACGCGGGCGGCGGGCGGCGGCTGGTCGACATGGTTGACATGGCCCACATGACCGACAAGGCCGGCGGTGTACCGGCGCCACGCACCGGCGGGCTGCGGCACAGCGGCGGCCCCTGGACACGGGCGGCCGGGGCGGCCGAGGCATTGCGTACCCATATGGGCCTGGTGCGGGGCGAGTTGGCCGACGCGCACGAGGGACTGGCGGCCGGTACGGCGGGCCTGGGCGCCGCGGCGGTGCTGCGGACGGTGCGTATGTCGTGGGAGCGGCGCATCGAGATCGCGATGGGTGAGTGCGAGGGCCTGGCGGTTCATCTGCGGGGGGTCGCGCGGGACCAGGGCGAGAACGAGGCGGCGATCAGCTCCTCGCTCGCCTCTTTCGCTTCCTCCGGGGCTTCTTCCGGGGCGCGAGCGGGCGGGGGCGCGCGGTGAGCGGGCCCGGGGGTGGCGGCGTGCGCCTGAGAGGGGCGCTGACCTGGACACAGTTGCGCGAGCTGAAGTGCTCCGAGCTGGAGGGCGCGGCGGACGGCTGGGGCAGGGTGAGCAACCGCGCGGACGCGGCGCGCGACCGTATCGACAAGCAGCTCCTCGCGGGCCTCCAGGCCACACAGGAGGGTGAGGCGGCGGAGGCGGCGAGCGCGCGGCTGTGCGAGCTGAGCCGCAACTTTCAGTACGTCTATATGGAGTGCGGTCTGGTCCGTACGACCCTGAACAGTCTCGCCCAGGAGCTGAGGGGGACTCAGCGGAGGCTGCGGGCGGCGCTGGACGACGCGGACGGCCTGAAGTTCACGGTCCACGCGGACGGTTCGGTGAGCTATCCGGCGGCGGGGGAGCACCTGATCACACGGGAGAGGCTGCCGGGCGGGACGGCCGAGGGCAGCTCGTTGCCGCCCCTGCTGTCCACGCCGCCGGCCCTGACGGCCCCGAATCCTCATGCGGCGAGGGCGCGGGAGATCGCCGACACGATCGCGAGCGCGGTGAGCGAGGCGAACCAGATCGACGCGCGCTACGCGGCGACGCTCGTGAAGCTGACGGCCCGGGACGGGCTGCGGACCACCGACGCGATGTGGGCGGACGCGCACGGCGACGCGACGGTGGTGCGGGGGCTGGCGGACGCGTACCTCAAGGACTCCATCCCGACGGACAGATCCCCCGCCGAGCGCAAGGCGTGGTGGGACGGCCTGACGCAGGAGCATCGGGAGGAGTACCTGGCGGTCTATCCGGACGAGATCGGCAACCTGGACGGGATCCCGGCGGAGGTACGGGACGCGGCGAACAGGGACAACCTGGCGCTGCTGATCGGAAAGCTGGAGGGGCGGGTGGGGGACGAGGGATCGCAGACGAGACTGGCGGGACTGCGGGCGATCGACGAGCAGTTGCGGGCGGGCGGGCATCCGCCGATGTTTCTGCTGGGGATCGGGGAGGAGGGGAATGGGCGGGCGATCGTCTCCTACGGGGATCCGGACCGGGCGAGGAACGTCTCGGTGTATGTACCGGGGCTGGGGACGGCGCTGGACGAGGAATTCGCGAGGAACGACTTGAGACGGGCGCGGGACACGGCGGTGGGGGCACGCGAGTACGACGCGTCGAGCGCGTCGGTCGTCTGGCTGGGGTATGACGCGCCGCAGCTTTCCGCCGCCGATGTCACGGGGAATACGGATGTGATGTTCGCGGATCAGGCGCGGGTGGGGGCGGTCGCGTACAACGAATTCATGTCCGGCGTCTCGGCGACGAACCGGAACGAGGACCCGCATATGACGGCCATCGGGCACTCGTACGGTTCGCTCACGGTCGGCCAGGCCGCGCAGCGGCAGGGCGGGATTCCGGGCGCCGACGACATTGTGCTGCTGGGCAGCCCGGGGACCGGCGCGGATTCCGCCGATGAGCTGGGGGTGGGGCGGAAGCATGTGTTCGTGGGCGCGGCGGAGAACGATCCGGTGACGGCGATGCCGGCCAGGATCGAGGCGCGCGGCATGGCGACGGGTGCGGTGAGCGGGGCGATGGTGGGGGCGGCGGCGGGCGGCCCTGTGGGGGCGGCGCTGGGAGGGCTGGGCGGCGGCGCGGCGGCGTATCTCGCGCAGGACGCGCAGGCGGACGACCGGGAGATCTGGTTCGGCACGGATCCGGCGCACGAGGCGTTCGGCGCGCGCCGATTCCGGGTCGAGGACGGGCCGCGTCCTGTGGGCGACCTGGGCGGGTTCACGGCGCACACCAACTATTTCAATCCGGACGAGGACGAAGAGTCCGCCGACAATATCGCCTTGATTGTTGCCGGCCGGGGCCACGAGATCAGTACCCAGGAGCGCCGATGACGAGCCTGCGCATCTTCTTCGCACTGTTCGTGCTTGCCGTGGCGGCCGGATGTGGCGCTCGTGCCGACACTCATGACCCGGAAGGGAAGACGCCCGACATGAATATGCGGCAGGCTGCTGGCAAGGCTGATGCGATCATGCAGCAAACGCTCATGGGTATCAGTCCGGAATTGCGATGGAACCACGGTCCTTCGAACCACAGAATCTGTACCGACTCCAAAAATGATTCCCTGGGGGCTGGTTCAGTAAAGCGCCGAATCGCGGTCATGACCATCGTCTCCAAGGAGCGACGTGGAAGTCTGCTGGGGGTTGTGGAACGTGACTGGACTACGCGCGGGTATCGGATCACCAGTGTGCGCGCGAGTAGCGAAGTTCCCGCTATTTACGCATCTACACCGGAGGACTTCCGTATGAGGGTGGCAGTAGGAGGCGAAGGCCAGTTCTTCTTCTCCATCACCACCCCGTGCTTCACCGAATCCGCCGTGCCCGACCCGGCGACTCAGCCGAACACCCCGCAGCGCGCGGGCGAGTACCCCTCGCGGCCCGACGTGTACGACGAGTTCTGGTCATCCATGGGGGCTCTTCCGACGTCCTCCGTCGGGATCTCCTGATCCGGGGGCTCCGCGCCTAGACTGGGCGGCGACTGTGGCCCTGACGCGGAGGGTGTTTGACGGTGCGTAAGGCATGGCTGGTCGTGGGCGCTGTCGGTGGGGCGGGGATGAGCTTTGTGGCTCTGCTCGTCGTGGGGACCTACTCCGCCGCCGCCGGGCTGGTCGGCGGGTCGGGGAGGGCCGTGGGGCTGGCCAAGGGGGCCGTGCCCGCCGCGTATCAGCCGCTCGTGCAGAAGTGGGGCAACTACTGCCCCGCCATCAACCCGGCGCTGCTCGCCGCGCAGTTGTACCAGGAGAGCGGGTGGAACCCCACCGCCCAGAGTCCCGCCGACGCCCGGGGCATCGGGCAGTTCATCCCCGGGACCTGGCAGGCGCACGGGATCGACGGGGACGGCGACGGGGACCGGGACATCTGGGACCCGGCCGACGCGATTCCCTCCGCCGCCTCGTACGACTGTGAATTGGCCGGATACGTCAAGGACGTGCCTGGCGACCCGACCAGCAACATGCTCGCGGCGTACAACGCGGGCGCCTATGCCGTCATCAAGTACGGGGGCGTTCCGCCGTACCGGGAGACCCAGAACTACGTCAAGGTCATCCGGACGCTGGAGAAGAGCTTCGCCCGGCCCGTCGGGCGGGTCGAGCCGTCGCGGCAGGCCGCCGCGGCCATCTACTTCGCTCAGCAGAAGCTCGGTACGCCCTACCTCTGGGGCGGGAACGGTACGGCGGAGCAGGACGGGCGGTTCGACTGTTCCGGGCTGACCCAGGCCGCGTACCGGACCGTGGGGATCGAGCTGCCGCGCGTCGCCAATGATCAGTACAACGCGGGTGAGCATCCCTCGCGTGACGAGCTGCTCCCGGGTGACCTCGTCTTCTTCTCAGACGATCTGACGAATTCACGGGCGATCCGGCACGTGGGGCTGTACGTGGGCGGCGGGTACATGATCAACGCGCCGTACACCGGGGCCGTGATCCGGTTCGACAAGATCGACACCCCGGACTACTTCGGGGCCACCCGGGTCACCGAGGACGGTGCGAAATCGCTGCCGACGGATCTCCCGGAGAGTCGGCCGGCCGTCTGACACCGATCGGCCCGGAGGGCTGCTCCGTCCCCGGCGACCCGCCCCCCCCGATGCCTCTCCCGACGACCTGTCCCCGGCGCTCCGGCTACCCCGCCCGGCTCCAGGCGGCCGGCCGGCGCGCTGGCCTGCTCCCGGCCGGGCCCGCCCCCCGAGGGCCCCGTCGGCCGACCCGATCGGCCCCCCCGCAGACCCGGCCGGTGCCCCGCGCCGACCCCCCGAGTGGCCGGAACTATCCGCCCATGTGCCCCTCTGAACTGGGGCGACGAGTCACTCTTCGATAACGTCATGGTGATCGTTCGGTGGAGAGCGGAACGCAGACGCCGAGAAGGCCGTTCCCTGGACGACAGCCGCGGGTATTGATCACGCGGCATGTTCCGTACTGACCACGGGGTTTGGTAGAGGCAGCGCGCACGGAGATGCGGCGCGCCGGGCGACAAGGCAAGGGGCCGCAGCAGATGGCTGGACTCGCACTGGATGGGTCGAACCCCGATGTCAGCCTGCTCTATGACATCAACGGGCTCGCCAAGAGCGCACCGACGTGGTTCGACCGGGTCATGGAGTACGTCGGCGAGTACGGGATCATGGCCGCACTGGTGCTCATCGTGCTCTGGTGCTGGTGGAGCGTGCGCAGAAGCGGAACGGCCGAGGACTCCGTCACCGCCGTCGCCGGGCTCCTCTGGGCGCCGCTGGCCGCAGCGGTGGCGGTGCTGATCAATATCCCCATCCGGGGCTTCGTGGAGCGGCCGAGACCGTTCCTGGACCACAAGGGCCTGGAGGTCCTGGTGGCGGGGAAGACGGACTACTCGTTCGTGAGCGACCACGCCACCATGGCGATGGCCATCGGGGTGGGGGTCTTCGTCGCCCACCGCAGATTCGGCCTGGTCGCGATCGGGCTGGCCCTCGTCGAAGGTTTCTGCCGGGTGTACATGGGTGTCCACTACCCGACGGACGTGATCGGCGGTCTCGCGCTCGGTACGGCCGTCGCCCTGCTGCTCACCCCCCTCGCGCTCGCCCTGCTGACCCCGGTCGTCTCCGCGGTCTCCCGCTCGGCACGGGTCGGCTGGGCGGTACGGTCACGGGCCGCGCGCGAGGCCGACCGCGCGGCGGGCTGCGGCGCCGTCGGCGGGACGCGGCCGCTCGGCATCCCCGAGCCGCGCCCCGACGACAACAACCTCGCGGCCTGACACCGCCGGCCGCGTGCCCCTGCCGGCCACCACGGCCGGGGGACGCGGAGGCCGCCGAGTGCGCCGTCACCCGGCGGTCCCGGCGGCCATCCCGGCGCCCAGCCAGATCCAAACGAAAGACCCTAGCGTGAGGCCACCGCGCTGACCACCACGTTCGAATCCCAGTGGCCGTGGGCGTCGATGACGCCGCCGCAGGTGATCAGCCGTAGCTGCGAGTTCGGGACCGGGCCGTAGACCAGGTCCGTGGGGAACTTCTTCGTCGGGTACGTGTCGACCGCCGTCACCCGGAACGGCAGCCGCCGCCCGTCTCCCAGCTCCGTCTCGACCAGGTCTCCGGGGAGCAGCCGGCCGAGCTTGGCGAAGACGGCGTTCTTGATGTCGTCGCGACCGTTCCGCACCGGGACGCTGCCCGGATTGGCCGGGGCGTCCCGGTGGCCGACCAGCACGGCGGGACCGCGTTCGCCGGGGCGCGGGCCCAGGGCGTACCAGCCGACCTTCATCGCGTTACGGAATCCCGGCGCGTCCAGCGCGCCGTTCTCGTCGACCCCGAGCGGCAGCACGTCCGCCGTCAGGCCGAGCACCGGGATGCGCAGCCGTACGGGGGCGGAGGGCGGGTCCGTGACCTTGACCAGGCGGGGTTCGGCGGTGTCCGTCGCGGGTGCGGGCCGCTGCGGGAGCAGATGCAGCAGGACAGCGGCCACGGCGCACAGGGCGGCGAGGACGAAGAGGGTCCTGATCAACCTGTTCGTCCTGCTCGCTCGGCGTGCTGAGCGCACTCCGCGCGGCCCGCGCGCCCTGTGTGCCGTGGGTCCGGTGTGTGCTGTGCGCGCCGTACGGTCCGGGCCCGCGGGCCCCGCCGTTCCGGTCAGTGGTGGCCACCCGTGGCGCGGCGCTGGTGACGGCGCACCACGAGGATCATGCCGAGGGCGGCCGTTACGGTGGCGCCGATGGCGAGGGTGAGTTCGGCCGCGCCGGTCCGGCGTGCCGAGTCGACGGCGGTCAGGTGATCCGCGCCGCCCCGGGCCGCGCCGGACGGGGTGATCTGGAGCGCCCCGACGGAGGGGCCGGTGGCGGTGGTGCTCCCGGTGCCCGTTCCCGTTCCCGTGCCCGTTCCGGTGCCGGCGCCCGTACCGCCGGTCGGCTGCCCAGGCGCCACAGGCGCCACAGGCGCCACCGGGGCCACCGGGGGGATCGGCCGGGTCGCGGGCGCCCGGGTGGCGGTCGCCACGGGGGCCCGCGGGGTGCTCCGTGACGGCGACCGGGGGGTCGCCCGGGGTCCCGGCACCCGTCCGTCCGAGGAGGTCGCGGGCGGCTTCGGCGCCTTCGGCGGTTTCGCGGCCGACGCCTTCGGGGGCTTCGCCTTCGACGTGGACGAGGCCGTGCGCGCGGCCGACGGCTCCGGCAGGGGCGAGGTCGCCGTACCGCTCCGGTTCGTCACCGCTCTGCCGTCGGCCGAGACCAGGCTGAAGCCGTCCACGTTCTGCCCCTTCGGCTCGTTCGGCCGGTCGTTCTTGAAGTAGTACAGCGGGTGTGTGTTGTAGATGACATGCGGCTGATCGCTGTTGGCCGCGTTCAGGGGGGTCTGCGCGGTCTCGCCGAAGACGCCCGCCGCCTTGGTCGGGAAGCCGACCGCCGCCGGCCAATTGGTGGCGCACTTTCCGGTGCACGACGGTCTGTCCGGTTTGTCGGCCAGCCTCAGATACAGCGGATTGCCGTTCTCGTCGGCCAGCACCTGGCCCACGCCGGTGTTGATGAGCGTGAGTTCGCTCGGCTCCTTCGGCCGGTCCACCGCGGTGGCGGCGGGGCCGCCGAGTGCGACGAGGAGAACGGTGGCCGTGGTGAGCGTGGCTATCCGGGGTCCGTATCGGTCCATGGGTACGCCCTTGGGAGTCGGGTATGCCGGGTGTGCCCCCTCTTGCTATCTACAGACCATCGCCCGGCGGCCCGTACGGCCACCTCGGTGGGCCGTACGGGCGACGTCGGACGGTCGGCACCGGGCGGTCAGAGCGCCTGCGGAAAATCGAACAGCCGGTCGGGGTCGTACTGCTTCTTCAGCCGCGTCAGCCGGTCCCCGGCGGGGCCGTAGTAGGCCGAACGCCAGTCGGTCAGGGTCGGGTCGCTGTAGTTCTGGTACGCCGCGCCCGACGCGTACCGGCGCAGTGATCCGTGGGTGTTCCTCAGCCAGGCGCGCTGGGCCGCCCCGGAGGTCCCCGGCTGCCAGGCGGCGATGTACTGCGCCAGGATCCGTGAGCGCCGGTGGACGAAGGACGTGGCGAGCGGATCGACGCGGTTGACCGCCCCGCCGAGCGCCGTGAGCGCGAGGGAGCCGCCGCTGCCCCCGCCGCCGTCCCCGCCCCCGTCGGGCGGGAGCCGGGTGAACGCCTCGGCCGCCGCGACGAGGGCGCGCAGCCCGGCGGGGGAGAGGGACCGGTCGTAGAAGTCCGAGGCCGCGGCGTAGGTCTCGCGCTGGAGCGCGCCCCGCGCGCTGCGGCCGGGGGTCGTACCGGGCAGACGGCACTCCTCCTCGTCCAGTCCCGAACAGCCCCCGTACACCAGCATCGCGTCCTCATAGCCGCGTTGCCGCAGCGAGAAGGAGCGTGCCGGGCCCGGACCGCCGGCGCCGTCGGCGAGCCGGTCGAGCGCGTTCCTGAGACCGGCCTCGTCGCCGAGCGAGAAGGCCGACAGCGAGACGGTCGGGGCGGCGCCGCCGGGACCCGCGGAGAGATGGAGCGAGGACCAGATCTCGTCGGGCTGGTCGGGACCCCATCGCTGCCAGGCGGCGAGCAGGGTCGCGGCCTTCGACCAGGGCCAGCTCAGGAACGCCGAGACGCTCGTGGGCGCGGGATGCGTACGGAAGCGCAGTTCGGTGACGACGCCGAAGTTGCCGTTGCCGGCGCCGCGCAGCGCCCAGAAGAGGTCCTTGTTCCGCTCGGCGTCGGCGGTCAGCCGCCGGCCGTCGGCGGTGATGAGGGTGGCGGAGAGGAGGCTGTCGCAGGTGAGACCGTACGCGCGGGCGGCCACACCGTGTCCGCCGCCGAGGGTGAGACCGGAGACGCCGACGGTGGGGCAGGAGCCCGCGGGGATGGTGAGGCCCCGCCCGGCGAGGGTGCGGTAGACGTCCCCGAGCCGGGCGCCCGCGCCGACGGTCCCGTCCGTGACCGCGTGGTCGAGGGAGTCGAGCTTGGATATGTCGATGACGAGCCGGCCGTTTCCGCTGGACCAGCCCGCGTACGAGTGGCCGCCGCCGCGGATCGAGACGGGGGTGCCGTGGGCCCTGGCGAAGGCGAGGCACTCCTTGATGTCGTCCTCGCCCGCGGCGTACGCGACGGCCGCGGGCTTCAGGGAGTCGAACCGGGTGTTGTAGAGCTGTCTGGCCGTCGGATACGCCTGGTCGCCGGGCCGTACGAGATCTCCGTCGAGCCCCCGGCCCAGGGCGCCCCAGTCGGGCGCTCCGCCCGGCGGCCTTCCCGTTCCCCCGGTCGCGGGCCCGGTCCCGGCGGGCGGTCCGCCCTTGTCGCCGCCCGTACCGCCGGCTCCGCCCCTGTCGCCGCCGGTGCACGCGGACGCGACGGCCGCCGTGAGGGCGACCGCCGCGGCGGTGAGCACAGTGCGCCGTTCCATATGACGACCTCCTGAGGAGGGAGTGTGCCTCAGTGGCCGACGGTTCCGGAATAGATGGTTCCGCTTCAGCTCTGTGGCGGGTGGGACGCCGCGTCCGTACGGGCGCGGTCGCGGGATCGGCGGGCGGGGCCCGTCCAGCCGCACGAGCAGCGGGCCAGGCAGAACGAACCGCGTTCCACGGTCGAGGTGATGTGAGGTGATATGGGGTGAAATAAAGAGGCGGGGGGTGAAGTGGCGGTGGGGGGACCGGAAGTGTCTTGCTCGCACACGGACTCCACCGTACCGAGGTGTTCCCGCCTCGTGACAGGGCCCGGCGTGACGGGGGACGCGGGGCGTCGTTATCCGGAGCGGGTGAGCTTCGGACAAGCGACGGCCAGGCGTTGGGGGTTGGCAGGCGATGGTGGTGCGGCAGCACAGACGCTGGAGCGTGGCGTTCGCCGTCGTGGCCGTGGCCGGGATCGCCGCCACGACCGCCGGCTGCTCGGCAGGCGGCGGGGCCAGGGCCGACGACCGGCCGAGCCGCGATCCCGGAGCGGTGCTGAGGGCGGCCGACGTACTGCTCGCGGCGGGGAGTTCGAAGGCCCGTACGTCCATGGAGATGGCGGCGGGCGGCACCCGGGTCACCATCCGGGGCGAGGGCGGATACGACTTCGTCCGGCGGATGGGGCGGCTCAGGGTCGTGCTGCCGGAGGACCCCGCGGGCGCGGACGCGCACCGGCCCATCACCGAACTGCTCTCGCCCGCCGCGCTGTACATGAAGAACCGCGGGGCCGGGGTGCCCGCCGACAAGTGGGTCAGGGTGGATTCGGCCACCCTGGAGGACGGCAACCTGGTCACGGGCGGGGCGACCGATCCGCTGACGGCGGCCGAACTGCTGCGCGCCGCCCGGGATGTGGCTTTTGTCGGGGAACAGGATCTGGCCGGCACCCGGGTGTGGCACTACCGGGGCACCACCTATATCGGCGGCGCCGCGCGGTCGGCGGCGCCGTACGCGCGCGGGGCGCTGGCCGCCGCGGCCAAGGGGTTCGGCGAGGACGCGGTGCCGTTCGACGCGTATCTGGACGAGGCGGGGCGACTGCGCAAGGTCAGGCACCAGTTCAGCTATGTCAATCAGGGGCATACGGTCGATGTCGCGTCGACCACACTGCTGTACGCATTCGGGGCCGCGGTCTCCGTCACGCTGCCGCCGTCCGACGACATCTTCGCGGGGGAGATCAAGGCCTGAGCGCGGTCTCCCGCCGGGCGCCGGGCTCGCGTCGGGTGCCGGACTCCCGCGGGGCACCGGGCGCCTGCCGGGTACCGGCCCCTGTGGAACGCGCGCTCCCGGGAACGCGCGCTGCCGGCCCAACCGCCCCCGAGGCGGCCGGACCGCGGATCGGCAAGATCGGATCAAGCCGTAACCACGGAGGACCAAGGCGGAAATGGTCCGGACGTGCCATGCGCGGTGTGTATCACGCTCCCTACGCTAGGAAGTCGACACCGGCAGGAAGAGGTGATAGCACGTGGCTCTGTTACGTACGGCGACCGTCCAGGACCACGTGGCCCTCGCCGAGATCGAGTTGTGCGGTGAGTTGATGATCGCGGCGTCCGCCGCGGACGAGGACCGGCTCAGCCCGGACCGTATCGACGAGGTGCTGAACGTGACGGCCGAGCGGGCGCTGCTCGGGGAGTCCGAGGGAGCGCTGCTCGGGGAGTCCGAGGGAGCGCTGCTCGGGGACTCCGCCGAGGAACGGGCGCTGCTCGGGGATCCCCCCTGGGAGTGAGGCCGGCGGCGGGGCGCGGCCCCGCCGCGCCCCGCCCGGTCCGTTCTTCTTCTCGCGCCCCAGGGGGCCGCCCCTGTGACATCGGACACAAAGGGCGATGTCGGGCAAAAAGGTGACGTCGGACACATGTTGACGTCGGGTGCGCGGGTGCGCGGGTGCCGGGGTGTGCGGGTGACGTCGGACACGGCACCGGATGCGGCGCCGGAAACGGCGCCGGGCGCGGCCTCAGGTGCGGAGCAGCCGGGCGATCGCCTTGGTCGCTTCCTCCACCTTCGCGTCGATCTCGTCCCCGCCCTTGACCGCCGCGTCGGCCACGCAGTGGCGCAGATGCTCCTCCAGGAGCTGGAGCGCGAAGGACTGGAGCGCCTTCGTCGAGGCGGAGACCTGGGTCAGTATGTCGATGCAGTAGACGTCCTCGTCGACCAGCCGCTGCAGGCCCCGGATCTGCCCTTCGATCCTGCGCAGCCGCTTGAGGTGCTCGTCCTTCTGCTTGTGGTACCCGTGCACACCGCGGTCGTGGTCGGTGATGGCGGAAGGCGCGTCGCTCGTCGCCGCGCCGGCCGCCTCGGTGGTCGTCATCGCGTCCTCCTGCTGTGTGTTCGCTGTGTTCCAGCGCTCTGTCCGCGGTTGGGCGGTGCTTGTCGGTACTCGGCGGTGCTCGGTGGTGCTCGGTGGTGCTTGTCGTCGCTCGGCGGCGCACTGCCTGCGATCCGCCGCGGTCTGTCCGAAAAGGCAGGTATACCCCTCGTGGGTATATGGTACCCGTCTGTGGGCCTTGGGGCAGGGCCCTGTGCTTATCACCTTGTCTGATGGGCGACACTTGGGACTTGCCGCTTAGCAGTGGCCGGATGATGCGCCTACCATCACCGTGACCGAATTCCATGTAACCCGAGGACCCCAGGTGCGATTTCGTCTGACCCCCAGGGAGACGAGCTTCTATGACATGTTCGCCGCGTCCGCGGACAACATCGTCACGGGCTCGAAACTCCTGATGGAACTCCTCGGGGCGGATTCCTCCGCCAGGGCCGAGATCGCGGAGCGGATGCGGGCGGCGGAGCACGCGGGCGACGACGCCACCCACGCGATCTTCCATCAGCTCAACTCCTCCTTCATCACGCCCTTCGACCGCGAGGACATCTACAATCTCGCGTCCTCCCTCGACGACATCATGGACTTCATGGAGGAGGCCGTCGACCTGGTCGTCCTCTACAACATCGAGGAACTGCCCAAGGGCGTCGAGCAGCAGATCGAGGTGCTGGCCAGGGCGGCGGAGCTGACCGCCGAGGCGATGCCGCATCTGCGGACGATGAACAACCTCACCGAGTACTGGATCGAGGTCAACCGGCTGGAGAACCAGGCCGACCAGATCCACCGCAAGCTGCTGGCCCATCTCTTCAACGGCAAGTACGACGCGATGGAGGTACTCAAGCTCAAGCAGATCGTCGATGTGCTGGAAGAGGCCGCCGACGCGTTCGAGCACGTCGCGAACACGGTGGAGACCATCGCGGTCAAGGAGTCCTGAACCACGTGGACACCTTCGCACTGATCGTGACCATCGGTGTCGCGCTCGGCTTCACCTACACCAACGGTTTCCACGACTCCGCGAACGCCATCGCGACCTCGGTGTCCACCCGGGCACTGACCCCGCGTGCCGCCCTCGCGATGGCCGCGGTGATGAACCTCGCGGGCGCGTTCCTGGGCCAGGGGGTCGCCAAGACCGTCAGCGAGGGCCTGATCGCGACGCCGCATGGCGCGCGGGGGATGGGCATCCTCTTCGCCGCGCTGGTCGGTGCGATCGTCTGGAACCTGGTCACCTGGTACTACGGGCTGCCCTCCTCGTCCTCCCACGCGCTCTTCGGCGGCATGGTGGGCGCGGCGCTGGCCGGCGGTACGGATGTGATCTGGTCCGGGGTGGTCGAGAAGATCGTCATCCCGATGTTCGTGTCCCCGGTCGTGGGTCTGGTCGTCGGCTATCTGGTGATGGTCGGGATCCTGTGGATCTTCCGCAACTCGAACCCGCACAAGGCCAAGCGCGGCTTCCGGATAGCCCAGACCGTGTCCGCGGCCGGAATGGCGCTCGGGCATGGTCTCCAGGACGCGCAGAAGACGATGGGCATCGTGGTGATGGCCCTGGTCATCGCCGATGTGGAGGGCTCGGGCGACGCGATCCCGGTCTGGGTGAAGATCGCCTGCGCGGTGATGCTGTCCCTGGGTACGTACGCGGGCGGCTGGCGCATCATGCGCACGCTGGGCCGGAAGATCATCGAGCTGGACCCGCCGCAGGGGTTCGCGGCGGAGACGACCGGCGCGTCGATCATGTTCGGCTCGGCGTTCCTGTTCCACGCGCCGATCTCGACCACGCATGTGATCACCTCGGCGATCATGGGGGTCGGGGCGACGAAGCGGGTGAACGCGGTCCGCTGGGGAGTCGCCAAGAACATCATTCTCGGCTGGTTCATCACCATGCCGGCCGCGGCGCTGGTGGCCGCGCTGAGCTTCTGGACCGTCAACCTCGCCTTCGGCTGACGCGAAATGGGCCCGCCCCCCTGGGAGAGGGGGCGGGCCCTTCGTCGTGCGGTGGCACCGCCATGCAGCACCGCAGGACGGTTCTGGCGCCCTATCCGAAGCGGCCCGAGATGTAGTCCTCGGTGGCCTGCACGGACGGGTTGGAGAAGATGCGCTCGGTCTCGTCGATCTCGATGAGCTTGCCGGGCTGCCCGACGGCGGCCAGGTTGAAGAACGCCGTACGGTCCGAGACGCGCGCCGCCTGCTGCATGTTGTGCGTCACGATGACGATCGTGAAGCGCTCCTTCAGCTCACCGATCAGGTCCTCGATGGCGAGGGTCGATATCGGGTCGAGCGCCGAGCACGGCTCGTCCATCAGCAGCACATCCGGCTCGACCGCGATCGCGCGGGCGATGCACAGCCGCTGCTGCTGGCCGCCGGAGAGGCCGGAGCCGGGCTTGTTCAGCCGGTCCTTGACCTCGTTCCAGAGGTTGGCGCCCTTGAGGGAGCGCTCCACGACGTCGGCCAGTTCGCTCTTGCGCACCTGGCCGTTCAGCCGCAGTCCCGCCGCGACATTGTCGAAGATCGACATCGTCGGGAAGGGGTTCGGGCGCTGGAAGACCATGCCGACCGTACGGCGCACCGCGACCGGGTCGACATGCGCGCCGTACAGGTTCTCGTCGTCCAGGAGCACCTTGCCCTCGACGCGGCCGCCGGGCGTGACCTCGTGCATCCGGTTCAGCGTGCGCAGGAAGGTGGACTTGCCGCAGCCGGACGGTCCGATGAAGGCCGTCACGGAGCGGGGCTCCACGGTCATCGAGATGTCGTCGATCGCCCGGTGGGAGCCGTAGTAGGCGGAGAGTCCGCTGACGTCGATTCGCTTGGCCATGTCAATCACTGCTTCTTTCGTGGCCCCGTGCGGCGGAGCCGGATATCGGGCCTCAGCGGCCGGTCTTCGGGGCCTTCCAGCGGGCGATACCGCGCGCCACCAGGTTGAGGATCATGACAAAGGCGATCAGCACCAGGGCCGCGGCCCACGCGCGGTCGATCGAGGCGACCTCGCCCGCCTTGTACTCGTCGTAGATGTAGAAGGGCAGCGAGGACTGGGCACCCTCGAAGGGGTTCGAGTTGATGAGCTTGCTGCCGAAGACGAGCAGGATGACGGGGGCGGTCTCACCGGCGATACGCGCGATGGCGAGCATCACCCCGGTGGTGATACCGCCGATCGCGGTCGGCAGGACGACCTTCAGGATCACGCGCCACTTCGGTACGCCGAGGGCCAGCGCGGCCTCGCGCAGCTCGTTCGGTACGAGCTTGAGCATCTCCTCGGTGGAGCGGACCACGACCGGGATCATCAGGATCGTGAGGGCGAGCGAGCCCATCAGGCCGGAGGGCTGGATATGGGTCATCAGCATGATCGAGAGGATGAACAGACCGGCGACGATGGACGGGATGCCCGTCATGACGTCCACGAAGAACGTCACGGCCTTCGCCAGCGCGCCCTTGCCGTACTCCACCAGATACACGGCGGTCAGCAGACCGATCGGCGTGGCGATCACGGTGGCGATGGCGACCTGCTCCAGCGTGCCGATCAGCGCGTGGTAGACACCGCCGCCCGGCTCCGCGCTGGGGACACCGGCCATGGAGTGGCCGAGGAAGTACGGGTCGAGGACCTTCACACCACGGCTGATGGTGGTCCAGAGCAGGGAGAACAGCGGGATCACGGCGAGGACGAAGCACACCCAGACGACGCTGGTGGCGAGGCGGTCCTTGGCCTGGCGCTTGTTCTCGACCACCGAGGTGGTGACATACGAGACGACGAGGAAGACGATGACGGCGATCAGGCCCCACTGGACCTTGCTGTCGAGACCGGCGGCGGCTCCGATGCCCGCGCAGAGCAGGACGGCGACGACGGCGAAGCCGGCCGGTGCCCAGCGGGGGAGGCCACGGCTGCTGAGACTCTGCCCGTTGCCCGTGGGCGGCACCGGGGTCTGCTTGTCCTGGACGGCTGCGTGGCTCATGCGTTGGCCCCCGAGTACTCCTTGCGGCGCGCGATGATCAGCCGGGCCGCACCGTTCACCAGCAGGGTGAGGACGAAGAGCACCAGGCCGGAGGCGATCAGGGCGTCACGCCCCACCTCGTTGGCCTCGTCGAACTTCGCCGCGATGTTCTGGGCGAACGTGCCGCCGCCCGGGTCGAGCAGATGGAGCGACATCAGATAGTTCGGGGAGAGCACCGTGGCGACGGCCATCGTCTCGCCGAGGGCGCGGCCGAGGCCCAGCATCGAGGCGGAGATGACACCGGAGCGTCCGAACGGCAGGACCGAGAGCCGCACGACTTCCCAGCGGGTGGCGCCCAGGGCGAGGGCCGCTTCCTCGTTCATCCGCGGGACCTGGAGGAAGACCTCCCGGCTGACGCTGGTCACGATCGGCAGGATCATGATCGCCAGCAGGATGCCGACGGTCAGCATGTTGCGGGCGACGCCGGGCTGGGTCTGGTCGAAGATGTACGTCCACGCGAAGTACTGGTCGAGCCAGATGTTGAGACCGTCGAGATACGGCACCAGGACGAGCGCGCCCCAGAGGCCGTAGATGATGCTCGGCACGGCGGCGAGCAGGTCCACGACGTACGCGAGGGGCGTGGCCAGCCGGCGCGGCGCGTAGTGCGAGATGAACAGCGCGATGCCGACGGCGACCGGGACCGCGATGACCATCGCGACGATCGAGCTGACGAGGGTGCCGACGAGGAGGACCGCGATACCGAAGACCGGCGGATCACCGGCCGGATTCCAGTCGAACGTGGTGAAGAAGTTGCCCTCGTCCTTGGAGATGGCGATGGCGGCGCGGTAGGTCAGGAACCCCGCGATCGACGCCATGATGACGAGCAGCAGAATGCCCGAGCCCCTGGAGAGGCCCGAGAAGATCTTGTCGCCCGCGCGGCCCGTGGAGGTGCCGGAGCGGGGGCTGAGCGGTGGAGCCGGTGGGGTGTCTATGGGTGTGGTGGAGGCCATGATCTTTCCGGTCTGTGTGGGGGAGGGGTCGCTCCCCTGGCGGCGGTGCACCGGATGGGTGGACGGCCGCCGGCCCGGAGCGGTACGCCGGGCCGACTGCCGTCACCTGCTGTGCCGGGGACTACGAGAGGGAGGCGACCGTCTCGCGGACCTTGGCGTTGATCTCGGCGGGGATCGGGGCGTAGCCGGCCTCGGAGAGCAGCTTCTGGCCCTCGTCGCTGGCGGTGTAGGTCAGGAAGGACTTGACCGTGGGAAGCGTCTCGGCCTTGTTGCCCTTGTCGCAGGCGATCTCGTAGGTGACCAGGACGACCGGGTAGGCACCGTCGGCCTTGGTGGCGTAGTCCAGCTCCAGGGCCAGGTCCTTGCCGGTGCCCTTGATCTTGGCGGCGGCGATGGCCTTGGAGGCGTTCTCGGACGTCGCCTCGACGGGGGCGCTGGCACCCGTGTCGATCTTGACGGTGGAGATCTGCTGGGAGGTGGCGTAGGAGAGCTCGAAGTAACCGATCGCGCCGTCGACCTGCTTCACCTGGGTGGCGACACCGGAGGAGCCGGAGGCGGCCTGACCGCCGGGGGCGGGCCACTTCTTCTCGGCCTCGTACTTCCAGTCGGACGCGGCGGTCGCGCCCAGGTACTTGCCGAGGTTCTGCGTGGTGCCGGAGTCCTCGGAGCGGTGGAAGGCCTGGATGGGCTTCTTCGGGAGCTTGACGTCGGGGTTGAGCTTGGCGATGGCGGCGTCGTCCCAGCTCTTGATCTTGCTGTCGAAGATCTTGGCGAGCGTGGGGGCGTCGAGGACGAGGCTGTCCACACCCTCCAGGTGGTAACCGATCGCGATCGGTCCACCGACCATGGGCAGGTTGATGCCCTGGCCACCCTGGCAGATCTTCTTCGAGTCGGCGACCTCTTCGGGCTTGAGCGCCGAGTCGGAGCCGGCGAAGCCGACGGTGCCCTGGTTGAAGGCGATGATGCCCTCGCCGGAGGAGGACGACTTGTAGTTGACCTCCACACCGGTGCAGGCGGCCATGTAGTTCTTGACCCAGAGGTCCATGGCGTTCTTCTGCGCGCTGGAACCGGACGCGAGAAGCTGGCCCTCGGCGCCTTCGCACACAGCGCTCGTCGCGGCGGTGGGCTTCGTCGACGCGTCGCCGGCGCCGGTGTTGTCGTCCGATCCACACGCCGTGAGAACCAGGGCGCCGGAGACGGCGAGGGCACCGAGCGCGGTGGCACGCAGCCCGTTCTTGCGCTGAAGCTTCACTTCGGGTGTTCCTTCCAAGAGCCGCCGGTCCTGCGAGTTGACGGCGGCGTGTGTCGGGGTGGTCGGTGAGGCACTCGGACCGTCACCGTGTAAGCCCGAAATTAGGCAGATCAGGTGAAGCCGCCGACGGGGAGGGGTGAACGGAAAGTGAACCGTGGCATACGGCACGGTGCCGACCTGTTTTTTGAAGGATCGCGCCCGCCCTCGGGACGCTTTCTGCCGCTGCCGACGGCTGATCATTTTTGATTCAGTCGTCGGTTGAAGACCGAACGAGACCGAACGAGACCGTACGGTGCCGGTCCGGCGGCGGTGATGGCCGGAATCAGCTCGTGTGCAGCGCGTCCAGCAGGGCGTCGACCAGGATCCGGTCCCGGGGCTGGGTGAGCCGGTCCCGGGCCGCGGCGGGGGCGAGCCACACTATTCGGTCGACCTCGTCGCTCGGGGTGAAGGCGCCGTCCGTGGCCTCCGCCGCCCAGTAGCTGACCCGCTTGGGGCGGCCCTGGGCCAGATAGCTGACGGTGCCGAGCCGCGCGCCGGGGACACAGTGGTGGCCGGTCTCCTCGTACACCTCGCGCAGGGCCCCCGCCAGGGTGTCCTCCGCGCGCTTGAGCTTGCCCTTCGGATGCGACCAGTCGTCGTACTTCGGCCGGTGCACCAGACAGATCTCGGGGCCGCCGTGGCCGTCGCGCGGATGACGCCAGAGCACACAGCCGGCCGCGAGCACGGTGTTCCGCCCGTGGTGCCCGGCCGCCGCCTCCGCCATGGCTTCGCCCCTGTCGCCGTCGCTGTCGATGTCGCCGTCGTCGCTCTCGTACCGGTACGCGTACTCGGTCTCGTGCCCGGACGGGTGCTCCTGATGTCCGGACGCGTGCTCCTGGTGTCCGGGGCCGGGAGCGTGGTCGTGGTCGTGGGTCTCGTGGTCGTTGGTCCCGTGGTCGTGGGTCCCGTCGTGCCCGGTCACGGTGCGGTCGCCGCCACCGACATCTGTTGCCACACCTGCTGGAAGGCGAAACGCGCCGCCTCCACCTCAAGGCGCTGGTCCGCGTGGAGCACCCCCAGGGCGTACGCCGTCGCGGGAGCGATCCGGGGGGTACGGGCCGCGTTCGCCGCGGCGGCCGCCGCCTCCGCCGCGTCCCGGTGCCGGTCCAGGGCCTGGCCCGCGCCGAGCAGCATCGGATCGGGGGCGCCGCCCGCGCACCAGACCTCCTGCCCGTACCGGTGCAGCCGCAGCAACTGCCGTACCTGGTGCCAGGGAGCGTCCTGCGCCTCACCCTCCGAGGCGGTGGCCAGCCCGTGGATCAGGGCCTCCGCGTTGTACGGATGAGCCGCGCGCGCCAGCGGCAGCGCGGCCACCGCGTCCAGCAGCCGCCGTTCCGTGATCTCACCCGGCGCGGCCAGCACCTCCACGGCCGGGGCGGCGGCCATCGGCGCCAGCGGCACCTCCGAGGCCAGTACGGCCACCGCGTCCGCCACCGCGTGGAAGCGCGAGGAACCGAGCGCCTGGAGCGCCGCCGAGTGGGCCCGCGTGCGCGCGAGGGTGAGCTGACGGTCAAGCAGCGCTCCCGCCCGGGACGCCCCGACCGTCAGCGTGCCGGACGGTGGCCCGTCGGGCCGGCCCTCCGCACGCGCGCCGGTCGCGCCGGTCGCGGTCGCGGCGGGCGGGGCCGTCGCGCCCGAGAGCCGGGCCAGCGCCCCGAGCAGCCGGTGCAGCCGGCCCGTACAGGCGTGCTCCTGGGCCAGGGTGCCGGAGAGCCAGCCCAGTTCCGTACGGAGCTGATCGGCCCAGACGGGATCGAGCAGCGGACGGAACGTGTGCAGTGCGCCGCCGATCCTGCGCGCCGCGCCGCGCAGCGTACGGGCCGCGGCCTCGGCCGCCGCCGTGTCCGAGCCGCTCTCGCCGTACATCCGCAGCCCGCGCAGGAAGTCCCCGGCGCGCGCGTGCAGATACCCGGCCAGGACGTCGCCCGCCGTCAGACGGTCGGTGTCGCCCACGGGAACGCCCGCGGCGAAGCCGGCGGTAAGGCCCGCGGCACGGCCCGCGGCCAGGGGGTCGGTGTCCACTTCATGGTGCTGCACGCCGGCGCCTCCGGGCGTCTATGAGCATTTCCTGTATGTTCCGCAGCGGCCGGCCGTCCTGGTCCGTGGCATGCCGGGTCCAGTTGCCGTCCGCGCCGAGGTGCCAGGAGGAGGTGTCGTCGGACATCCCGGTCTCCAGCAGCCGGGTGAGGGACGCGCGGTGGGTCGGGTCGGTGACCCGGACCAGCGCTTCGATACGCCGGTCGAGATTGCGGTGCATCATGTCGGCGCTGCCGAGCCAGACCTCGGGCTCTCCGCCGTTGCCGAACGCGAAGACCCGCGAGTGCTCCAGGAAGCGGCCCAGGATCGAGCGGACCCGGATGTTCTCGGAGAGCCCGGCGACCCCCGGGCGCAGCGCGCAGATGCCGCGGACCCAGATGTCGACCGGCACCCCCGCCTGCGAGGCCCGGTAACAGGCGTCGATGATCGCTTCGTCGACCATCGAGTTGACCTTGAAACGGACATAGGCGGGGCGTCCGGCCCGGTGGTGCGCGACTTCCTTGTTGATACGGGCGATCAGTCCGTCGCGCAGCGACTTCGGGGCGACCAGCAGCCGGCGGTAGGTCTCCCGGCGCGAGTAGCCCGAGAGCCGGTTGAACAGGTCCGACAGATCGGCGCCGACCTGCGGGTCCGCGGTGAGCAGCCCGAGGTCCTCGTACAGCCGCGCCGTCTTGGGGTGGTAGTTGCCCGTACCGACATGGCTGTAGCGGCGCAGGATGTCGCCCTCCTGCCGTACCACCAGGGAGAGCTTGCAGTGCGTCTTCAGCCCGACCAGGCCGTAGACCACATGGCAGCCGGCCTCCTCCAGCTTGCGCGCCCACTTGATGTTGGCCTGCTCGTCGAAGCGCGCCTTGATCTCGACCAGGACGAGGACCTGCTTGCCCGACTCGGCCGCGTCTATGAGCGCGTCCACGATCGGCGAGTCGCCGGAGGTCCGGTACAGGGTCTGCTTGATGGCCAGGACGTCCGGGTCGGCCGCGGCCTGCTCCAGAAACGCCTGCACCGAGGTCGAGAACGAGTCGTACGGGTGGTGCAGCAGCACATCGCGCTCGCGCAGGGCCGCGAATATGTCCGGTGCGGAGGCGGACTCCACCTCGGCGAGATCGCGGTGGGTGCCCGCTATGAACTTGGGGTACTTCAGCTCGGGCCGGTCCAGCCGCGAGATCCCGAAGAGCGCCGTCAGATCCAGCGGTCCGGGCAGCGGATAGACCTCGGAGTCGGACACCTTCAGCTCGCGGACCAGCAGATCGAGGATGTACGGGTCGATGGACTCCTCGACCTCCAGCCGGACCGGCGGGCCGAAGCGGCGCCGCATCAGCTCCTTCTCCAGGGCCTTCAGGAGGTTCTCGGCGTCGTCCTCCTCGACCTCCAGGTCCTCGTTGCGGGTGACCCGGAACATGTGGTGCGCCAGCACCTCCATCCCGGGGAACAGCTCCTCCAGATGGGCCGCGATCACGTCCTCCAGCGGCACGTACCGCTGCGGCGAGGCCTCCAGGAAGCGGGAGAGCAGCGGCGGCACCTTGACCCGCGCGAAGTGGCGGTGCCCGCTGACGGGGTTGCGCACGACCACGGCCAGGTTGAGCGAGAGCCCCGAGATGTAGGGGAAGGGGTGCGCCGGGTCCACGGCCAGCGGGGTCAGCACCGGGAAGATCTGCTGGCGGAAGAGCGTGAAGAGGCGCGCCTGCTCCTTGTCGGTCAGCTCGGGCCAGCGGATGATGTGGACGCCCTCGTCGGCGAGGGCGGGGGCCACGTCCTGCTGGTAGCAGGCGGCGTGCCGGGCCATGAGTTCGCGGGAGCGGGTCCAGATCAGATCGAGGACCTCGCGGGGCTGGAGGCCGGACGCGGAGCGCGTGGCGACCCCGGTCGCGATACGGCGCTTGAGACCGGCCACCCTGACCATGAAGAACTCGTCCAGGTTGGACGCGAAGATGGCGAGGAAATTAGCCCGTTCGAGCAGCGGGGTCGCGGGGTCCTCGGCGAGCTCCAGAACGCGTTCGTTGAACGCGAGCCAGCTCCGTTCGCGGTCGAGGAAGCGCCCCTGGGGCAGATCGTCGCCCTCGTGGTCGCTGTCCTCCTCGTAGTCGTCGAGATCGGAGTCCAGATCGGGTTCGAGGTCGGATCCGCCCGTGGCGACCGCGTGGGGCCGGTGGGCGGCTATGAAACCGACGGACGGCTGGGGGTGCTGTACCGGTACCTCGGCGGGCTGCTGGCTCATGTCCCCATTCTTCCGCGCAGAGGGGACGACCGGCGCGTCGGAGAGGGCAGGGGCCAGTCGAATCCTGCCGTTCGGTGTGGGGGGCAGAGCGGGCTGCATTCAGAGAGAGTCGCAAGACCTTCTGAATGACCGGTAACGGTGACATGACGTGAAGGAAAGCGGGACGCGGCTCCCCGGGGCTTCTTGGAGCGGATCGGGGGCGCTCGGGCATGGCGGGAGCGCGAGGCGCACCGGGGCGAGCGCCGCGAGCGTCCCGTGCGCGGGGTCACCGGCCCGGCGCACGGTGTGAAGGATGCCGGGTGCGGGTGCGGGTGCGGGTGTGGGTGTGGGTGCGGGCGTGCCGGGTCGGTGGGGGAGGCCGGTACGGGCGGTGGGGCAGGCGCGTCGCTCAGGACTCCGTGCGGTACATCAGATCCACCTCGTGCGTCCTGAAGCCGAGCCGTTCGTACACGGTCACCGCCGCCGTGTTGTCCGCGTCCACGTACAGCATCGCGGTCGGCAGCCCCTGCGAGGCGAGATGGCGCAGCCCGACGGCGGTGAGCGCCTTGCCGAGACCGCCGCCCTGCGCGTCCGGCCTGATGCCCACCACGTACACCTCCCCGAGCTGCTCCTCGGCGTGCACCTTGGTCCAGTGGAATCCGATCAGTTCGCCGTCGCGCTCCGCCAGGAAGAAGCCCTTGGGGTCGAACCACGGCTCGGCCGTCCGGTCGTCCAGGTCGCGCTGGGTCAGCGAGCCCTGTTCCGGGTGGTGTGCGAAGGCCGCGGCGTTGACCGCGAGCCAGGCGGCGTCGTCCCGCCCGGGGACGAACGTACGGATCGTGACCCCGGCGGGCAGGACCGGTTCGGGAAGGGCCGGCGCGCCCAACGGCCGCCGCAACTGGCGCAGTTCACGGAAGAGGGTCAGCCCGAGCACCTGGGCGAGATGCCGGGCGGCCGACTTGCCGCCGTGCGCCCACACCCGCAGCCGCTTGCCGGACGCGCCCAGCAGCGCGACCCCCAGCGCCCGGCCGTGCCCCTGGCCGCGGCAGCCGGGGCGTACGACCAGTTCGGCGGCCGGGGCCTCGACGGGGTCGGTGTCCTCAAGCTGTCCGTATCCGACGAGACCACCGTCGACGCCGAGCAGGAAGTGCCGTACGCCGTCCCGGTGTCCACCGCGCAACTGGAGCCGGCCCTGCTCCGAGACGGCCTGCACCCCGTCGGAGGCGAGGGCGTCGGCGAGCAGGTCGAGGACGTCCTCGGCCTGCTCCGGGGTGAGCGCGTCAAGGGTCTGGATCTGCCGGCCGGGCTCGCGGGCTGCTGCGTCAGTCATGGATCGAGGGTACGGCGGAGGCGCACCCGCGGCGGGACGGAGGCGGATACGGCGACAAGTGGGGGACAGGAGCCCGACGGCTTCCGCTCCCGCAAAGGCAACCACCTTGTAACCCGGGACCCCCTGTCGTGCTACGCGCGTTGACCCTAGGCTGCCGCTCGCAGTCCTTAGCAGGACTCCGGACTTTTCATGATTCTCAATACCCTCAAGAATCTTCAGGCACACGTTCGATCCACAAGGGGACCGATGTCACCGATGTCACCGACGTCAGCGAGACCGCAGAAGAAGCGCGTGACACGGCGGCTGCTCGCCGCCGCCGCGGGGCTGGCCACCGTGGGAGCGCTCGCCTCCGCGATGCCGGCCGTGGCAAGCCAGGACGGGAACAAGGGGCACCACAAGGACGACCTGATCCAGGTGCAGCTCCTCTCCTTCAACGACCTGCACGGAAACCTGGAGCCGCCCGCGGGCTCGTCCGGCAACGTCACGGAGAAGCAGGCCGACGGCACGACCAAGGCGGTCCCCGCCGGCGGGATCGAGTATCTGGCGACCTCGCTGCGCAAGGCACGCGAGGGCAACAAGTTCTCCATCACCGCGGCGGGCGGTGACATGGTCGGCGCGAGCCCGCTGCTGTCCGGCCTCTTCCACGACGAGCCGACCATCGAGGCGCTCAACAAGATCGACCTCGATGTGACGGCCGTCGGCAACCACGAGTTCGACGAGGGCCTGACCGAACTCACCCGTCTCCAGAAGGGCGGCTGCCACCCGACCGAGGGCTGCTATGAGAAGGGGAAGAAGTTCAAGGGCGCCGACTTCCCCTATCTCGCGGCCAATGTGACGTCGGAGAAGACCGGCAAGCCGGTCCTCAAGCCGTACGAGATCTGGAAGAAGCACGGCGTCAAGATCGGCTTCATCGGGGTGACCCTGGAGGGCACGCCGAACATCGTGACCGCCGAGGGTGTCAAGGGCCTCAAGTTCCACGACGAGATCGAGACGGTCAACAAGTACGCCAAGGAGCTGGAGCAGCAGGGCGTCAAGTCGATCGTCGCGCTGATCCACGAGGGCGGTCTGCCGGCCTCCTCCTCGTACAACTACGACTGTGACAGCCCCGCCCCCGGCGGTGGTGTCTCCGGTCCGATCGTCGACATCGCCAAGGGCATCTCCCCGCAGGTCGACGCGCTGGTCACGGGCCACACGCACAACGCGTACGCCTGTACGATCCCGGACCCGGCCGGCAACCCGCGGCTGGTCACCTCGGCGGCGTCGTTCGGCAAGCTGTACACGGACACCACGCTCACCTACGACCGTCGCACCAGCGACATCGTGCGTACCAGCGTGAAGTCGGCGAACCACGTCGTCAGCCGTGACCAGCCCAAGGCGCAGGACATGACCGACCTGATCGCGCGCTGGAACACGCTGGCCGCGCCGATCTCCAACACCCCGCAGGGCTTCATCTCCGCGGACATCAACGGCCGCGGCGCGACGAGCCCGGAGTCCCCGCTCGGTGATGTGATCGCGGACGCCCAGCTCGCGGGCACGGCGGCGGCGGACAAGGGCGGCGCGCAGCTCGCCTTCATGAACCCGGGCGGCATCAGGGCCGACCTGGTCTACGCGGCGTCGGGCGCCGAGGGCGACGGTGTGGTGACCTACGGCGAGGCCTTCACGGTCCAGCCGTTCACCAACATGATGAATGTGCTGGACCTGACGGGCGCCCAGATCGTCACCGCGCTCCAGCAGCAGGTGAGCGGTTCGAACGCCGCTTCGCCGAAGATCCTCCAGGTGTCGGAGGGCTTCACCTACACCCTGGACATGACGAAGACGGGCGCGGACCGTGTCCTCACCGACTCGGTGCGGCTGAACGGCGAGGCGCTCGACCCGGCGAAGACCTACCGGGTCGCGATGAACGAGTTCCTCGGCGGCGGCGGTGACGGCTTCGCGGTTCTCGCCGAGGGCAAGAACAAGCTGGTCGGCCCGTCGGACCTGGACCTGTTCAACGCGTACCTCGCGGCGAACTCGACGGCCCAGTCCCCGCTGGCGCCCCCGGCGGCGGACCGGATCACGATCCTGAGGTAGGCGGTACGGCGTAGTACCGGCGTAGTAAGGCGTAGTACGGCGCTACCCCGGCGGGCCGGGGTCCGGTCTCCGGGCTCCGGTCTCCGGGGTCCGGTCTCCCGGGGAGCGCCGGCGCAGGGCGGTGGGCTTCGGTCCACCGCCCTTCGCGTTGCGGCGGCCCGCCGCCCCGGCCGTTCGCCCCGATGTTCCACCCACCGTGTCCGCGTTCAGCCCGCCGTGTTCCGCGTGTGACGTGTACCGGACATAATCCGAGGGCTCACCCCCGCCACCCCCCACAGCAGACGGAGGCACCCTCGTATGAGCACCCGTACCGGTACGCGCCGGGGCTTTCTGGCCGGCGCCCTCGCCGTGTCCGCCACCGCCCTCATCGGCTCGGCGCCCGCCGTCGCCGGAGAGCGGCGCGCGTTCGCCCCACAGGACTGGATGAGCGGTTTCGGGGACACCACCCCCGTACAGCGGCTGACGATTCCCGGTACGCACAACTCCGGTGCCCAGACCGGCGGGCTGTGGGTGGCGTGCCAGAACACGAGTATCGCCGCGCAGTTGAACAGCGGCATCCGGTTCCTGGACGTCCGCTGCCGGGCGTTCGACAACGCCTTCAGCATCCACCACGCCGCGTACTACCAGAACCTGAACTTCGACGATGTGCTCGGCGCGTGCCGGGACTTCCTGCGCGCGCACCCCTCCGAGACCGTTCTGATGCGGGTCAAGCAGGAGTACTCCGCGGAGAGCGACGCCGAGTTCCGGCGGATCTTCGACACCTACCTCGACGGGAAGGGCTGGCGCTCCCTCTTCCGGCTCGACGGCGGGCTGCCCACGCTCGGTGAGGCGCGCGGACGGGTCGTCCTGCTCGCGGACAACGGCGGCCTGCCCGGTGTGCGGTACGGGGACGGCGCGCTGTTCGACATCCAGGACGACTACCAGGCCGAGCCCGGCGCCAAGTACCCCAAGATCGAGGCCCATTTCCGCAAGGCCGCCCAGCAGCCCGGCAGGCTGTTCGTCAACTACGTCAGCACGGCCGCCCTGCTGCCGCCCCGCTGGAACTCCGACCGCCTCAATCCCCAGGTGCACACGTTCCTCGACGGCGCGGAGGCGAGCGGCTGGCGCGGGCTCGGGATCGTACCGCTGGACTTTCCCGCCACCCGCCCCGGCCTGGTGGAATCCCTGATCCGCCACAACGGCTGACCCCGGAGGGGGGCCACGCCCGGCCCGGCCGGCCCGGCGCCGGGGCCGCGCCGGCGGTGCGACCCCCGGGCGGGCGGACCGCCCGGGGGACGGATCCGGCGGCTCCCGCGGGTCCGAGGACGGTCTATCGTGGGCGCCATGTCCGCCCCTGAGCTGATCCGTATCGTCTCCCGCGATTCGCCCATGGCCCTCGCCCAGGTGGAGCGCGTCCGCGCCGAGCTGGCCGCGCTCCACCCGGGCATCGCGACCGAGGTCGTCCCGGTGAAGACCACCGGCGACAAGTGGATGGGCGACCTGAGCAAGGTCGAGGGCAAGGGCGCCTTCACCAAGGAGGTCGACGCCGCGCTGCTCTCCGGCGAGGCGGACCTCGCGGTGCACTGCGTCAAGGACGTCCCCGCGGACCGCCCGCTCCCCGCCGGCACGACGTTCGCCGCGTTCCTCAAGCGCGACGACATCCGCGACGCCCTGATCCACCCCGGCGGTCTCACGCTCGGCGAACTCCCGGCCGGCACCCGGATCGGCACCTCCTCGGTGCGCCGCGTGGCGCAGCTCGCCGCCTCGCACCCGCATCTGGAGTGCGTTCCGTTCCGCGGCAACGCCAACCGGCGGCTGGAGAAGCTCGCCGCGGGCGAGGCCGACGCCATCCTGCTCGCCGTCTCGGGTCTCGAACGCATCGGGCGCACCGATGTGATCACCGAGATCCTCTCGCCCGAGACGATGTGCCCGCCGATCGGCGCGGGGGTCCTCGCCCTCCAGTGCCGTGAGAACGACACCGACCTCATAGACCTCGTCAGCGGCCTCGGGGACCCCGACACCCACCGTGAGACCACGGCGGAACGGATGTTCCTCCATGTCCTCCAGGGCCACTGCAACTCACCCATCGCCGGGTTCGCCAAGGCCCAGCGCAACGGGGACCTCTCCCTGCGCGCCTGTGTCTTCACCCCCGACGGCAAGACCGTCCTCAACGCCCACGAGTGGGCGGGCCCGCTCGATCCGGCCACCCTGGGCACGTCCGTGGCCGTCACCCTGCTCCGCCAGGGCGCCCGCGAACTGATCGACAACATCCCCCACTGAGACTGCCCCCTGGAAGGCCAGGGCTGGGGCGGGGGCCGGCGCGGGGCGGTCCGGGGACGGCGGCCGCGCGGTCCCTCAGGAGCTGACGCGGTCCCTCAGGAGCTGAAGGGAACGGCGTCCGCCGCCGAGGTGTGCCAGTTGGTGACGATCGGGTCCTCGACGGTGATCGTGCCGACGGGCAGGGAGACCGGGTTCGGGTCGTCGTTCCCGATGGCGACGATGATGCTGTCCAGTTCCTTGCCGCCGTTCTCCACGGTGGTCTTCGGGTTCACCCCGGCGTACGCGGTCGTTCCCCGGCGCAGCGTGATCTGGTCACCGACGGCCTGCTCCGCCGGGCCCGCCTGGGTGCCGTCGGAGCCGAAGGCCACCGTCGGCAGCGCGGCGGGCAGGACGCAGGTGATACCCGGCCTGGCCTTCGCGATGACCAGGATGTATCCGCCGGCCTGGCTCTCGGACCTGGTGCTCCACACGATGTCGTTGGCGCCGCAGACCTGGCCGTAACCGCTCTTGTCGCCGGTGCCGGTGCCGGCGCTGCTGCCGGAGTTGGCGCCGCTGCCGGAGTCGGCGCTGCTGCCGGTGCCGGCGGTGTGGTTGCCGCCCGAGCCCGAGCCCTTGGACGTGTTCGAGGCGTTGGAGGCGTGGGAGGTGTCCGGTGCGGTGTCTTTCGCGGACGAGCCGGACGCCGCTCCGGACGCGGTGTCCGCGTCGCCCACGGGAGTGGAGGAAGCGGCGTTCCGGGCGGCCCCGGCGCCCGTCGCGTCCTGGCAGGCGGTCAGGGACAACGCGGCGACCAGGGCGGTGGCGGCCAGGGCGGTGGTGCGGATGCGGTGCTTGCGCATGGTTCTTCTCCCCGTACGGGTTGGTTCCGGCGAGGGGCGCGGTCGCTGGGCGACGCTGCTTCCCCGGCCGGTGCTGCTGTCTGGCCACAGCTTTCGTGGCCCACGGTCCTGTACGCAATCGGCCACGGGGAGAACGGGACGCTGGAACGGTTAAACGCACTCTGACCTGCGAATATCACCGGTGCCTGGAACGGCGTCCCGGGACGCGGCGCACCGTTCCACGGCCCGGTGGGCTGTGGCGCGTCAGAGTCTTTCCGGCGGCGGGGTCGGCGCGCCCGGAATACGGATGGCCGCCACCGTGCCGCCGCCCGCCGCGTGGCGGAGGGCCACCTCGCCGCCCGTCTGCTGGACCGTACGGGCCACGATCGACAGGCCGAGGCCGGAGCCGGGGAGGGCGCGGGCGGAGGGCGAGCGCCAGAAGCGCTCGAAGACATGGGGGAGTTCGTCGGCGGGGATGCCGGGGCCGTGGTCGCGTACCGTCAGCTCACCCTCTTCGCTCAGGGCGACCTCCACCACACCGCCCGGCGGACTGAACTTCACCGCGTTGTCGAGGACGTTCACCAGCGCCCGTTCGAGCGCGGCCGGCTCGGCCCGTACGTACCAGGGGCGCAGATCCGCGGAGACCGTCAGATCGGGGCCGCGGAGCCTGGCCCGTTCGACCGCGCTCTCCACGATGGTGTGGAGCGCCACGACCTGGAGGGGGCCGGGATCGGCCGCGTCCGGACGGGAGAGTTCCTGGAGGTCCCCGATGAGCGAGGCCAGTTCGGTCATCTGCGCCGTGACGGAGGCCATGAGCGCCTTGTAGTCCTCGGGCGGGATCGCGCGGCCCGTCTGCTCGCTGCGGGCGAGCAGTTCGACGTTCGTACGGAGCGAGGTCAGCGGGGTCCGCAGCTCGTGCCCGGCGTCGGCGATGAGCTGCGACTGACGGTCGCGGGAGGACGCCAGCGCGGCGGTCATGGAGTTGAAGGAGCGGGAGAGCCGGGCGATCTCGTCCTCGCCCTCGACGGGGATACGGACGGTCAGATCCTCGGTACGGGCGACATGCTCGACGGCGCGGGTCAGCCCGTCGACCGGCCGCAGCCCGGCCCTGGCGACCCAGAGACCCGCCGCGCCCGCGCCCACGACCCCGACGCCGGCGACGGCGACGAGGAGCAGGGCGAGCCGGTTCAGGGCCGCGTTGATCTCGGTGAGGGGCCGTGCCACGGAGACGGCGACCTGGGCGCCGGAGCGCAGGACCTCGCGCTGTGTGAAGACGCGGACCTCGGTGCCGCTGTCCGTGGTGCTGTCGTGCAGGGAGCTGTGCTCGGAGCCGTCGGCGACCGCGAGATCCTCCGGCTGGATCCTCACCGGCTCCGAGTCCCGGGCCACACAACGGGTGCCGCCGGGCAGGATCACCTGGATATAGGCGAAACCGGATCCGCTCGTGCCCTCGGGAGCGATGCCGTTGGCGCAGTCGGTCAGCGCCTCCTGGATGGTGGTGGGCGGGGCCGAGGTGTTCTCCAGCGAGGTGTCCAGCTCGCTCGGAAGCTGGGTACTGGTGAGCAGCCAGCAGGTCACGGCCACCGCGGCGACGGCGACGGCGACGGCCGTGGCGACCAGCAGCGCGAGCCGGGAGCGCAGGGGCAGCGACCGGAACCGGCGGACCGGAGCGATCACCGGGGGCCGCCGCTTCCGCTTCCGCTGCCGTTTCCGCTGCGGCCGCCGGTTCCGTTTCCGCTGCCGTTTCCACTTCCGCTTCCGATGCCGGGCGCGGGTCCGGAGGCCGCCGGGGCTCCCGTACCGTCCGAGCGCAGCGCGTATCCGACGCCACGGACCGTATGCACCAGCCTGGGCTCGCCGCCGCTCTCCGTCTTGCGGCGCAGATACATCACATACACATCCAGCGAGTTGGAGCTCGGCTCGAACTCGAAGCCCCAGACGGCCTTGAGGATCTGCTCCCGGGTGAGCACCTGCCGGGGGTGCGCCAGGAACATCTCCAGGAGCGTGAACTCGGTACGGGTCAGCTCCACCCGCCGGGCGCCGCGTGTGACCTCGCGGGTGGTGAGGTCCATCCGCAGATCGACGAAGGCGAGTACATCGTGGCCCGGCAGGTCGCCGGTCGTTGTCGCGTACGAGCTGCGCCGCAGCAGCGCGCGGATCCGGGCGAACAGCTCGTCCAGCTCGAAGGGCTTGACCAGATAGTCGTCGGCGCCCGCGTCCAGTCCCGTGACCCGGTCGCCGACCGTGTCGCGGGCGGTCAGCATCAGGATCGGCACCTTCGATCCGCCGCTCCGGAGCCGGCGGGCGGCGGTCAGGCCGTCCATGCGCGGCATCTGGATGTCGAGGACGATCAGGTCCGGCGCGTAGACGGCGGCCTTGGCGAGGGCGTCGACACCGTCGACGGCGACCTCGGCCCCGTACCCGTCGAACGCGAGGCTCCGCCGGAGGGCCTCGCGCACGGCGGGTTCGTCGTCGACGATCAGGATTCTCTGGGGATCGCCTTCGGCGGGACTCATCTCGCTCCTACCTTTGTCGGTCTCGTCGGTCTCGTCGGTCTCGTCGGTCTCGTCGGTCTCGCCGGCCCCGCGGGGTCCGTGCGGCCCGCCCGCGGGGTCCGGGGCGCGGATCGGTGCCCTATCAGCCTCGCACGCCCGCGGGGGCGCCGACGGGCGCTCTCCGCGGACGGATCAGCTCGTGCCTCCGCCGCGGAGCGTGGCGAGGTCCGACTTGACCGTGTTGATCGGGATGGCGAAGCCCAGGCCGACGCTCCCGGCGCCCGAGCCGCCGTCGACCGAGGACGAACTCGGGGCGTACATCGCGGAGTTGATGCCGATGATCTCGCCGTTCATATTGATCAGCGCGCCACCCGAGTTGCCCGGGTTGAGCGAGGCGTCGGTCTGGAGCGCCTTGTACGTGGTCTTCGAGGACCCGGTGTCCCCGTTGAACTGCTGCCCGCCGAACTCGAACGGCCAGTTCCCGCCGCCGCGCTGTTGCTGTTGCTGCTGCTGTCCCTGGTCCTGGTCCTTGGCGACGGTCACGTCCCGGTCGAGGGCCGAGATGATGCCGCTGGTGACCGTGCCGGTCAGGCCCTCGGGGGAGCCGATCGCCACGACCTCGTCCCCCACCCGCACCTGGCCCGAGTCGCCGAGCGTGGCCGTCCTGAGGCCGCTCGCGCCCTCCAGCTCGATGAGCGCGAGGTCCTTGTCCGCGTCGGTGCCCACGACCCGGGCGTCGTAGGTTTTGCCGTCGCTGAGCCGGACCTTCACCGTGGACGCCCCGGCGATGACATGGTTGTTGGTGATGATCTCGCCGTCGGAGGTGATGATCACGCCGGAGCCCGTGGACTGCCCGGAGTCCGAGGTCGCCGTGATCTCGACGATGCTCGGGGAGACGGCCTGGGCGACACCGGCGACCGTGCCCTTGCTGCTCTGCGAGACGGTGGTCCCGCTCACGATCGTGCCGCCGGTGCTCGTACCGTCGCCGGAGTACCGCCCGACCAGGGTCGCCGTGCCGCCCCCGACGATCGCGGCGGCGATCGCCACGGCCGCGAGGAGGGCGACCGGGGCCTTGGCCCTGCCCCTGTGGTGTGCCGTCGCGGTACCGCCGTGGCCGTGGTGGGCCGGCGGTGCGGGGGGACCGTACGCGGGCGGCGGCGGGTAGGCCGGGCCCGGGAACCCTCCGGTGGGCTGCTGCTGCGTGCTGTCTGCGTCGCCGCTGCCGCGGTAGTAGTCGGTCATGGAATCGACTGTCGGCGCGCGAGATGAGAAGCGGCTGAGGACGATCTGAGAAGCCCAACAAAACCGTGTATGCCCCATGTAAAGACGGGGGGCCGACGGCAGGGATGAGGCGTCTCCGGGCCCGCGAGAATCGGCCGCACAGAAGATCCGCGGGACGAAGGACCGGCCGGACGGAAGACCGGCCGGGCAGGTGTCAGGCGCAGCCGCAGGAGCGGCGCACGATCAGCGCCGAGGGGAACTGCTTCACGCGCTCCCGCCGGGATCCGGCGACCCTCAGTCCGTCGTCCAGCACCAGGTCCACCGCCGCCCGCGCCATCGCCGGCCGGTCGGAGGAGACCGTCGTCAGCGGCGGATCGGTCAGGCCGGCTTCCTTCACGTCGTCGAATCCCGCCACCGCCAGCTCGCCCGGCACATCGAGCCGCAGCTCGCGCGCGGCCCGCAGCACGCCGATCGCCTGGTCGTCGGTGGCGCAGAAGATGGCCGGGGGTCTCTCGGGGCCCGAGAGCAGGTCCAGCGCGACCACATAGGCGTCGTAGCGGTTGTACGGGGCCTTGAAGAGGCGTCCCTCCACCGACCGGCCGGACTCCAGCATCGCCCGCCGCCAGCCCTCGACATGGTCGGTCACCGGGTCGCCGACGACCGGTGTGGACTCGACGCCGCCGAGGCACGCCACATACGCGTGGCCGTGTTCCAGGAGATGACGGGTGGCGAGCTGGGCGCCGCCGATGTCGTCGGTGACGACCGCCACGTCGTCGATGCCCTCGGGCCGCTCGTGCAGCAGCACCACCCGGGCGTCCCAGGCCTCGATCTCGGCGGCGGCACGCTCGCTCGGACCCTGGCTGACCAGGATCAGCCCGGACACCCGCATCCCGAGGAAGGCCCGCAGATAGTGGACCTCGCGCTCGTCGCGGTAGTCGGAGTTCCCGACCAGCACCATCTTCCCGCGCTCGGCCGCGGCCTGTTCCACCGCGTGCGCCATCTCCGCGAAGAAGGGCTGCCGGGCGTCCGGCACGACCATCCCTATCAGGTCGGTCCGCCGCGAGGCCATGGCCTGGGCGACCCGGTCGGGGCGGTAGCCCAGCTCCTTGATCGCGGCGACCACCCGCTCGCGCGTGGCCGGGGCGACCGGCCGGGGTCCGTTGTTGATGACGTAGCTGACGACCGCGGTCGACGTACCCGCCAGTCGTGCCACATCGTCCCGCGTCACCTTGGCCACGCGCGGCAGTCTACGCGGGGTGACCTACCGCTTGGCAGGCCGTACGGCAGGTTCCCGCACCCGGTCCGGTTCGGTGGCCGAAACCGTACGCCCGCTCTCCTCCGCCTTCTCGTGCCGCGGCTCGGCACGGGAACCGTCGCGGGAGCCGTGACGAGGGTCGTCGCGCGGCTCGTCACGGGAGGATTCGGGCGTTGTCGCCTTCGGCCTGGCCTCGTCCGCGGCCCGCTCGACCTTCTCCGGCGTGACGAAGCGGTAGCCCACGTTCCGCACGGTCCCGATCAGGGACTCGTGCTCGGGGCCGAGCTTGGCGCGCAGTCGCCGTACATGCACATCGACCGTGCGCGTACCGCCGAAGTAGTCGTAGCCCCAGACCTCCTGGAGGAGCTGGGCCCGGGTGAAGACCCGGCCGGGGTGCTGCGCGAGGTACTTGAGCAGCTCGAACTCCTTGAAGGTCAGGTCGAGGACCCGCCCCTTGAGCTTCGCGCTGTAGGTGGCCTCGTCGACCGACAGATCGCCGTTGCGGATCTCCATGGGGGAGTCGTCCGACGAGATCTGCTGGCGGCCCATCGCGAGCCGCAGCCGTGCCTCGACCTCGGCGGGACCCGCCGTGTCGAGCAGCACGTCGTCGATGCCCCAGTCGGCCGTGACGGCGGCGAGCCCGCCCTCGGTCACGACGAGGATCAGCGGGCAGCCGGGCCCGGTGGAGCGCAGGAGCTGGCAGAGCGACCTCACCTGCGGAAGGTCGCGCCGGCCGTCGATCAGGATGACGTCGGCACCAGGGGTGTCGACGAGTGCGGGCCCTTCGGCCGGGGCCACCCGCACGTTGTGCAGCAGGAGCCCGAGTGCCGGCAGCACCTCCGTCGAGGGCTGGAGTGCGTTGGTCAGGAGCAGCAGAGAACTCATCGCCGCTCACCTGCCACGGTCAGTCCGCCGGTCGGCCCTGTCGGACTGTGGTCGTTCACGGTTCGCTTGCCCATTACGTCGGTTCCTCCTCGGTCCCTGCGAGGACGTATGCGGCACTGCTCGGTGGTGCTGGGGCGCGGTCCTCGAACCGCACCGTTCAGTACTACCGCTTGGTACTGCCCGGTACCGCCGTGTCATCTGTCTGTAACAACGGACCGGAAACACAAAAGGACCCGGGGGCTACGTTGCCCGGATCCTCTTCGCAGCAGAATAACCCACATGTGCGCCGCGTCATCTGGTCAATCTGGCAGATCATCTGATTCATCTACCGCGCCGGGGGCCCGGCGCACGGTGCTCAGGACCGTGGACGGGGTCCCCATCGAGGCGGTGTACGAGCCGTGTACGGCAGGTTTCGCCCGTGAGATCCCGGGTGATTGCGGGACCGCCGTCGTGCTCGCCCATGGCTTCACCGGGTCGGTGGACCGGCCGGCCGTACGCCGGGCCGCACGGGTCTTCGCCCAGCGTGCGGCGGTGGTGACCTTCTCGTTCCGTGGACACGGGGGCTCCGGCGGACGGTCCACGGTCGGCGACCGCGAGGTGCTCGATCTGGCGGCGGCGGTGGAATGGGCCCGGTCCCTCGGCCATACGCGCGTGGTGACGGTCGGCTTCTCGATGGGCGGTTCCGTGGTGCTGCGGCATGCCGCGTTGCACAGGGGGCGCACGGATGCGCGGACCGATGCCGTGGTCTCCGTCAGCGCTCCGGCACGCTGGTACTACCGGGGTACGGCGCCGATGCGGCGGCTGCACTGGGTGGTGACCCGGCCCGCCGGACGGCTCGTCGGACGTTACGGATTGCATACGCGTATCCACCACCGGGAGTGGGATCCGGTGCCGCTCCCGCCGGTCGAGGCGGTCCCGCTGATCGCGCCGACCCCGCTGCTGGTCGTGCACGGCGACCGCGACCCCTACTTCCCGCTGGATCATCCGCGCATGCTGGCCGCCGCGGCGGCGGCCGGGGCGGGACCTGCGGAGTTGTGGCTGGAAGCGGGTATGGGACACGCGGAGAACGCCGCGGACGAGGGGCTCCTCACCCGGATCGCGGCGTGGCTGACGGACGAGGACCGGGGGCGCCCGGATCCGGCGGGGCCGGCGGAGCCCGGCGTGGCGGGGGCCGCGGGGGCGGCGGGGCCGGACCCGGGGCGGCCGTCGTCGTCGGCCATCATGGAGGCCGACGAAAGGAGTGCCGCTATGGCAGCGGGCACGATCCGCTACTGGGCCGCGGCCAAGGCCGCGGCGGGAATCGCCGAGGAGTCGTATACGGCCGAGACCCTGGCCGACGCGCTCGACGCCGTGCGGTCGAGGCACCCGGGCGAGCTGACGCGGGTGCTCCAGAGGTGTTCCTTCCTCGTCGACGGTGACCCCGTGGGAACGCGTGGCCATGAGACCGTACGGCTTGCCGAGGGCGGCACGGTCGAGGTGCTTCCGCCGTTCGCAGGAGGGTGAACCGCAGAACATGAGCAACGATCAGCAGTATCCGTACGGTCAGTACGGGGGGAACGGCGCGTACGGCGAGCAGGGCCGGCACGGCCGGTACGGCGCGGACGACCGGAGCCAGGGCGCCCCCGTCGCGTACGACCAGTACGGCAACCCACTGCCTCAGCAGCAGCAGTCCCCCCAGCCGGGGTTTGGGCAGCCGGGGTCTGGGGAGCAGCCCGTGTATCAGGAGCCGCCGCAGGACCCGGGCGCCGCGCAGACCTGGGAGGGCCAGACCTGGGACACGCAGTACCAGCCGCGCCTCCAGTGGCAGCAGGACCAGCACGGCGGTGGGCAGGGCGGGCACGGCGGCGGCCAGGATCCGTACGGGCAGCAGCAGCAGCAGGCTCAGGCGTATCCGCAGGCGCACCCGCAGCAGGCGCAGCAGCAGAGGCACCAACAGCAGGCGCACCAGAGCGGTGCCGCCGCCGAGACGGCGTATCTGCCGGTGCAGGGCGCCTATCCGCTGCCGCCCGAGTCACCGGCGACGGGGGGCGCGGCGCCCGGTCCGGCCGCGTACCCGCCCCAGGGAACGGGCCAGGGGCCGGTGCAGGGCCAGGGACCTGGCCAGGGGCACGGACTCGGCCAAGGGCAGGGCCAGGGACTTCGCCAGGGACCGGGCCAGGGGCAGGCGGCCAGCGGTCCCGCCTTCACACCCGCCCCCGGCGCCACCCCCGCACCGGCCCCCGGCGCCGACGGCTACAGCGCGCCGACCACCATGGGCAACGCCCGGATCACCGACGCCCAGCGCGCCCGTGCCGAGGGCCGTTCGCCGATCATCCCGCCCGGCATGCAGCCGGCCGGGCTGACCGCCGTCCTCGGGCTGTTGCTGGCCGGCGGCGCGGCGGTCGGACCGTACGCGCTGCTCGTCCCGCTGGTCCTGCTCCAGGCGGTCACGGCGGCGGGCTGGTTCCGGCTGAACGGCATGTGGCCGGCCCGCCAGGGCATCGCGCTCGCCTTCCTCGGCGGGATCACCGCCGATGTCGCCCTGCTCGCCGTCGCCGACGAGTACGCCGTGGCCGCGATCCTCGGCACGCTCGGTGTGTGGGTGCTGCTCACGGTCGTGCTGCAACTGCGCAGCCGCGCGGGCGCCGACGAGCGGATGGAGGGCCTGATGGCCACCGTCGTCTCGGCCGCGCTCACCATCATCGCCACCGGACATCTCGCGGCCCTGCCGGACGCGGTGGTCGTGGGCGGGGCGGCGGTGGCCGCCACGACCGTGGTGCGCGCGCTGCCGCTCCCGGGAGCCGCCTCCGTGGTGGTCTCCCTGCTGGTGGCGGCGGGCGCGGGTGCGGTGGTCGGCGGAATGACGGATCTGGGCGGCGCGGGCACGCTGCTGGGCCTCGGGGCCGGGGTCTGCGCGCTGATCGGACTGCGGGCCGCGAGCTACGACTACCCGTCCCGTTTCGTCCATATGACCGCCGGAGTGGCGCTGCCGCTCACGGCCGCCGCACCGGCCGTCTATCTGCTGGGCCGCGTGCTGGGCTGACCGGCGGGCGGTGCGGTCCGAGGGTGACCGCACCGGCCCCGGTCCGGCGGCCCCGACGGATGGGTCAGGCCGCGGCCCCGGCGGGTGGGTCGGCGGGTGGGTCCGGGAACCGTGGGTCTTCCCCGTACGTCGATCAGTCCGGCTGCCTCGGCCCGACGGGCGTTACGCTCACACGGTCGTCAGGGAAGCCAGAACGATCGAAAGCGATCAAAGGCGATCAGTAGTCGGCATCCGATCAGTGAACGACCAGGCACCTACAAGGTGGGGGACACCGAGCAATGCGCGCACTGCGAATTCTGCTGATACTCGTCGTGGTCTTCGGCGGGCTGTTCGTCGCCGCCGACCGTGCGGCGGTGTACTTCGCCGAGGGCCAGGTCGCCGACAGGATCAGGTCGAGCCAGGGACTCAGCTCCGAGCCCCAGGTCTCCATCAAGGGCTTCCCCTTCCTCACCCAGGTCGTGGGCTCCTCGCTGGACGAGGTCGACATCAGCCTCGGCGGTGTCAACGCCACCGCCGACGGGCACCAGGTCGCGGTGACCGAGGTCAGGGCCGAGCTGAGGGACGTCACGTTCGACAGCAGCTTCTCCCAGGCGACCGCCTCCCGGGCCGCCGGCTCGGCGCGCATCTCGTACGCGGACCTGGCCAAGTCGGCGCCGAAGGGCGCGAGCGTCGGCTACGCGGGTGCCGACCGGGCCGCCAAGGGGCAGGTCAAGCTCTCGGGACGGCTGGCGGACGTGCTGGAGGGCGCGGGCATCGACATGCCGTCCACCGTGCGGGCGCTGCTGGACGGACAGACGGTCACGGCGTACAGCACGGTGTCGCTGGAGGGCGGCGACACGGTCCGGCTGCGTGCCGAGACCCTGCCCGAGCTGCCGGTGCCGGGCCTGAACGACCAGGTGCGGGACGTGGTCGACTACGACCTCAAGATCGACGGACTGCCGTCGACCATCAAGCTGGACAAGGTCACCGCTTCGGAGAGCGGCCTCCAGTTCTCCGGCAGCGGGACGGACGTCTCGCTCGCGGGCTGAGGGCTGGTCCGAGCCGTGCCGCGTGGTTGACGCGTGGTCGCCGTCCGGTCGCATGGCCGCCGCCTGCTCGCGTGGCCGCACGGCCGCGTGCTCGGGAATGACCGGATGGCCGGATGACCGGGTGGCCGGATGGTGAGACGGCGGTGTCCGCTCCGCAGGAGGCCTACCGGTGGAAGTGCCGGGTCGAGCCCCGGGAATCGTACGACCGGCACACTTGTCTCATTGAGTGGATGATCCTGTCTCACCATGTGACACGCCGGTGACATGTCTGCCGGAACGTCCCTACGATCGGACGTATGAGGCAGCAGGCGGACTTCACGAAGCGGCGGGCAGTTGACCTGTGCCGCGTCGCCGCCATGCTCTGTCGCCCTGTCTGAGCGGGACTTCCACGTCCCGTTTTCCTCCGGCCCTTCGAGTATCTCAGGGCCGGTCCCGCGCCGAACGCCGGCTTCCGTCCCATGCGTGGCCATGCCCGGAAGCCGCCCCGCAGCACCGCACGACCCCGCCGAACACTGCCCCGGAGGAGAACAGCATGAGCCGCAGCGACGTCCTGGTAGACGCCGACTGGGTCGAGGCCCACATCGACGACCCGAAGGTGGTCATTGTCGAGGTCGACGAGGACACCTCGGCCTACGACAAGAACCACATCAAGAACGCCGTCAAGATCGACTGGAAGAAGGACCTCCAGGATCCGGTCCGCCGTGACTTCGTCGACCAGGAGGGCTTCGAGAAGCTCCTGTCGGCCAAGGGCATCGCCAACGACGACACGGTCGTCCTCTACGGCGGCAACAACAACTGGTTCGCGTCCTACGCGTACTGGTACTTCAAGCTGTACGGCCACGACTCCGTCAAGCTCCTCGACGGTGGCCGCAAGAAGTGGGAGCTGGACTCGCGCGACCTGGTCGAGGCCGTTCCGGAGCGCGCGGAGACCACGTACCAGGCGAAGCCGCAGAACACCGCGATCCGCGCCTTCCGTGACGACGCGGTCGCCGCGATCGGCACGCAGAACCTGGTCGACGTGCGGTCGCCCGACGAGTTCAGCGGCAAGCTGCTCGCCCCGGCGCACCTCCCGCAGGAGCAGTCGCAGCGTCCGGGCCACATCCCGTCCGCGCGCAACATCCCGTGGTCCAAGAACGCCAACGACGACGGCACCTTCAAGTCGGACGACGAGCTCAAGGAGCTGTACGCCGAGGAGCAGGTGGACCTGACGAAGGACACCGTCGCCTACTGCCGTATCGGTGAGCGTTCCGCGCTCACCTGGTTCGTGCTGCACGAGCTGCTCGGTGTCGAGAACGTCAAGAACTACGACGGCTCGTGGACCGAGTACGGCTCCCTCGTCGGTGTGCCGATCGAGCTCGGCGCCAACAAGTAATCCCCGTCCGGACCTGGAGGACTGAACAGTATGTGTGGAGCACAGGCCGGCGGCCCCGACGCTTCGACGATCAAGCCCGGCGAGACCACCATCCAGGGTTCCGTGACCCGTGACGGCGAGCCCGTCACCGGTTATGTGCGCCTGCTGGACTCGACCGGCGAGTTCACCGCGGAGGTCCCGACCTCGGCGACCGGGCAGTTCCGCTTCTACGCGGCCGAGGGCACGTGGACCGTTCGCGCGCTCGTTCCCGGTGCCACGGCGGACCGTACGGTCGTCGCGCAGACCGGGGGCCTCTCGGAGGTCGCGATCGCGGTCTGAGCCCGCATTCGCACATCGGTACATCGCTACATCGGTACATGGTCGTGTGAGGGGCCGCACCCGCGCCGGGTGCGGCCCCTCGTGCGTGCCTCTCGTGTGGGCCGTCCGCTCGGAGAACGGTGCCGGGCCGGGCGCGCACACGTGTTTCGGTCGTACGCTGGAGGTATGTACACGCGACGCCGTCGTCGGTACTTCCTGTTGATGGGCGGATGCCTGGTCCTCTTCGTCTCCGCCTGGGGATTCGTGCGGTTCTGGTCTGTTCCGGCCGCTGTCGCCCTGTGCGTTGTCGCCATGGTCATTCCGCCGATCGCGGCCATGGTGGGCAACGCGCGCGGCAAGGACGACCGCTGGTGGGACGACCCGTCCGGGGACCCTCAGTCCGATGAGTGGTGGGACGAGCTGGACGGCAGGAAACCGCAGCGGAGAGACAGCAGGAAGTAGCCCCGGCGGAAGCGGGGCGATCAGCGGCGCGGGACGCGGCGAGGAAGCGGCGCCCGCCGGACGGACCCGTACGCCCCGATGCGTGGACCGCGCTGCGAGCCGTGCCGTACGTAGCGCACGTCCCTCAACCCCTCAGCCCCTGAGCCCCTCAGTAGACGAGCGCCTGTACGCCGTCCGGCATGATCTCGCTGACGAAGACCTGCGCGCCGGCGATGCGCACCCCCTCGATCACATCCTTCTCCTCGATGTCGCGCCGGGCCGCGCACTGTGTGCAGAGGGTGATCAGCCCCCCGGCCTGGATCGACTCGATGAGATCCGGCAGCGGCGCCGAGTGCGGCAGTTCGAACTCGGCCGCCCGGCCGGGCAGCGCGAACCACGCGGACTCGCCCGTCAGCCACAGCGAGACCTCCACCCCGCTGGCCACGGCCACCGCCGCCACCGTGAAGGCCTGGGAACAGCGCTCGGGGGCATCGGCCCCGGCGGTCACTTTGATCACGAGCTTCTTCGCGGAATGCATATGCCGAACTGTAATCCGCCCCGGAACCAGCTCCTCGGCTGAGCGCGAAGCACCTCACCGAAGCACCTCACCGAGAGGGCCGGGCCACCACCCATTAGGCTGGGGCCCGGCCCCACGGCCCCAGACCCGCCCCTACCGCGCTTCCGAGGAGCACCCCGTGCTTGAGGCTTTCTTCACTTCCCTGCTGGTCCTCGTCTGTGTCGGCACGCTCGCCTTCGCCGGTCTGACCGTGAAGAAGCTGTACCAGGGCCAGCGCTGAGCGCTGAGCACTGTCCGGTCACCGCCTCACCCGGCACAGCGTCGCCCGCCCTCGTGTCACGCGCCACCGCCGGCCCCCTCACCGTCACCGCCCCACCTCTAGAGATCGACTGAGCTGCTCATGATCGAGATCCCGTCCGACCTGCACCCGGACCTTGTTCCCCTCGTCTTCCTCCTCGGGAACTGGGAGGGCGTCGGCGTCTTCGACTTCCCCGGTGACGAGAAGGCCAACTTCGGCCAGGAAGTCACCTTCAGCCACGACGGCAGGGACTTCATCGAGTACGTCTCGCACACCTGGGCGCTCGACGCCGAGGGCAAGAAGATCAGGCCGATCGAGTCCGAGTCCGGCTTCTGGCGGATCGACAAGGAGCGCAAGGTCGAGGTCGTGATGGTGCGCGACCAGGGCGTCGTGGAGATCTGGTACGGCGAGCTGGCCGCCCAGAAACCGCAGATCGACCTGGTCACCGACGCCGTGGCCCGTACGGCGGCCTCCGGTCCCTACAACGGCGGCAAGCGGCTCTACGGCTATGTGAAGGGCGACCTCATGTGGGTGGGCGAGAAGTCCACCCCCGAGATCCCGCTGCGCCCGTACATGTCGGCGCATCTGAAGAAGGTCGTGAGCCCGGACCAGGTCGAGGCGTGGGCCAAGGACCTCGGTGACCTGCCGGACGACGGCATCGCCTTCTTCAAGTAGCCCGTCGGCCGGCGGGCTACTTGTCTGCCGGCCGACCGGCCGACCGGACGCCCCGGCCGCCCGGCAGAACGCCTTCTTCGGGCAGTGCGCCACGATCACCCGCGCCCCTGCCTACACTGGACGCGTGGTGAGCATCGACTGGAAGAGCGACCTGCGGCAGCGTGGCTACCGGCTGACGCCTCAGCGCCAGCTGGTTCTCGAAGCCGTCGACACCCTCGAACACGCGACGCCGGACGACATCCTCTCCGAGGTGCGCAAGACGGCCTCCGGGATCAATATCTCGACCGTCTACCGCACTCTGGAGCTGTTGGAAGAGCTGGGGCTGGTCTCGCACACCCATCTCGGGCACGGCTCTCCGACGTACCACCTCGCCGACCGGCACCACCACATCCATATGGTCTGCCGGGACTGTACGGAGGTGATCGAGGCGGATGTCGAGGTCGCCGCGGAGTTCACCGCCAAGCTGAGCGAGACGTACGACTTCACGACGGACATGAAGCACTTCGCCATCTTCGGCCGCTGCCGGGCGTGCTCCGCGCACGCGGCGAAGGGCGACGCGTAGCGCACCCGGGATGCACCGGGGATGCACCGGGCGCATTGCCGCGGCCGCGGCCAGGTCCGCATCGGGATATGCCCACCGCGGCCATGCCCACACCGCGGCCATGTCCGTACCGGGTGCACCGGGCGCACCGGGCGCACTGCGGCCAAGTCGGGCCGAGTCGTAGGCTGAAGGCATGAAGAGCCCTCTGCTGTCGCTGCCCGGAGCCGTCGCCGCCGAAGGACAGGACGAAGGTGTCGCCGCGCACTACGGCGATCTGTTCCGTGAACAGCGCGCCCTCGCCGACGGCACCGGTCTGGTCGACCTCTCCCACCGCGGAGTCGTCACCGTGACCGGGGACGACCGGCTGAGCTGGCTGCATCTGCTGCTCACCCAGCATGTGAGCGAGCTGCCCGCCGGCCGGGCCACGGAAGCGCTGATCCTCTCGGCGCACGGCCATATCGAGCACGCGCTCTATCTCGTGGACGACGGCGAGACGGTCTGGGCGCATGTCGAGCCCGGTACACGGGAGGCGCTGATCGCCTACCTGGAATCGATGAAGTTCTTCTACCGGGTCGAGGTCGCCGACCGTACGGACGACATCGCGGTCGTCCATCTCCCGGCGGGCTCCATCGCGGAGGCGCCCGGGGGTGTGGCCGTACGGGAGACCCCGTACGGCCGTGATCTCTTCCTGCCCCGGGCCGACCTGGAGTCCTTCGCCGCGTCGCACGGGCCCCTGGCCGGGATCCTCGCGTACGAGGCGCTGCGGATCGAGGGCCACCGGCCGCGTCTCGGCTTCGAGACCGACCACCGGACCATTCCGCACGAGCTGGGCTGGATCGGCAGCGCGGTCCATCTCCAGAAGGGGTGCTACCGGGGCCAGGAGACCGTGGCGCGCGTCCAGAACCTGGGGAAGCCGCCGCGCAGGCTGGTCTTCCTGCATCTCGACGGCAGCGAGGTCCATCTGCCGGGGCACGGTACGCCGGTCCGTCTCGCGGCGGACGGCGCCGAGGGGCGCCAGCTCGGTTTCATCACCACCTCGGCGCGCCACCACGAACTGGGGCCGATCGCGCTGGCGCTGGTGAAGCGCAATGTGCCGGTGGACGCGGAGCTGATGGCGGGGGACACGGCGGCGGCGCAGGAAGCGGTGGTCGAGGCCTGAGCCCGGTCACGTGTGGTCGTGGCCCGAGTCGCGGCCTGAGCCCGGTCACGTCGTGGCCTGAGCCGCGGCTGGTCGTGGGCCTGAGCCCGGTCACATGTCCAGTACGACCGTGAACGGGCCGTGGTTCGTGAGCGAGACCCTCATGTCCGCTCCGAAGCGGCCCGTCTCCACCCGCGCGCCCAGCGCCCGCAGGCCTGCCACCACCTCCTCGACCAGCGGCTCGGCCACCGGGCCCGGCGCCGCCGCGTTCCAGGTGGGGCGGCGCCCCTTGCGGGCGTCCCCATAGAGGGTGAACTGCGAGATCACCAGCAGGGGAGCGTTCGCTTCCGAGCAGGATCTCTCGCCCTCCAGCATCCGTATCGACCAGAGCTTCCGGGCGAGCCGTTCCGCTTGCTCCTTGGTGTCCTCATGGGTCACTCCCACCAGCACACACAGCCCCTCGCCCGTGAACGAGCCGACCGTCTCGGTCCCGGACTCCGTCACCACGACGACGCTCGCGCCGTCGACTCTCTGCACCACCGCACGCATACGCACCAACCTATCGGGGGCCGAACGGGTGCAGAGTGCCCGCATGCTCCGGTGCAGGAGTGGCACGATGCACAAGGCGGCGCGTCGGTTAGCGCGCCGACGAGGGATGGGGGGTTTCCAGCGGAGCGAGGGCCATGGTCTCCCCCCAGTGGAGTGAGGGGAAGCACGCGATGAGCACACCTGGTGCCGGGCAGCCGCCCGGTTCCGTACCGACGGCCTGCACGACCTGTACGACGAGGGGGACGGGCAGCGGCCCGGTCGCCGCTTCTGTGACGGACCCGGGCGCTGTTCCCGGTTCCGACTCCGACTCCGGTTCCGGTTCCGAGTCGGGTTCCGGTTCCGGGCCGAGTTCGGCGGCCCCTTCGGGAACGGGTACGGGTCCGGGCCCGGGGCCGGACCCGGACAGCGTGGTCGGCCCCGGCCCCGGCCCCGGCGGCTCACGTCCGCCCGTCCAGCGCACCGGCGGCGAGGGCTCGCTGCCCGCGCCACGGCCGTACGACTTCACCGTGCTCCGGCTGCCCGAACTGCGCGCGCTGCGGCGTGACTCCCAGCGCGACGAGGCCGATCTGAGCTATCTGCGCCGGCTCCTCCAGGGGCGCATCGACATCCTGCGGGCCGAGCTGGCCCGCCGTACCGCGCCCGAGACACCGCTGCTGGACCGGCTCTCCGAGATCCTCACCGACGCTCCTTCGCGGCACCGCACCTCCGCCCGTCATGTCACGCTCTCCGTTCCCCGCAGCGCGGAGTACCGCGCGCTGGCCGCGGAGACGCTCGCGGAAGTGGAGCTGTCGGATCTGGAGGCCCGCACGGACGAGGAACTGCACGCCGCGATGGCCCGGCTGATCCGCAACGAACAACAGCTCTCGCGCCGCCGTCACCAGCTCCAGCAGACGGCGAACAACTGTAGTGCGGAGATCGCGCGCAGGTACCGTGAGGGAGAAGCCCAGGTGGACGACCTGCTCACCTGAACCACCCGCTGAGGCACCTGAAGCACCTGAAGCACAGGCACCTGAGGCACCCGCTGAAGCACAGGCACCTGAAGCACCCGCTGAAGCACTTGAAGCACCCGAAGCACCCTGAAGCACCCGCCCATCTGAAGAAGACCCGCCCACCGAGACCGCCGACGGCCGCCCCATCACGCCGTCGGCTCTTCCTGGCGGGTCGCCACTGTCCCGGAAGGCCGACGATGACACCCAGCACCCCCGACGTACCGCCGGCCATACCCACGGCCGACTCGCCGGCAGCCGTCCCGCCCGTCCTCGCCGAGGTCGTACGATCCGGCTTCACCGAGGGGCGGCACCGCGGCTCGCTGGTGCTCCTCGGGGCGGACGGGCGGGTGGAGCTGGCGCTCGGTGACGCGGACGCGCCGGTCTTCCCGCGCTCCAGCAACAAGCCGATGCAGGCCGCCGCCGTGCTGCGGGCCGGTCTCGATCTGTCGGGGGAACGGCTGGCGCTGGCGGCGGCGAGCCATTCGGGAGAGGCGTTCCATCTCGATCTCGTGCGCACGATGCTCGCCGAGCACGGGCTGACCGAGAGCGATCTGCGCACACCGCCGGATCTGCCCCTGGACCGGGTGGAGGCCGAGGCATATCTCGCGGGCGGCGGGACGCGTGACCGGATCCTGATGAACTGCTCGGGCAAGCACGCGGCGATGCTGGCGGCCTCCGCCCTGAACGGCTGGCCCAAGGACAGCTATCTGGACCCCGACCATCCGCTCCAGCGGCTGGTGCTCACGGTGATCGAGGAGGCGGCGGACGAGCCGGTTCCCGCGGTGGGCACGGACGGCTGCGGTGCACCGCTGATGGCGGTCAGCCTGACCGGGCTGGCCCGTGCCTTCCGGCACTTCGTACTGGCCGCGCCGGGTACGGCCGAGCGCCGGGTGGCGGACGCGATGCGTGCCCACCCGGAGTATGTGGCGGGTACCCGCCGCTCGGACACCTGGCTGATGAGGGAGGTGCCGGGCACGCTCTCCAAGATGGGCGCGGAGGCGGTCCAGGCGGTGGCCCTCGCGGACGGGAGGGCGCTGGCCCTCAAGATCGACGACGGCGGCGTCCGGGCGCTAGGCCCCGTGCTGGCACGGGCGCTCGAACTGCTGGGCGTGGAGGCCGAGGTGGTCGGGCGTATCGGCAGGGCGCCCCTGTTGGGCGGCGGCGTGGAGGTCGGCGAGGTCCGCGCGGCGTTCTGAGGCCGAGGCCGGCACCGGGGTCGGCACCGAGGCCGGAGCCGGGGTCGGGGTCGGCACCGAGGCCGGGGTCGAGGTCGAGTTCGAGGCCGACGGTGTGAGGCCGTCGGTTGAGGCCGACGTCGAGGTGAAAATCTGGATGCGGCGGGACACCGGTACCGCTTAGCGTGCGGATCATGAGCCTTGAGGTCCGTACCGTCATCGAATCCGAGTTCCCCGACTGGAACCGAGCCCTCGACACCGGATTTCTGAGGTCACCGGTCGCCGCGGACGAGGTGCTGGCGGGGCGGCTCGCCCACAGCGATCTGAACCGTACGCGCGGCGCCTTCGACAACGGGCGCTGCGTCGCGACCTTCCGGTCCTTCGCTCAGGAGCTGACGGTGGTCGGCGGGGCCGTGCTGTCCGCCGACGCCGTCACCAATGTGACCGTGTCGCCCACCCACCGCAGGCGCGGGCTGCTCGGCCGGATGATGGCCGCCGATCTGACGGCCGCGAAGGAGCGGGGCGACGCCGTCGCCACGCTGATCTCCGCCGAATACCCGATCTACGGGCGGTACGGGTTCGGCCCCGCCGCCTGGACCACGGAGTGGGAGATCGATGTGCCGCGTACGGGCCTCGACCCGCGCTGGTCGGGCCCGGTCGACGGCGGCAGGATCGATCTGGCGGACGCCGCCGAGGTCCGGAAGATCGGCCCGGAACTGCATGAGCGCTTCCGGCCGACCCAGCCCGGCGCGACCGACCGTGACGGGCGCTGGTGGCAGATCAATACGGGGGAGGCGCCCAACGGTTACCCCTGGAGCGAGCCCTTCTACGCCGTCTACCGCTCGGCCGCGGGTGAGGTCGAGGGCCTGGCCACCTACACCGCCGACGATGTGTGGGGCGACGGCAAGCAGCCGAAGAACACCGCGACCGTGCGGAAGCTGATAGCTGTGACACCGCGTGCGGAGCGCGCCCTGTGGCAGTTCGTCTGCTCGATCGACTGGATCACGACGGTCAGGACGGGGCACCGCGCCCCCGACGATCTGCTGCCCCAGTTCCTGCCCGACCCGCGCGCGGCACGGATCGTGACGCAGGCCGACTTCCTGTGGGTACGGATCCTCGATGCCGTACGGGCCCTGGAGGCCCGTACGTACGCCGTGCCGGGCACGATCGTCCTGGACATCCACGACAGGGCGGAGCTGGCGGCCGGCCGGTTCCGGCTGGAGGCCTCACCGGCCGGCGCCACCTGTGTGACGACCACGGAGTCCCCCGATCTCGTCCTGGACGTCAGGGAACTGGGTGCGCTGTACCTGGGTGACGCGTCCGCGCAGCGGCTTGTGGCGCTCGGCGCGGTGAGCGAGGAGCGGCCGGGCGCGGCGGCGGTGGCGGAGACGCTGTTCCGTACGGCGAGGCGCCCTTGGTCGCCGGACGTCTTCTGACGCGGTTTCCGGGGCTGGGGCGTGGTTTCCCGGGCCGCGGCGTGGCGGGGCGTTCACCCGTTCACGCCGAGCCCCGGTTCACGCCAGGCCCCGGTTCATGCCGGGCACCCGTTCACGCCGTACGCGCCCTGAACAGTGCGCCCGACAGCCCCAGGGCCACGGTCAGCGTCCCGGCGCACCAGGCCAGCGCGACCCAGGGCGTCGAGCCCACCGGGAAGCCCAGCAGCAGACCGCGCAGCGATTCGATCACCGGGGTGACCGGCTGGTGGTCGGCGAAGCCGTGGAGCCAGCTCGGCATCGTGTCGACCGGCACGAAGGCACTGCTCGGATAGGGCAGGAACATCATGAAGAAGGTGAAGCCGCCCGCCGCCTCGGGCGACCTGACGAGCAGTCCGACCACGGCCGAGAGCCAGGAGACCGCCACGATGAAGGCGAGCAGGATCCCCGCCGCCGCGAGCGCCCCGGGCACGGTGGTGGACGGGCGGAAGCCGATCAGGAAGGCGACACCGAGGACGAGGGCCGTCGAGACGAGGTTGCGGGCGGCGCTCGCGACCACATGTCCGGCCAGGATCGGGATGCCCCCGATGTCGAGCGAGCGGAATCGGTCGATGATGCCGCCCTTCATGTCCTCGCTGACGCCCACGGCGGTCGTGGCGGAGCCGAATCCGGCGCAGAGGAGCAGGACGCCGGGGACGACATAGGTCACGTACTCCGTACCGGTGTTGATGGCACCGCCGAAGAAATAGACGAAGACCAGCATCAGCATGACCGGCAGCAGCATCGAGGTGATGACGGCGTCGAGGTTGCGCCTGCTGAGACGGATGCCGCGGCCGGCCATCGTGAGGGAATGGGCGACCGGCGCGGTGACGGAGAACCTGAGCGCGTCAGACATGGGTGGCCTCCTTGCCGGTCACCGGACCGGTGTCCGGGCCCGGGGTGGTGTCCGGGCCCGGGGTGGTGTCCGGGCGCGGGGCGGTGTCCGGGCCGTGGGCGGTGTCCGGGCCCGGAGTGGAGTCCGGGCGCGGAGTGGCGTCCGGGCCGTGGGCCGTGTCCGGGCGCGGCTCGCCCGTCAGCGTGAGGAAGACGTCGTCGAGCGTGGCGCTGTGGACCGTGAAGCGCGCCACCTCCGTGCCGTCCGGGTCGATCTCGTCGAGCAGCGCGCGCACATGGGCGGCGGTCCCGTCGGTCGGCAGACCGAGGGTGAGATGTTCGGGGGAGTGGTGCCCGGCCCGGGACGCGAGGCGCAGATAGGCCTCGGGACCGGTCAGTACGAGATCGAGCCGGTGGCCCGCGACCCGGCTCTTCAGCTCGTCCGCCGTGCCCTCCGCGACCAGTCTGCCGTGGTCCATGACCGCGATGCGGTCCGCCAACTGGTCGGCCTCCTCCAGATACTGGGTGGTGAGGAAGACCGTGGTGCCCCGCGCGGAGAGAGCCCGTACCTCCTGCCACAACTCCTGGCGGCTGCGCGGGTCGAGACCGGTCGTGGGCTCGTCGAGGAAGACGACCTCCGGTTCGCCGACCAGGCCCGCGGCGAGATCGAGCCTGCGCCGCATACCGCCGGAGTAGGTGGCGGCCGGACGGCCGGCCACGGCGGAGAGACCGAACCGGTCGAGGAGTTCCGCGGCGCGGCGCCGGGCGTCCCTCCGTGACCGGCCGCTGAGGCGGGCCATCATGCGGACGTTCTCCTCCCCGGTCTGTCTCTCGTCGACGGCGGCGAACTGCCCGGTCAGACTGATGGCGCCGCGCACCCGGCGCCGGTCGGCGACGACGTCGTACCCGGCGACCCGGGCCGTGCCGCTGTCGGCCTCGGTGAGCGTGGTGAGGATCCGTACCGCCGTCGTCTTGCCCGCGCCGTTGGGACCGAGCAGGGCGAAGACCGTGCCGGGGCCGACCCGGAGATCGATCCCGCGCAGGACACGCACCCGTGCCTTTCCGTTCCTGTAGGACTTTTCGAGGCCGGTCGCCTCGATGGCCGGCTGTCGCTTCATGAGCCCCCCGTTCGGCGGCGCCACGGCGCGGTCGGGCGCCCTGCGCGCCATTACTGCGTATGACATACACGTTGCTGTGTAAGAGTTACGCATTACTAGGATGGACGTCAAGCAGGGGGCCGAGGAGATGCGAGGCGACGGCGATGACGGACGGGCGACGGCGATGACGGAGAAGAGCGGCGGCGGTACGGGACTGCCCGCCAGCATCGAGGCCGCCTGGGGGCTGCGCGAACGTCCGTCCAAGGGACCCAAGCCCGGTCTGAGCCTGTCGAGGATCGTCGACGCGGCGGTCGGCGTCGCGGCGGCCGAGGGGCTGGGCGCGGTCTCGATGGGGCGGGTCGCCAAGGAGCTGGGCGTCTCGACGATGTCGCTCTACCGGTATGTCGCGGCCAAGGACGAGCTGTACATCCTGATGCAGGAGGTGGCCATCGGCGCCCCGCCGCCCGCCCCGCCGCCCGGCACCGGATGGCGGGAGGCGCTGGCCCAGTGGGCCCGGGGCCAGCGCGAGATGTTCCACCGGAACCTGTGGGGACTGCGCATCCCGATCTCGGGTCCGCCCGCCACCCCCAACATGGTGGCGTGGTGGGAGCGCGGCCTGACGGCCCTGGACGGCACCGGGCTGGACGACGGCACCAAGCTGTCGGTGATCCTGCTGGTCAGCGGCTTCGTCCGGACCGAGGCGACGCTGATGGCGGATCTGGACGCGGCCGTCGAGGCGAGTGGCGCGTCGGCCGAGGAGGTGATGGCCGGCTATGCGCGTACGTTGCGGAGGCTCGCCGACCCGGACCGCTATCCGGCGGTGGCCGGGCTGCTGGCGGGCGGCGTGATGGACGAGGTGGACGCGCCGGACGCGGAGTTCACGTTCGGTCTGGAGCGACTGCTGGACGGGGTGGAGGTGCTGGTGGCCGGACGGAGCGGCGACGCCCCGGCCACCGCGCGCACGAGGGCCTGGCGGGCGGGGCCCGTCGAGTCGCTGCCGGGTGCGCCGGACGGGGCGGGCTGAGCGGCGGGCGAGGAGCCGGTGGCCCAGGGGGCCGTGCTGGGCCCGGCGGGACCCCCGGCGGGTGGACCCCCGGCGGGTGGACCCCCGGCGGGTGGATCACCCTGCGGTGGATCACCCGCGGCCGGCTACCTGCGGCCGGACCGCCTGCGGCCGACTACCGGCGGCCGGATCACCTGCGGTGGATCACGGCGGCCGGATCACCTGCGGTGGATCACGGCGGCCGGATCACCTGCGGTGGACTACCGCCTGTTGGGCTGGTTGAAGCGCAGCAGGTTGCCGGACGGATCGCGGAAGGCACAGTCGCGTACGCCGTACGGCTGGTCGATCGGCTCCTGGATCACCTCCGCGCCGGAGGCCCTGATGTGCTCGAAGGTGGCGTCGCAGTCGTCGGTCGCGAACACGGCCCGGCTCAGCAGGCCCTTGGCCAGCAGATCCGTCAGGGCCCGCTTGTCGGCCTCCGACGCGTTGGGACTCGCGATCGGCGGTTCGAGGACGATCTCGATGTCCGGCTGCGACGGCGGGCTGACCGTCACCCAGCGCATCCCCTCGAACGAGACATCGCTGCGCACGGTCAGCCCGAGCACGTCCCGGTAGAAAACGAGCGCCTTGTCGTGGTCGTCAACTGCGAGAAAGCAGTGGGAGAGCCTGATGTCCATGGCAGTCACGCTACGAGCCGACGGCGGGTTTCGCTTCCCTGTTCCTGACCGGCCTCGTGAGGATCATGGCGAAGCACGCCGGGATCCCGGCGCCGTCCTCATGGCCGCGTGCCCGGTACGCGCTGGGGCTCTCGCCGACCAGCTCCGTGAACCGTGAGCTGAACGAACCCAGCGACGAACACCCCACCGCGAAGCAGACCTCCGTCACCGTGAGATCGCCCCGGCGCAGCAGGGCCTTGGCCCGTTCGATGCGGCGGGTCATGAGATAGCTGTACGGCGTCTCCCCGAAGGCGGCACGGAAGCTGCGGGAGAAGTGGCCGGTCGACATGAGGGCACCCCGCGCCAGCGCGGGGACGTCGAGCGGGAGCGCGTAGTCACGGTCCATGGTGTCCCGCGCCCGGCGCAGCCTGACGAGGTCCTCGGGTGTCACCCGCCCAGCATCGCACGCCCCTCCACCACGCCCGGGGGCGGTTCTCCTCCGGCTGCGGGTGACTGGCCGTGCGGGTCCCAGGAACGCCGGGGTACTCCCACCCGGGCCGGCGGAGGCGCAGAGTCGGCGTAGGGGAATCCGTGACGATCCGGAGCGGACGATCCGGAGCGGCTTCTGCCCCGTGACGAAAGAGGCACCATGACCAGCACACCTCCCGGCGGTACGCTCACGCTCGCCGACGACCTCACCCTCAGCCGGATGGGTTACGGCGCCATGCAACTCGCCGGTCCCGGCGTCTTCGGTCCGCCCAAGGACCGTGATCAGGCCGTCGCGGTGCTCCGCGAGGCGGTCGACCTCGGTATCACGCACATCGACACCAGCGACTTCTACGGTCCCGTCGTCGTGAACGAGATCATCAAGGAGGCCCTGCACCCCTACCCCGCCGGCCTCCGTATCGTCACCAAGGTCGGTGCCCGCAGAGGCGACGACGGCTCCTGGAGGCCGTCGCTGGAGCCCGAGGACCTCAAGGCGCAGGTGCGCGAGAATCTGCTGCACCTCGGTCTGGATGTGCTCGATGCCGTCAATCTCCGCCTCGGCACGGCCGAGGGCACCTCCGAGGGGTCCCTCGCGGAGCAGTTCGGCGCCCTGGCGGAACTCCGGGAGCAGGGGCTCGTCCGCCACCTCGGACTCAGCGGTGTCTCCTCGGCGCAGCTCACGGAGGCGCAGACCATCGCGCCCGTCGTCACCGTCCAGAACCTCTACAACATCGCGGCCCGGCAGGACGACGCACTGGTCGACCGGTGCGCGGCCGAGAACATCGCGTTCGCCGCGTTCTTCCCGCTCGGCGGCTTCAGCCCGCTCCAGTCGGAGACGCTCAGCGGCGTCGCCGCCCGCCTCGGGGCCTCGCCCCAGCAGGTGGCCCTCGCCTGGCTGCTCCAGCGGTCCGCGACGACCGTGCTCATCCCGGGCACCTCTTCGGTGGCACACCTCCGCGAGAACGTCGCCGCGGCGTCCCTCGAACTCCCGGCCGACGCGATCGCGCGGCTCGACGCGATCGCCGGACAGGAGGCGTGATCGCCGGGACGCACCGGCCCAACGATCCGCCCCCCGGCAGGGCAGGGAAGACCGCCCCTCGCCCACCGCACAGCGCCCCGCCCGCCCAGTCCGAGCTACCGCGCAGGGCCCCGCCCGCCCCGCCGGGTGCCCTCGCCCAGGCGAACGCGCTCGTGGACGAGGGCTTTCCCCGGCGGCGCCGTCTCGGTCAGGGGCGGCACCGTCTCGGTCAGGGGCGGCACCGTCCCGGTCAGGCGCCCACGTAGGCCGCGAGGTGTTCCCCGGTGAGGGTGGAGCGGGCGGCGACGAGGTCGGTGGGGGTGCCCTCGAAGACGATCCGGCCGCCGTCGTGGCCGGCGCCGGGGCCGAGGTCGATGATCCAGTCGGCGTGCGCCATGACCGCCTGGTGGTGCTCGACGACGATGACCGACTTGCCGGAGTCGACGAGCCGGTCGAGCAGGCCGAGCAGTTGCTCGACATCGGCGAGGTGGAGGCCGGTGGTCGGCTCGTCGAGCACGTAGACGGGCCGGTCGCCGCCCTTCTCGGCCATCTGGGTGGCCAGCTTGAGCCGCTGCCGCTCGCCGCCGGACAGCGTCGTGAGCGGCTGGCCGAGGCTGATGTAGCCGAGCCCGACATCGGCGAGCCGGCCGAGGACGCGGTGCGCGGCCGGCGTACGCGCGTCACCGGCGCCGAAGAACTCCTCCGCCTCGGTCACCGACATCGCGAGCACCTCGCTGATGTCACGGCCGCCGAGGTGGTAGTCCAGGACCGCCGCCTGGAATCTCTTCCCCTCGCACTCCTCGCAGGTGCTGGCGACACCAGCCATCATCGCCAGGTCGGTGAAGATGACGCCGGCGCCGTTGCAGGTGGGGCAGGCGCCCTCGGAGTTGGCGCTGAAGAGTGCCGGCTTCACGCCGTTGGCCTTGGCGAACGCCTTGCGGATCGGGTCGAGCAGTCCGGTGTACGTCGCCGGGTTGCTCCGCCGTGAGCCCCGTATCGCGCTCTGGTCGATCGACACCACACCCGCGCCGGTGGCCCCCGACCGGTGGGGCAGTGACCCGTGGACGAGCGAGCTCTTGCCGGAGCCCGCGACTCCGGTGACGACGACCAGCACGCCGAGCGGGATGTCGACATCGACGTCGCGCAGGTTGTGCGCCGTCGCACCGCGGATCTCCAGCGTGCCGGTGGGCTTGCGTACCGTCTCCTTGAGCGTGGCCCGGTCGTCCAGGTGGCGGCCGGTGAGGGTGCCGCCGGCCCGCAGCCCCTCGACGGTGCCCTCGAAGCAGACGGTGCCGCCCGCCGTACCGGCGCCGGGGCCGAGGTCGACGACATGGTCGGCGATCGCGATCGTCTCCGGCTTGTGCTCCACCACGAGCACCGTGTTGCCCTTGTCCCGCAGCCGCAGCAGCAGGCCGTTCATCCGCTGGATGTCATGGGGGTGCAGGCCCGTGGTGGGCTCGTCGAAGACATAGGTGGTGTCGGTGAGCGAGGAGCCGAGATGGCGGATCATCTTGACGCGCTGCGCCTCGCCGCCCGACAGCGTGCCCGACGGCCGGTCGAGCGAGAGATAGCCCAGCCCGATCTCCACGAACGAGTCGAGGGTCTGCCCCAGCGTCGCGAGCAGCGGCGCCACCGACGGCTCGTCGACGCCGCGTATCCATGCGGCCAGGTCGCTGATCTGCATCGCGCACGCGTCGGCGATGCTGATCCCGCCGATCCGCGACGACCGGGCCGCCTCGGCCAGCCGGGTGCCGTCGCACTCGGGGCAGGCGGTGAAGGTGACGGCCCGGTCCACGAACGCCCGGATATGCGGCTGCATCGCCTCCCGGTCCTTGGAGAGGAACGACTTCTGGACCTTGGGGATCAGCCCCTCGTAGGTGAGGTTGACGCCGTTGACCTTCACCTTGGTCGGCTCGCGGTGGAGGAAGTCGTGCAGCTCGGTCTCGGTGTAGTCGCGGATCGGCTTGTCCGGGTCGAGGAAGCCCGACTCGACGTAGATCCCCACGGTCCACCAGCCGTCCACCTTGTAGCCGGGGACGGTGATCGCGCCCTCGGTGATGGACTTGGAGTCGTCGAAGAGCTGGCTGAGGTCGATGTCGGAGACCGTGCCCCGGCCCTCGCAGCGCGGACACATGCCGCCGGTGCGGGTGAAGGTCTGCTTCACGGTCTTGCCGGCACCGCGTTCGACCGTGATCGCACCGCTCGCCCGGACCGAGGGGACGTTGAAGGAGAACGCGTTGGGCGAGCCGATGTACGGCTGTCCGAGCCGGCTGAAGAGGATGCGCAGCATCGCGTTGGCGTCGGTGGCGGTGCCGACCGTGGAGCGGGGATCGGCACCCATCCGCTGCTGGTCGACGATGATCGCGGTCGTCAGCCCTTCGAGCACATCGACCTCGGGCCGCCCCAGCGTCGGCATGAAACCCTGCACGAAGGCGCTGTAGGTCTCGTTGATCAGCCGCTGCGACTCCGCGGCGATCGTGCCGAACACCAGCGAGCTCTTGCCCGAGCCGGAGACGCCGGTGAACACCGTCAGCCGGCGCTTCGGGATCTCGACGCTGACGTCCTTGAGGTTGTTCACGCGCGCGCCGTGCACGCGGATCAGATCGTGGCTGTCGGCGACGTGCGGCTCAGCCGACCGCGTGTCCGTCCTCGTGGCCATGCTCATCGTCTCTCCATCTGTTGGGCGGGGCCGCCTTCGCGGTCTCCGTCGGCGGCGCCCGGCTCGATCCGGACAGCGGCCGTCGCGCATCGGCTCGGGGCCGGGCAGCCCGGTCACCTCGCGCCAGGACCTGATACGGCGCGGGGGGACGCGGAACCGGCGGTACGGGGCGGCCGGCGCGCGCGGGCCGAAGCCGGTGCGCGCGCCGAAGCTGTCACCCGCTGTCGTCGGCCGCGCGTCGATCCCGAGGACGCACGTGTCGGCGTGTCGGCCTGTCGGCGTGTCGGCCTGTCAGAACGCGGCGCCCCGATCCCGAGGACCTCGACTCCGTCCTCGATCACGCACACGTCCCGGATGCGGCCCGGCCCGGCCGAGCGGTCCGGGTGGCAGCCAGGTTACTGCGGGCCGGGCTGTCCGTCGGCGCGATCCTGAAGGAGCCCGAGGACGTTGCCGTCGGGGTCGGTGACGGTGGCCACCAGGCGGCCGCCACCGACGTCGTGCGCGGGCTCCTTCACGGTGGCACCCGCGGCGGTCACCTCGGCCAGCTTCGCCGCGATGTCCGGCACGTGCCAGTAGGCCACCGGTGAGGTCATGCCCTGCGGTCCACCGCCCGGCACCAGCCCGATGTGCTGGCCGGCGGCCTCGAAGCCGACGTAGTAGGACCCGTCGGCCTGCGGCGGTACGCCGAGCAGGGCCGCGTACACCTTCTTGGCCGCCGCCAGGTCGGAGACGGGGTGCAGCACGGTCCTGATTCCCTGGGTGGAAGAGCTGGTCATGGTCACTCCTGAAGTCGTGGGCCCGGTGAAGCCGCGGGTCCGGCGAGGTCGCCGTCGGCCGTTCGTACGGTGACGGCCATGGCCGCGACGCTAGCCGCGGCTCGGGCAACCGCGCTTCTCGAATCCTGACCGGTTCGGCGGGCCCCACCATGAACGTGTCACGGACACACGCGGCGCGGGGCGCCGTCGCTTCGCGAGGGGGTGGTCCGTCCAGAGCGGACGAGCAGCTCAATGAACGGGATCAAGAGGATGAAGGGAAAGGGGGAGCACCCACCCCTTCCATGTTCAACGTATAGCGCAGAGGGGGGCTTGCGGCAAGACCCGGGTCATGCCGCAGAATCGCCGACCGAGGCCGGAACCGCCGAACCGGACCAACGGCCCAACCTGCGGAAACGGGGAGTCCCGACGTGCGTGTGCTGTTGTCGACGTGTGTCGACGTGTGTCATGTGTGTCGAGGTACGGGTCGCGCGCGCGGGCGTCGAACCGCTGGTGGGACTCGCGGTGCGGTCACGGGCACGCGGCGCCTGGGCGCCCGTGTCACCCGTGCCGCCCGTGTGCGTGCCACCGGACGAGGAGTCCGCCGGGCCCCGGCCGGCGGCCCGGATGCCTTGCCGCGCGCGACGGTCGCGAGCGACCTCAGATCGGAGCTTCTCCCGTGAACCCCCTGACCACCAGCGCGTTCGACCTTCCCGACCGTCTCTCCCCCAAGGCCGACCCGACGCTGATCGCCGGCGACGAGCAGCACTTCGCGGCCGTCGCGGAGTGCCTTGAGCAGTCGATCGCCGAACTGTCCGAGCGCCTCGATGCCGAGCGCAAGGCCCCCGGGGGCGCGGGCCGGCAGGCGATGGACCGGGACCTGGAGATCCACCGGCTGACCTCTCGCCTGCGCGCACTGCGTCGCTTCGGGCTGGACCTGTGCCTCGGACACATGGTCGGCGCGGACGACCCCGAGCCCGTGTACGTCGGACGACTCGGCCTGACGGACAGCACGGGCCGTCGGCTGCTGCTCGACTGGCGCTCCCCCGCGGCCGAGCCGTTCTTCGGAGCCACCCACGCCAACCCGATGGGTCTGGCGAGCCGCCGCAGGTATCGCTGGACCCGCGGCCGGATCGGCGACTACTGGGACGAGGTGTTCACCTCGGACGGGTTCGCCGGGCACGCCGCGCTCGACGACCAGTCCGCCTTCATCGCCAGTCTGGGCGGCAACCGGTCGTCGCGGATGCGCGATGTGCTGGGCACCATCCAGGCCGACCAGGACGCCATCATCCGCGCGGGATCCCGCGGCGCTCTCGTCGTGGACGGTGGTCCGGGTACGGGGAAGACCGTCGTCGCCCTGCACCGCTCCGCCTATCTCCTCTACTCCGACCCGCGCCTCGGTCACCGCCGGGGCGGTGTGCTGTTCGTCGGTCCGCACCAGCCCTACCTGGGCTATGTCTCCGACGTCCTCCCCAGCCTCGGGGAGGAGGGCGTGCAGATCTGCACCCTGCGGGACCTCGTCGCCGAGGGAGCCGCGGCGGCGGTCGAGGCCGACCCGGACGTGGCCGTCCTGAAGTCGTCCGCGCGTCTGGTGAAGGCGATCGAGAAGGCCGTCAGGTTCTACGAGGAACCGCCCGCCAAGGGGATGACGGTCACCACCCACTGGTCCGACATCTGGCTGAGCGCCGACGACTGGGCCGTGGCGTTCGAGGCGGCGGAACCCGGTACCCCGCACAACGAGGCGCGCGACCAGGTCTGGGAGGAGCTGCTCACGATCCTGGTGGACAACCACGACGGTGACGCCCCGGCCGACCTGCTCCGTAAGTCCCTGCTGCGGAACAGGGAACTGCTCACGGCCTTCAACCGCGCGTGGCCGCTGCTCGAAGCGGCCGACCTCGTCGGCGACCTGTGGTCGGTGCCCGCCTATCTGCGGATGTGCGCTCCCTGGCTCGGCCCCGACGACGTCCAGCGGCTTCAGCGCGGGGACGCCCAGGCCTGGACGGTGTCCGACCTGCCGCTCCTGGACGCGGCGCGGCAGCGGCTCGGAGACCCGGAGGTGTCACGGCGCAAGCGCCGGCACAAGGCCTCTGTCGCCGCCGAACGCGAGCACATGACCAAGGTCGTCGACGCCCTGCTCGAAGCGGACGACGACGGTGAGGGGGTGATGACGATGCTGCACGGACAGGACATGCGGGACACCCTGGTGGACGAGAGCGCGCCGGCCGGCATCGAACCGGACCTGCTCGCCGGCCCGTTCGCACACATCGTCGTGGACGAGGCCCAGGAACTGACCGACGCGGAGTGGCAGATGCTGCTGCTCCGGTGCCCCTCCCGGAGCTTCACCATCGTCGGGGACCGTGCCCAGGCCAGGCACGGGTTCACGGAGTCGTGGCAGGAACGGCTCGCGCGGGTCGGGCTCGACCGGATCAGCCTGGCCTCCCTGAGCATCAACTACCGCACACCGGAGGAGATCATGGCGGAGGCCGAGCCGGTCATCCGGGCCGTGCTCCCGGACGCCAATGTGCCGACCTCCGTCCGCGGCGGCGGTGTCCCCGTCGTCCACGGATCCACCGCGGATCTGAGCGCGGTCCTCGACACCTGGCTCGCCGCACATGCCGACGGGACCGCCTGCGTCATCGGCGATCTCGCCTTCCGGGCGACGTCCCGCGTCCGGTCACTGACCCCGGAGCTGTCGAAGGGGCTCGAATTCGACCTGGTCGTCCTCGTCGATCCGGAGGCGTTCGGTGAGGGCATCGAAGGAGCGGTCGACCGCTATGTCGCGATGACCCGGGCGACCCGGCAACTCGTCATCCTCACAAGCCCTGACAAGCCCTGACCCCGGCACAAGCCCCTGACCCCGGCCCGCGCCGGTCGCGCCCGCCGCCCGCGACGGAGACGGGCGCGCCGTCCGGCGTCTCCCGGAGCGTGCAGCGCTTGTCGGCGAAGCGCGTGCCTGCCCAGGAGCCGGCGTCAATGGAGACGACTTCCCCGACGGCCTCGGCGAACTCGCCGCATGGTCGGCGTGGCCCCGGTGTGCCGCGGAACACTATTGCAAGCATGCGCTTGCAATAGTTAGCGGCGGCGCGCAGCATGGGGGTATGGCATCACTCAACGTCGGCAATCTCGGCGAGTATCTGCGCGAGCAGCGGCGCAGTGCGCAGTTGTCGCTGCGGCAGCTCGCCGATGCCGCCGGGGTGTCCAATCCGTATCTGAGCCAGATCGAGCGCGGGCTGCGCAAGCCGAGCGCGGACATCCTGCAACAGCTCGCCAAGGCGCTGCGGATCTCCGCCGAGACGCTGTACGTGCAGGCCGGGATGTTGGACGAGCGGGAGCGGGAGGAGCTGGAGACGCGTGCCGTCATCCTCGCCGACCCCTCGATAAACGAGCGGCAGAAGCAGGTGCTGCTCCAGATCTACGAGTCGTTCCGCAAGGAGAACGCGCTCGACACGGAAAGTACGGAGAGTACGCAGAGTACGGACGGCAAGAAGAGAACGGACGGCAGGAAGACCACGGAGCGGACGGCCGGTGCGGACGTCGCCGCCGCCGGGGGCTTCCAGGACACCGCCGCTGACGGCCCCACGGCCGATGGTGGTGCCGCCACGTCACCCGCAGAACCCTCACACTGAACTGATCCCGGGAGGACACCAGTCATGGCCATCGTGGATGACCTGCGCAAGACCCTCACCGACCCGACGCCCCTCTACTTCGCGGCCGGCACCGCCGACATCGCCGTGGAGAAGGCCAAGAAGGTGCCGGGCCTGATCGAGCAGTTCCGGGCCGAGGCGCCTGGGCGGCTGGACGCCGTACGCAACTCCGACCCCAAGGCCGTGCAGGACAAGGTCACCATCCAGGCCAAGGAAGCCCAGGCGACCGTGCAGGCCAAGGTCAGCGAGGTGCTCGGATCGCTGGACACCGATCTGAAGAAGCTGGGCGAGAGCGCCCAGGACCTGGCGCTGCGGAGCCTCGGTGTCGCCGCCGAGTACGCGGTGAAGGCGCGGGAGACGTACGAGAAGGTCGCCGAGCGCGGCGAGCAGACCGTACGGACCTGGCGCGGCGAGGGCGCCGAGCAGCTCACGGAGATCGCCGTCGCCGTCGAGCCCGAGCCGAAGCGCGAGCCCAAGGCCGCCCCGAGGAACGAGACGAAGGCCGCGCCCAGGCCGGCGCCGAAGAGCGAGCCGAAGGCCGCTCCCAAGCCCGCCGCGGCGAAGTCCACCACCGCCAAGCCGGCCACGGCCAAGAAGGCCACTCCGGCCACCGCGGCCACCCCGCGCAAGACGACGGCCAGGAAGAACACCCCGCCGTCCGCCAAGTAATCCCGCGACACAGGACGGACGCCCGCGGGCGACACAACCCGCGAGACGTCACCCCGGCGGACAGCGGCCGGTGGCCGGTGGCCGGTGGCCAGCGGTCGGCGGCCATCGGACAGCGGCGGCGGCCAGTAGCCAACGGTCTGCGGCCAGTGGCCAGCGGTCTGCGGTCTGCGGTCTGCGGGGAAGGTAACGGGCCGGGCACCTCACGGGTGTCCGGTCCGTTGTCCGGGTACCTTGGCGTACGGGCCGTGAGGTATCCCCTCCACTCACTGGGTCACCCACCTATCAGGCAGGCGGTGTCAGCATGTTGCTCTCGGGTTTCGGCACATTCCTCTGGCTGCTCAATCTGGCCATGCTCGTCCTCGCCGTGGTCGCGCTGTTCCTCTCCGCGACGGCCCGTGAGGACGCCTACCGGGCCGCCGACAAGCAGACCAAGAAGTTCTGGGTCATCATTCTGGGGATCACGGTCGCCGTGAACCTCATCGTGCCGATGCTGTTCCTCCAGATCGCCGGGCTGGTCGCCACGATCGTGTTCATGGTCGACGTACGGCCGGCCGTCCACCAGATCTCCGGCGGCGGCGGACGCCGTGGCGGCGGCTCCAGCAGCGACGGCCCCTACGGTCCGTACAACGGCGGGCGCTGAAGCGACCGCCGGGCTCGTTCGCGACGGCGGGCTCATTGGCGAGCGGCGGGCTCATTGGCGACGGCAGGCTCGTCGCGACCGGCAGGTTCCTTCGCGCACCTCACGGGGAGTGAGTACGACCGGCCCGTCCCCGCGGTCATGTGCCGCCGCGGCCCAGCAGCAGCACCGCCACATCGTCGGTCAGTTCCCCGCCGTTCAGCTCCCGCGCCTGAGCGACCGCCGCCTCCAGGAGGTCGTCGCCGTCCAGCCCCCGCGCGAGCTGCGCGTTGATCATCTCGACCATGCCCTCCTGGCCGAGACGCCGGGAGGCACCGGGCGCCGCACGTCCCTCGATCAGGCCGTCCGTGTACAGCATCAGACTCCACGTCCCGCCCAGCTCGACCTGCCGACGCGGCCAGCGGGCACGTGGCAGCAGCCCCAGTGCCGGGCCGCCCTCCTCGTACGGGAGCAACTGCGCCGCCCGGCCGTGCCGGGTGATCAGCGGCGAGGGATGACCGGCCAGACAGAGTCCGGCCCGTCTCCCGTCCGGCGTGATGTCGACCGTGCAGAGCGTCGCGAAGATCTCCTCGCTCTCCCGCTCGTGCTCCAGGACCTGCTGGAGCGTGGAGAGCAGCCGGTCGCCGCAGAGGCCCGCCAGCGTCAGCGCGCGCCAGGCGATCCGCAGCTCCACACCGAGCGCCGCCTCGTCGGGCCCGTGGCCGCAGACGTCCCCGATCATCACATGGACCGTGCCGTCCGGCGTACGGACCGTGTCGTAGAAGTCCCCGCCCAGCAGGGCCCGTGATCTGCCGGGCCGGTAGCGGGCGGCGAAGGTCAGGTCCGAGCCCTGGAGCAGGGGAGTGGGCAGCAGACCCCGTTCCAGTCGGGCGTTCTCCTGTGCGCGCAGCCGGGACTCGGTGAGCTGGCGCTGTGCGATGTCCGCGCGCTTGCGCTCGACCGCGTAGCGGATGGCGCGGCTGAGCAGCCGTCCGTCCAGTTCGCCGCGGAAGAGATAGTCCTGGGCGCCGACCCGTACGGCCGCCGCCGCGCGCTCGACATCGCCCTCCGCCGCCAGCGCGAGCACGGCATGGCGGGGCGCCAGCCGCAGTACGTGCTTCAGCGGGGCCAGATCGTCGCTGTCGCCGTACCCGGGGAGCGCGAGGTCCACGAGGATGCAGTGGATGTCGTCCGTGAGCAGCCGCTCGGCCTCGGTGAGATTACGGGCCGTACGGATACGGACGCGGGTACCGGCCCCCTCCGGCAGCTCCGGAGCGGTGAACGTGCCCGCCGGGTCGTCCTCGATCACCAGCAGTATGAGATCGCCGGTCTTGGCGGTCTCGGCGGTGGGCTGCCACTCCACGGTCGAACCTGTGCGTTGCCGCGGTACGGGTACCGGGACGGGTGTCGGCATCGGTCTGGGTTTCCTTCCCTCCCCCCGAGGGCGCGATGGAACGACGATCGACGCTCCACCAGACGGGGACCATAGCGGTAGCGCGCACCCCAGTGGAATGCCACGGCGATGAAGAGCCACCGTCATATGCCGTCCGCCACACCGCATCCGGTGCGATTCGGGCATCGATGGCCATGACATACATCACGTAAGGGCGTGGTCGCCGCCCGTCCGGACATGGGTCATGTCACACGGGGAGCATGCGGGAAAGACCCGTGTATATGCCGTCGAACAGCCATGAAGCACCCCAGACGCGGCCCTGTGGCCCGACGCGAGTCCGGTATGCGCCCCGCCGGGTGTGCGCCTGCCGGGTGTGCGGCGTACCTGCCGGGTGTGCGTGCCTGCCGGGCGTGCGTGCGTGCCTGCCGGGCGTGCGCCCCTGCTGGGTGTGTGCGCCCCCGCGGGGTGTGCGCCCCCGCCGGGAGGCGGTGGCGTAAACAGGACATTCCCTGCTTTCCCCGCCATCGCCGCTACCGCCGCTATCGCCCTACTTGTCCGGGCGTACGACCCCGAGGATCTGCATCGAGCCCGCGCCCGCCAGCGTCACATTCCGGCCCGGCCGCGGCGCGTGCACGATCGCGCCGTCGCCGATGTACATCCCCACATGGCTGGCGTCCTGGTGGTAGATGATCAGATCGCCGGGCCGCATGTCCTCGACCGGGATCCGGGGCAGCAGCCGCCACTGCTCCTGCGAGGTGCGCGGGATGGGCCGGCCGGCCGCCGCCCACGCCTGCGAGGTCAGCCCGGAGCAGTCGTACGAGGACGGTCCCTCCGCGCCCCACACGTACGGCTTGCCGATCTGCGCCGTCGCGAAGGCGATCGCCTTCTTGCCCGTCGCGCTCGTCTGACGGTTGATCTCCGTGAGCGCGCCCGAGCCCAGCCAGGCGGACTGCGCCCGGAACGCCGCGTCGCTCTCCAACTGCGCCAGCCGCGCCCGCTCCTCCTTCTCCAGACTCGCTTCGAGCTTCTTGGCGGCGGAGATCTGCTTGGTGATCTCCTTCTTCGCCGTTTCCTTCTTGACACGGTTGGCTTCGAGCCGGTCCCACTGCGTACTCGCGTCCGAGGTGTACGCCTTCAAGTCCTCCTGCGCCGTGGTGAGTTCGGCGATGAGGTCCTTGGTGGCCTTCTGGCCCTGCTGGATGCGTCCGACGCCGTCGAGGAAGAGCTGCGGGTCGTCGGTCAGTATGAGCTGGGCCTCGGGCGGCAGCCCTCCGCCGCGGTACTGCGCGCGGGCCGCGGCACCCGCGCGGTCCTTGAGCGCGTCGATCCGCAACTGGCCCTGGACAAGGTCCTCGGCCAGCGAGACGACCTCGGCGGACTGCTTCTTGGCCTGCTCGTCGGCGAGGTTGTACGCGTCGGTGGCGGACGCGGCCTTCTGGTAGAGGCGCTCTATCTCTTTGCGGAGGTCGTCGAGGGACTTCCCGTCCCGGGTGACCGACGAGACCCCCGGCGGGAGTTCGACCGGCGGCGGGGGAACGGCCGGCGGGGACGGCGCGGCGAGAGCAGCGGGCACGGCCAGGGGGACCACCGGCGCGGGGGGCGGCATCGGGGTCGCGTACGCGCGGTTCAGCAGATCCGGCGACATCAGGACGGCCAGGGCGCACACCACGGTGATCGCGGCAGCGGCACTGCGACGTCGGTTCACAAACTCCCCTTCCGAGCCAACCCGGTCGATCCATCAGCCGAGGCGTTCGCGGCGCCTGAGGTGCCTGGCGCGCCTGAGGTACTCGGGCACCTGGGGTACGTGGGCACCTGGGGTGCCTGCGTACGTGCGCGCCTTCGAGGTGCCTCGAAGCAGCCAAAGCGTGGGACGCGCGCTTCCGTTGCTTCTTCCGCCCCTCTTGGTCCTTCTCCGTGCTTCTCGGTGTTTCTCGGTCTCTTTCTGTCCTTCTGTGTTCTTTTCCGACGTACCGTCAGCAAGTACTGCCGCCGCCGCGATCGTGTCATGTCCTCCGGCAAAGGGACAGAGGCGTCCCGCACCTCACAGGACTCATTCACCCCACTGTGGACGAACGGGCACCTCGTGGTGTTCCCGCTGTCACATTCGGTCACCCGCGCCGGTCACCCCAGCCGGTCACCCCCGCCGGTCACCCGCGCTGTCCCCCGGGACCGCCGCCGCACCCGAACGGGGCGCCAGCGCCGCCCACTTCACCGTCACCTCGCCCTGTCGCCACCGCCGCGCGTCGTCCACGAGCGGCCAGTCGGCCGCCAGTTCCCGTACGGACCTGACCCACCGTTGCCGCGCGCCGAGCGACGCGTACGGAGCCGCCGCCGCCCACGCCCGGTCGAAGTCGCGCAGGAACGCGTGGACCGGCTCGCCCGGCACATTGCGGTGGATCAGCGCCTTGGGCAGCCGCTCCGCCAGATCGGACGGCCGGTCGAGCGAGCCGAGCCGGGTCGCGAAGGTGACCGTGCGCGGTCCCTCCGGGCCGAGCGCCACCCAGACATGCCGACGGCCGATCTCGTCGCACGTCCCCTCCACCAGCAGCCCGCCCGGCGCGAGGCGCGCGCACAGCCGCGCCCAGACCGCGGCGACCTCGCCCTCCTCGTACTGCCGCAGCACATTGGCCGCCCGTACGAGCACGGGCCGTACGCCACCACCGTCCAGCGGCATCTCGAAGCCGCCGTGCCGGAAGCGGAGGCCGTCACGCGCGTAGGGGAGGGCGGCGGCGACCCGGGACGGTTCGATCTCGATCCCGACGACCTGGGTACGCGGATCGGCCGTACGCAGCCGCAGCAGCAGTTCGACCGCCGTCCAGGGGGCGGCGCCGTACCCCAGGTCCACCACGACGGGGGCGTTCACCGAGCGGCGCAGCGCGGGTCCGTGTACGGCGGTGATCCAGCGGTCCATACGGCGCAGCCGGTTCTGGTGCGTGGTGCCACGCGTCACGGTGCCCACCGGGCGGGACGAGCGGGACGGGGGGAGCGGGGGCACCATGGGAACGAGCGTAACGACACGTCGCGACGGAACGACACGCGGCGACGGCAGTGCGCGCGGCGACGGCAGTGCGCGCGGCGACGGCAGTGCGCGCGGCGACGGGAGGGCGCGCGGCGACGGGAGGCCGCCCGCCACGGCAGTGGGACGGCAGGCCCCCCACCCCTCGGTGCCCGGCAGGGTTGAGCCGTCCACCGTAATGATTTGGCAAAGTGGAAACGGCGGCGGAAATGAAGGAGCCCATTCCGCTGTTGACGGCCTTCGGAGGGCTTCGCACACCCTCTCTTTGCCGTGCCCCAAAGCGGCTCCCCGAGCGAGAGGCCGTAGACGTGAGCCAGTACGTGTCCCGTATCGCCGGCACGTTCGTAGGACCGACGCGAACCCCCCGCCTCCGGCTCCCCGGCCAGCACCGTCGGCCCCGCCGTATCGCCATGCTCAGCGTCCACACCTCCCCGCTGCACCAGCCGGGTACGGGCGACGCGGGCGGTATGAACGTCTACATCGTCGAGCTGGCCAAGCGTCTCGCCGCCATCGACATCGAGGTGGAGATCTTCACCCGGGCCACGGTCGGCGGTCTGGATCCCGTCGTGGAACTGGCCCCCGGGGTGCTCGTACGCCATGTCGACGCCGGCCCGTACGAGGGTCTGGCCAAGGAAGAACTGCCCGCGCAGCTCTGCGCCTTCACACACGGTGTGATGCAGGCCTGGGCGGGTCACCGCCCCGGCTACTACGACCTCGTCCACTCCCACTACTGGCTCTCCGGCCATGTCGGCTGGCTCGCCGCCGACCGCTGGGGCGTGCCCCTCGTCCACGCCATGCACACCATGGCGAAGGTCAAGAACGCCGCGCTCGCCGAGGGCGACAGCCCCGAGCCCACCGCGCGGGTGATCGGCGAGACCCAGATCGTGCGCGCCGCCGACCGGCTGATCGCCAATACGGCGGAGGAGGCCGGTGACCTCGTCCGTTTCTACGACGCCGAGCCCGGGAAGGCGGCCGTCGTCCACCCCGGGGTGAACCTGGACTGTTTCTGTCCCGGGGACGGCCGCGCCGCCGCCCGTGCCCGCCTCGGTCTGCCGTCCGACGCCTTCATCCCGCTCTTCGCGGGCCGTATCCAGCCGCTGAAGGCCCCGGACGTGCTGCTGCGGGCCGTGGCCGTCCTCCTCGACCAGGACCCGTCGCTGCGCGGGAAGCTGGTCGTGCCGGTCGTCGGCGGTCCGAGCGGTACGGGTCTGGCCAGGCCGGAAGGGCTCCAGAAGCTGGCCGCGCGCCTGGGGATAGCAGATGTGGTGCGGTTCCGGCCGCCGGTCGGCCAGGACCTGCTGGCGGACTGGTTCCGTGCGGCGTCCGTGCTGGTCATGCCCTCGTACAGCGAATCGTTCGGCCTTGTCGCCATAGAGGCGCAGGCGGCGGGGACCCCGGTGGTGGCCGCGGCGGTGGGCGGACTGCCGGTGGCGGTACGGCACGGGGAGACCGGGTTCCTGGTCCCCGGCCACGATCCGGAGGCCTACGCGCGGGCGCTGCGGAAGTTCGTCGACCACCCGGAACTGGTCGGCCGGATGGGCGCGGCGGCCTCGCGCCACGCGGGGTCCTTCGGCTGGGACGCGGCGGCCTCGGCGACGGCGGAGGTGTATCTGGCCGCCCTGCACGATCATCGCCGTCGCGTACGCTCGCACCATGGCTGACGTACAGCGGTCCGCCGGGGACCCCGCGCGTGTCATCGAACAGACCTTGGAAGCCGCCGAGCTGGAGTGGGAGAGCCCGGCGCCCGGCTCGTACGTCGTCACCCTCCCCGGCACCCGCAAGCTCTCCACCACCTGCTCCCTCCTGGTGGGCCGCCACACGCTCTCCGTCAACGCCTTCGTGATCCGCCGCCCGGACGAGAACGCCGAGGGTGTGCACCGCTGGCTGCTGGAGCGCAACCTCAAGCTGTACGCGGTGAGTTACGCGGTCGACCGGCTCGGGGACATCTATCTGACCGGCAGACTCCCGCTGGCCGCCGTCACCGAGGACGCGGTCGACCGGCTGCTGGGCTCCGTGCTCGAAGCGGCGGACGGTTCCTTCAACACCCTGCTGGAGCTGGGGTTCGCGAGCGCGATCCGCAAGGAGTACGCCTGGCGGGTCTCCCGGGGCGAGTCCACCCGGAATCTGGACGCGTTCGCGCATCTGACCCAGGCCTCCCCTTCCTCCTGATCTCGATGCACTCGGCGTCCGGCGTCTTCCCGGGCGGCCAAGCCCGTGGCATGCTCACCTCCACACGCACACCTGAACGTCGTTCACATACATGGAGGCGGGATCGTGGAGTCGCGGGAGCAGCGGGAGCAGAAGGAACAGCCAGGGCCGCCGGAGCCGCAGGAGCGGGCCGCGCGTGCGGTCGGCCCGCGGACCCCGCTCGGTCGGCGGACCCCGCTCGGTCGGCGGACCCTGCTCGGCAGTGCCGTCGGTGTCGCGGCGGCCGGCGCGATGAGCGCCGCTCTCGGCGGCAGCGCCGCGGCCGCCGCGAACGGGGCACGGGTGACCGCCGGATCTGCCGGGTCCGCCGGGTCCGCCGGATCAGCCGGGTCCGTCGGATCTGCGGGATCCGCCCGGACGTCCACGCTCTGGCGGGAGTTCGCCGAGTCGCCGTACACCCACCCCCAGATCCCGTACGTGGGGAAGGCCGGGCAGCGGGCGGGCGCCGACCGTTTCCCCCGCCACCGCGTCGTGGCCGATGTCCGTGCGTACGGCGCCAAGGGCGACGGTTCGGTGGACGACGCCCCCGCCATCAACCGTGCCCTCGCCGCCGCCGGAGAACGCGGCGGGGGCACGGTCACCATCCCGCCCGGCACCTACCGGATCGACGACGTGATCCGGATCGGCCACAGCGATGTCGTCCTGCGGGGCGCGGGCAGCGGCCGTACCACGCTGTACGCGACCAAGAACCTCACCGAGCTGATCGGCCCTTACGGCAGCCGCTACGGCGGTGACAAATCGAGCTGGTCATGGGCCGGCGGTCTCATCTGGCTCTGTCCGCAGGAGCGTTGGAACACGCTCACCACCGCCGTCAAGGAGCGCGCCTGGCCCTTCGAGGGCTGGACGGGCAACAAGCGGGACGAGTGGCGGACCCTCACCGGCGTCGGCCGTGCCCGGCGCGGCGACCGGACCGTGACCGTCCAGGACGCCTCCGGGCTCAGGCGCGGACAGCTCGTCCTGCTGCGGCTCGTGAACGACGCGGACCACACCCTCCTGGAGCACATGGCGGGCGGCGGCCCCGGCACCGAGGCGTACGACTGGGACGCCATGACCAAGCTGACGTCCTACGTTCCGTACGAGTGGCCGGTGCGCGTCACGGCCGTACGCGGGAGGAAGATCACCCTGGAACGTCCGCTCCCGCTGGACCTACGCCCGGAGTGGGACCCTCGGCTCACCACGCTCGTCACGCCGCTGACCGGCTCCGGCGTGGAGGGGCTGACGCTGGAGGCGGTCGAGACGCCGCAGTCCCCGCATCTGCTCGACAAGGGGTACAACGGGGTCGCGTTCCAGTGCGCGTACGACTGCTGGGCCGACGACGTGGTCGTACGCCATGTCGACAACGGCTTCGGGCTGATCGCCGCGTCCGCCTGCACCCTGAGCCGGACGCGGGTCGCGGGCCGTGGTGTGCACCATCCGTACTACTGCCGCGAGGGCTCGCACGACAATCTGATCGAGGACTTCGTCATCGAGCGCCGCACGGCCCCGGCGCCGGCGGGCACCCAGCTCCACGGGATCAATGTCGAGGGTCTGTCCAGCTACAACGTCTGGTCACGCGGGCTGATGGAGATGGGGACGTTCGACACGCACCGGGGGATGCCGTTCGCCAACGTACGGACGGAGATCACGGTGACCAACGACGGCCGGCACGGCGGCGACGCGATCGCGGGCCCGCTGTACGGGGCGCGGTTCGCGCACTGGAACGTCACCGTCACCAACGGGCGCGCGGGCCTGATCAAGATCGACGAGATCGCTCCGTACAGCGTCACGGCGGGAATCAGCGAGGTCCGCGAGTTCGACCAGATCGACGTACCGGACTTCACGGGCGAGCTGCGCGCGCGGCTGGAGGCGTACGGCCGTCCCGAGGACCTGAGGCCGCGCAATCTGTACGAGGCGCAGCGCGGCGTGAGTTGACGCCGACGGCCGCGGGGCGCGGGGCGCGGGGCGCGAGCAGGGGTACGGGGCGAGGTACGAGCGCGGGGGTACGGGTACGGGCTCCGCACGTACTAGGCGCGCTGGTACTAAACGGTCTGGTACCGGTCTGCCGGGCTGCTTCCGGTCGGCCGGGTCGGCGCCGGTCGGCCGGGTCGGCGCCGGTCGGCCGGCTCACATATGGGGCTGGATCGATCCGTCCCCCTGCACGCCCTCCCAGGCCGAGGGCCCGTAGACGACCTCGGTGACGGTTTCCTCATCGGACTGCATACGCCTCACGACCAGGGCCCCGCTGTCATGCAGAAGGTATCGGTAGCGCACCCCGTCGTGATCCTCGTAGGAGGTGATGCGACTGGACTGCTCAAGGCCCGGCGTGACCGCTGCCGGAAGCATGGTGACGTGGACTGTCATGAATCGACTGTACGTCCGGCATCCGCCCGGAAGCACGGCATGCGCTCCACCTGCCGTCCCTCACAAGCCACCGCCCGCCGGCCCACCCTGCCCGCCCCGGACACCGCTACCGGCTACCGCTACGGCTCCCGGCGTCGGCGTCGGCGTCGGTGTCGGCGTCTGCGGAGAAGCCGTGCTCGGTGAGCGTGGTCCCGCCGTCGAGGTAGCCGTACAGCCCGGCGGCGGGGTACTCGATGATGTCCTCGGGCAGCTCGTGCACCGAGAACCACCGCAGATCGAGACACTTCTCGGGCTCCCGGTTCTCGGGCTCGCCCTCCCACTCGCTGGCCTCGAAGAAGAACCCGATCCGCTCGGTCTCCGGGGACTGCCGGTGGTGCACGGTGTGCACAAGGCGCAGATGCCCGGGATCGACCCGTACGCCGGTCTCCTCGTACAACTCCCGCGCGGCCCCGCTCCTGAGCGTCTCCCCCTGGTCGAGCTTCCCCGACGGCGCGTGCCACCGCCCGTACCCGTACGGCCCGCCACGCTGCGAGAGCAGGAGCTTGTCCCCGTCGCGCAGGAAGACATGGGTGTCGATCACAGGCACTGCGAGCTGTACGTTCATGAATTCACCCGTTCTGCAGGACCCTGGGCTGTCGGCCGCGCTGTCTCTCTTAACTGGACCAGGAGCCAGGAGAGTTGTGCCGCCCTGGGCAGCCGATGCCGAGGAAGTACCCCGAGATGGCCACGCACCGCGACGTTATCGTTACGAAAAGCTCGGCGGCAAGCGTGGGCCGGAGCGCTTGTATTCGTGGCCTGCGCCGTGGGCCCCTCGTTCGTGGAGTGAGGGGCCCGGGGCCCTCGGCGTCGGCGTCGGTGTCGGCGTCGGCGGAACAGGTCAATCGGCGAAGTGGTCGAACTCGCCCGCTTTGACGCCCGCTATGAATGCCGCGAGATTGGCTCGGCTCGTGGTGGCGACGACATTCGGCTCGTCACTTTCGCGTACCTGTATCCGGCCGCCGTGTTCGGCGACCTCGACGCACTGGGCTCCTTCGCCGGAGAAGGATGACTTCTGCCAGTTTATCTCTCTGCTCATTCCTCGGGCTCTCACAGATCTCGTGCGATGTGATGGATGAAGCTGCGCGACTCGGCGGGTTCCAGAGAGGCCTGCTCGGCGAAGTCGAGCAGTGTTCGATTGCTCTCCAGCTCGGTTTCCGCATCGACGAAGAGTCCGCCGAAGCGGTTGTCGATATGGACCGAGTCGAGTTGCGGGACGGTTCCTCCGGTGTAGAGCACGGTCTGGGTGAGATCGATGAAATCCTCATTGGTGAACGGAATGATCCGGAGCATCACATCCGGCTTTTCGGACACCTCCATGAGATGTTCAAGCTGCTGACGTGCGACCTTCCGCCCGCCGATACGCATGCGCAGGGCAGCCTCATGCACGATGGCCTCCACTTCCGGAGGATTTCCGCGCGCCAGAATTCCCTGCCGCCTCGTGCGGTGCTCCACCCGTGCGTCCACATCCTTGGGGGGAAGCTTCGGAAGCACGCTGTCGAAGAGCGCTCGCGCGTATTCCTTTGTCTGGAGGATGCCCGGGAAGGTGACGGGTTGCAGATACCGCAGGTACTTCGCATGGTGTTCGAGTTCCGCGACATCGAGGAAACCGGGAGCGAGAATGCCCCGGTACTCGTCCCACCAGTACTGACCGCGGTGTTCGTGCGTCATGGCGCAGAGAGCGTCGATCAGTGCGTAGTCGTCACAGGCGTAGAAGACCGCCAGCCTGCGGACCCGCTCCTCGCTGATACCGATACGACCCGCTTCGATATGGCTGATCCTGGCCTGATCGGTCGAGAGGAAGCCGGCTGCTTCGCGGGCCGCTTTGCCCGCACGGAGCCGTAGCTTCCGCAACTCCCCACCGAGGCGTGCTTGGCGGGCGGTCGGATTGTCCCTGGGTGGCATGTCACTTCCTCTGTTCCGTGCTCAGCTGTTCTGTGCTCGGCGTCGTGTCTGTCGGGGTCACGGTCTGTCGATGTCACGGTCTGTCGGGGTCACGGTCTCTCGGCGTCACCGTCTGTCGGTGTCACCGTCTGTTTTTGTCATCCGGTTGAGGCACCGGAATGGGCCGGTACGCGGAGGCCGAAGTGCCGTCGCCGGGGCACGCCTTGGGGTGCGCTCGGATCTCGGCAGCCCTGGGCGATGCCACGCCAGGTCGTTGTTCCGCATCACCGACCACCCCGGCCTCGCCGACGACGCCCGCCTCTGTGTGACGGAGGTCGTCACCAACTCCCACCGCTGGTCCCACTCATGGCTGATCCGCGTCGAAGCGGCGGTCCGCCGGTGCGGGGTGACGGTGCGGGGTGACGGTCTACGTCCCTACGCCAGGCACAACGAGCCGCGCGCCCTGCCCGTATCGGGGGCGAGTGACGCCGAACATGAGCACGGGGGTGAGTTGTGCGGGCGACTCGCGGCAGGGGTCCCTGTTCGGGTGGTTTCGTCTCGGGTGGGGCCGCCCCTCTGGTTTGAGTTTGGCGACGGAGGGGCGGGCGTCAAGGGCGCTCCTTCGTCGCGTCGGCTGCGCCGATTCCGCTGCGCTCCACCCTTGACCCCCGCCCCTCCGTCGCAACTGCGGCTTCGTGGGAGGGGCGGCCCGGGGGAAGGGGTCCCCGGGGGAGGTGCGGTGGCCTGACCGGTCGTTTCCCGGCTCGCGGACGGTGGGTGGGTGGTGGGTCGGGCGGGGGCATTCGGAAGGAGGGCGGGTCCGGGTGGGTCGTCAGTACGTCCCGGCGGACGGGGACGGGGTATCGCTACGGAGGACACATGACCGGCTCCCGAGTGCCCGGCCCCGAGTGCCCTCAACAGGTCGCCAAACAGGGGCATATGGGGCATTGGTTGGTGTCGGCTGTCCCCTTTTTCGCTGAGGGAAGACCGTTCGGTGGTCTCTTGTGTCCCACGGACGCGAGAACCAGGGTCTCGCCGACCGTTACCTCGCGGCCTGCCTGTCCTTCGGTCACATCTGAGCGGCAGGGCTTTCGTGGCGGGTTCGCTCCGCCTCCGTTCGCTCCGCCTCCGTCCGTTCCGTGACCGTCCGTTCCGTGACCGTTCGCTCGATCCCCGTGCGCTCCGCTTTCCCCTCGTCCTCCGACAGGCCCCGCATCAGCAGCCAGTACCCCAGTCCCGCCACCGTCCCCAGTGCCGCGCACGCGCCCCACAGCCACCCCGAGCCGAGCCGGTCGATGATCAGCCCCGACATCAGCGGGGCGACCAGGCCCGCCACCGACCAGGACATGGTGTACATGCCCTGGTACCTGCCGCGGCCGTGCACGGGGGAGAGACGTACCACCAGCCCGGTCTGCGTAGGGGCGTTGACGATCTCGGCCAGGGACCATACGCAGACGGTCAGCGCGTAGACGGCGAGCGACCCGGCGAACGCCGTCAGCCCGAAGCCGTATCCCGCGAGCACCGACGACAGGATCAGCAGCCGGCGCGGGTCCCGGTGCTGGATGTAGCGGGTGACCGGTATCTGTAGAACCACGATCAGTACGCCGTTGACCGCGATGGCCGTCCCGTAGTCGACGCTGGTGAAACCGTCCGCGCCCATCGCCACCGGCAGACCCACGAAACCCTGCTGGAAGACGAGCGCCACGACGAAGGACAGGGTGACGACGCCCATGAAGCGGCCGTCCCGCAGGACGGTCCCCAGCCCGATGTCCGTACCCGAAGCCATGGCTCCCGCCCCCGCCTTCCCCGTACCGGCCGTACGCTCCGGCCGGGACTCCGGCAGCTTCAGGAAGATCAGCACGGCACAGGCGAGCGTCATCGCCGCCTCGCCCAGGAAGCCCGCGAGATAGCTGTACTGCGCGATGAAGCCCGCGCCCGCCGAGGAGATCGCGAAGCCCAGGTTGACCGCCCAGTAGTTGAGCGAGAACGCGCGCACACGGTGCTCGGGCCTGACGATGTCCGCCATCATCGCCTGCACGGCGGGGCGCGAGGCGTTCGAGGCCATGCCCACCAGGAAGGCCACGGCCGCGATGAAGACCGGGTCCCGCATGAAACCGAGCAGCGCCACGGAGGCGGCCGTCGACACCTGGGCGATCAGGAGGGTCGGCCGGCGGCCGAGCCGGTCGGTCATCACCCCCGCGCCCAGGGACGAGATGACCCCGCCGAGTCCGTGGAGCGAGGCGACGAGACCGGCGTAGGAGGCCGAGTAGCCCTGGTCGAGGGTGAGATAGAGCGCCATGAAGGTGGCGACGAAGGCGCCGAGCCGGTTGACCAGTGTGCTCGTCCACAGCCACCAGAATTCCCGGGGCAGTCCCGAGACGCTCTCCCGTACGGCGCGTCTGACACCGGCCATCGACATGGCGACGGACATACGTTTCCCCCGAGGCCGTGGCGCGGGGCCGGGCGGCCGGTTCAGCGGCCCGATCAGGGGCCGGACGACATGGGTGGGCGGCGTGGGACCGCGTGGCCCGCGTGCACCGGATGGTTACGGGACCCGCGCGGCCCGCGACCTGCGCGGGCCTGGGCGAAGGGACGGCCCCTCGCACGGCAGGCTCGCACGGCCGGTAAGTGGCCGAGCAGTCAACGGCACCTTACGTACGGGAGCCCGGCAGACGCCAGTCAATTGATCGCTGCGGCCAATCCCGACAGGGCCTCCAGCCGCTCCGGGCGGGTCCATTAGGCTCGGGCCCATGGCCGACGCACCGTACAAGCTGATCCTCCTCCGCCACGGCGAGAGCGAATGGAACGCGAAGAACCTGTTCACCGGCTGGGTGGACGTCAACCTCACCGACAAGGGCGAGAAGGAGGCAGTCCGCGGCGGTGAGCTGCTCAAGGACGCCGGCCTGCTGCCCGACGTACTGCACACCTCCGTCCAGAAGCGCGCCATCCGCACCGCGCAGCTCGCGCTGGAGGCCGCGGACCGCCACTGGATCCCGGTCCACCGTTCCTGGCGGCTGAACGAGCGCCACTACGGCGCGCTCCAGGGCAAGGACAAGGCGCAGACGCTCGCCGAGTTCGGCGAGGAGCAGTTCATGCTGTGGCGCCGCTCGTACGACACCCCGCCGCCCGCCCTTGAGGACGGCACGGAGTTCTCGCAGAGCGACGACGCCCGCTACGCCACGATCCCGAGCGAGCTGCGCCCGCGCACCGAGTGCCTCAAGGACGTCGTCGTACGGATGCTGCCGTACTGGTACGACGCGATCGTCCCGGACCTGCTCACCGGCCGTACGGTCCTGGTCGCCGCCCACGGCAACAGCCTGCGCGCCCTGGTCAAGCACCTCGACGGCATCTCCGACGAGGACATCGCGGGCCTGAACATCCCCACCGGCATCCCCCTCGTCTACGACCTGGACGCCGACTTCCACCCCCTCACCCCGGGCGGCACCTACCTCGACCCGGACGCGGCGGCCGCCGCGATCGAGGCCGTCAAGAACCAGGGCAAGAAGAAGTAACCCGACGTCAGCAAGCCCCCTCCCCGCGGTTTTTCGCGGGAAGGGGGCTTTTTGGCGGGCTCGGGCCGTCCCCGGGCTGTGAAAGAGATCTGGGGCCGGTGTCAAGAGTGCTCGCGAGTCTCGGTCGTTGTCGGTGCGACCGGTATGCTGATCGCGCCTTACCTGAACCTCCCTTGAACTCCGTGTGCGGGCACGCGAGTTCCAAGGCGCCGGCCCGAGCAGCGGGCCGGTCGGAGGAAGAAGGGAGGTGGTAGAGGTGAGTCTTGAGAAGGACAGGCCTCGTAGGTGGACCGGCGCCGAGAAGTGGCAGGTCTGGCTTGCGGGTGTCGGCCTACTGGTGACCATCGCTACCGGCGTGATGCAGGCCGCTCGATGAGCGGGTCACGCGCGAGAACGGTCGAGATCGGGCGCTGTGCACGCAGCGAGCCCGGTCTGCTCGTAGGCGACCGGGCTCGTTGACTGCTGGAGGGCCTGGATCTGGTTGCCGCCGGATCCAGGTCCTCGGTCGTTCTAGTCTCCTAGAACTTTCGCGAGCTATCTAGAGCTAACTAGATCTCGGAAGCCAATGTCTCACGGGCCTCTTATCCAATCAACTTTGGATCCCGTAGTTCGGAGAAGGTCTTGTCCGAACTGTTCACCGTGACTATGCGGCTTCTGTATCACCGGTCTTCACCATGTGCGCTTCTCACCGGTGATCGAAGAAGCCACGGCCTTACGGGTGCGCTACGGGCATCGGCGGGCCTACGCGCCGGAGGTCTCGGTGGCACCGGTACGAAGGGCCCCGGCCGGGGTTCGGACGGGGCCCTTCGCTCGCGCGTATCTTTCGCGTCGTGGCTGGTTAGCAGCCGCCGCCGCACTGGCATGAGCCGCCCGACTGGCAGCCGCAGCCGCAGCCCGAGCCGCAGCCGCAGGCGCCGAGTACGGGCAGGTGCAGCGCTTCGGCCGGGGCTTCGGGACGGGGGTCGGTCGTAGGGGAATCGGCCATGGGATCCTCCTCAAAGGCGCGCACGGATGGCGCCTGTCCCATTGCATGCCCTCCCCGGCAGGCGCATCAACGGCGCATCTCCGGCGCATCCGCGCAAACACCGCCGTGCGCCGGTCCGTCCTTCGCGTGCACCCGGGCCGGCATCTGCCACTGGCCCTTGCCCCCGGTACGGCACGGGTGTCCGACCCCGGCCGGTGCCTCGGATTTCGCCGCCGGCATCTGCGCCCGGCCGCCCACGTCGGCTCTCCCGCCGCGCGCGCCCCGCCCATGCCCGCGCGCGCCCCGCCCGTCTCCGGCCGGGGGCCTGCCCGGCTCCGCGCGGTTCGGTGACGGTGCTCTCGCGTCGCCTACGCTCCTTCGACCGGGGTCTCCGCCGGCTGGATCTCGTCCGCGTGCTCACCCGTCACCAGATAGACGACCCGGTTGGCGACCGCCACCGCGTGGTCCGCGAACCGCTCGTAGTAGCGGCCGAGCAGCGTCACATCGACCGCCGTCTCGATGCCGTGCTTCCACCGGTCGTCCATCAGGTGCTGGAAGAGCGTGCGGTGCAGCAGGTCCATCTCGTCGTCGTCCTGTTCGAGCTGAAGGGCCAGCTCGACATCCTTGGTGATGATGACCTCAGCCGTCTTCGCCATCAGCCGCTGCGCGAGCTGGCCCATCTCCAGGATCGTCGCGTGCAGGTCGTGCGGCACGGCCGACTGCGGGAAACGGAGCCTGGCCAGCTTGGCGACGTGCTGCGCCAGGTCGCCCGACCGTTCCAGGTCGGCACTCATCCGCAGCGAGGTGACCACGATCCGCAGATCGGTCGCGACCGGCTGCTGCCGGGCCAGCAGGGCGATGGCTCTGGCCTCCAGGTCGTGCTGGAGGTCGTCGACCCGCTGGTCGGCGGCGATCACGCTCTCCGCGAGCTTGAGATCGGCGTCGAGCATGGCCGTCGTGGCGCGGCCGATGGCGGAACCGACCAGCCGGGCCATCTCGACCAGGTCCTCGCCTATCGAGTCCAGTTCCTCGTGGTACGCGTCCCGCATGGGGTTGTCCCTCTCTTGACGTTTCTGCCCGGAGCCCGGGGGCTGATGCCGGGGCTGTGACCGATGGTGCGACCGGGGCTGTGACCGGTGGTACGACAGGGGGTGTGGCCCCCCACATTCCCACGTTCTGTCCGCTGCGCGACGGGCGCCTCCCGCACAAATGAACCGCTCCCATCCCCTCGGTGAACTCTGGGCGACGAGTGTCGGAGGAGACACCTCGACCGCTGGGAGAGTGTCCTGGGCCGCGCATACGCTGGTCGCATGGACGTGAACGCGGCGGTCGCCGCATTGGCCGCTATCGCCGGGGTGTGCACCGGCGTGATCGCCATGCTGGCGTTTCGCTGGAGCGAACGCGACCAGGCGCGACCCACCCGCACCTCCCTGCACACGGACGCCGTGCTGCCTCCGGGCGTCGACACCGTGCTCTCCGTGCTGCGCTCCTCCGCCGTCGTCTTGGACGAGAGCGACTCCGTGGTCAAGGCCAGCTCGGCGGCGTACGCGCTGGGCCTGGTCCGGGGCGGCAAGCTGGCCGTCGAGCCGATGCTCCACATGGCGCGGGACACCCGGCGGGACGGCGAGATAAGGCAGGTGGAGCTCGATCTGCCCAGGCGCGGTACGGGCCGGGGCGAGGCGCTCGCCGTCTCCGCGCGGGTCGCCCCGCTCGGCTCCCGTCTGGTGCTCCTGCTGGTCGAGGACCTCACCGAGGCCCGCCGGATCGAAGCCGTACGGCGGGATTTCGTGGCGAATGTCAGCCACGAGCTGAAGACCCCCACGGGTGCGCTCTCTCTGCTCTCCGAGGCCGTCATGGACGCCTCGGACGACCCCGAGGCGGTCACCCGCTTCGCCGGCCGGATGCAGATCGAGGCGACCCGGCTCACCAATCTCGTACAGGAGCTCATCGACCTCTCCCGGGTGCAGAACGACGACCCGCTGGAGGACGCCGAGCCCGTACGCGTGGACGAACTCGTCGCCGAGGCCATCGACCGGTCCCGGCACGCCGCGTCCACCAAACAGATCACCATGGCGTCGGGCGGCACCGTCCATCTCCATGTGTGGGGCAATCGCGGCCAGCTCGCCGCGGCCCTCGGCAATCTCGTCGAGAACGCCGTCAACTACTCCCCGGCCCGTACGCGTGTCGGTATCGCCGCGCACCGGGTCTCCGCCACCGGCGGGGACCTCATCGAGATAGCCGTGACCGATCAGGGAATAGGTATCTCAGAGAAGGACCGTGAGCGGATCTTCGAGCGGTTCTACCGCGTCGATCCGGCCCGCTCCCGAGCCACCGGCGGTACGGGGCTCGGCCTGGCCATCGTCAAGCATGTGGCCGCCTCGCACGGCGGGGAGGTCACCGTATGGAGCTCCGAGGGTCAGGGCTCCACGTTCACCCTGAGGCTGCCCGAGGCGGGCGCCGTACGGGATCGCACATTCAACGGCCCGGACGAAGACGACCGGACCGCCCACCACTCCGACACCGACACCGATACCGGCCTTGAGCTGGATACCCCGACCGTGCTTCCTGCCCCGGAGGTCCTTCCGTGACCCGAGTGCTCGTCGTCGAGGATGAGGAATCCTTCAGCGACGCCCTTTCCTACATGCTCCGCAAGGAAGGCTTCGAGGTCGCGATCGCGACCACCGGGCCCGCGGGGCTCGACGAGTTCGAACGCAACGGCGCCGACCTCGTCCTCCTCGACCTGATGCTGCCCGGCCTGCCGGGCACCGAGGTCTGCCGTCAGCTTCGCGGCAGGTCCAATGTCCCGGTGATCATGGTCACCGCCAAGGACAGCGAGATCGACAAGGTCGTCGGCCTGGAGATAGGGGCCGACGATTATGTGACCAAGCCCTTCTCCTCGCGGGAGCTGGTCGCCCGTATCCGCGCGGTGCTCCGCCGCAGGGGCGAGCCGGAGGAGGTCACGCCGGCCGCGCTGGAGGCGGGGCCGGTCCGGATGGACGTGGACCGCCATGTCGTCACGGTCTCCGGCGGCAAGGTGGACCTCCCGCTCAAGGAGTTCGACCTGCTGGAGATGCTGCTCCGCAACGCGGGCCGGGTGCTGACCCGTATGCAGCTCATCGACCGGGTCTGGGGCGCGGACTACGTCGGCGACACCAAGACCCTCGACGTTCACGTCAAGCGTCTCCGCGCGAAGATTGAACCGGACCCGGGTGCTCCGCGCTATCTGGTGACGGTGCGGGGACTGGGCTACAAGTTCGAGCCGTAAACCGGCCCGGCCCCCCATGTCGGCCGGACGGAACCGTCCGGCCATCGGCCGCCGATCGCACCGGTCCCGTACCCGATCGCGCGGCCGAGGTTGGTACGGGCGCCGCTCGTGACTACGGGCGCTGGTCGTACGGCCGGTGTCGCGACACGGCCGCCGATCACCTCACCACGACTCCTCGCAGGGCCCCCATGGTGAAGGCCCCGGTCGGCGCACGCCGGCCGGGCGGATCCGGTGTGCCCGGAACCGCCCGCCACCGCGCGAAAGACCCTAGTGCTGGGTCGAGGTGGAGGCGGACGCGGAGTCCGACGGGTTCGTGACGGGTTCCAGCCCTGACCCGGCGGGCGTGCCGGCCTCGCCGGACTGGCCCTCGGCCGGGGAGCCCGACGGGGACCCGGAGACCGATCCGACCGGCGACTCCGACGCGCCCGGGGAGGGCGACGCGGAAGCCGAAGGCGACGGCAGCGCGCTCGGGCCGACGCCCTTGAAGTACGTGTTCGACGGGAAGACGAAGGCGCGCAGAGCCACGTCGCCGGTCTCGCTGAACGTGAAGACGACCTGCTGCGCGTCGCCGTTCTTCGCGGCCTCGCGCCCGTTCTCGATCACGGCGGAGGCGTTGCCCTTGCCGCCGAGCTGGACCGAGCCGCCGGCCGGTACGGTGATCGGCCCCGATCCCTTCGCGGGCGAGAGCTTCACCTCGGCGCCGGTACCGGGCAGCTCGACCGAGTCGAGGGTCTGCCCGCTCCTGCCGTTGTTGAAGACCGTGCCGGTGACGACCGCGGGACCCTCCGCGTCGGCCTCGGGCTGGGTGATCACCGTGGCGTTCTGGATGGAGATGTCGCCGACGGAGGTCGCGGCGTTGTCCGGCTTGACGCCGAGCGTCTGCGCGTTGTTGCCGGCGCCGCACGCGGTGAGCGGGGCAAGCGAGAACACGAGGGCAGAAGCGGCGAGGACGCCGCGTCGAAGGCTGCGGCTCACGGCGGCGGCAACTCCTAGGACGTACGGACGGAGGGGGTCGGTGCTGGACAACGCGGTGCTGGACAACGCTGAGAACCCGATGCGGACTGAAGGCTTTCAGCGGGCCTAGGTTACCGAGCCGTCGTCGGCGCCCCGCACCCGACCCGCCTCCAGCCGCTCCCGGCCCTCCCCGGGCAGTTCCGAGGCCCTCCCCAGGCCGTTTCGAAGCTCTCCCCGGGTCCTTCCCGGGGTCCTTCCCGCGCGGTTGCGGGCCCGTCGTGGCCGGTCCTCCCGCCCGTATCAGGACGCGTGCCAGCCCCGTACCAGGCCCGGTATCAGGTGCCGCGCCGGGCGCCGCGCCGGGCTCCGTCCGGTGCCGTGTCCAGCCCGTATCCGGAGGCTGAATCCGGCCGGTCCTCGTGCCCTTCGGGACCCGGACCGCGGACCCGGATTCCGTATCCGATTTCCTGCTCGATCCCGTCGTTTCGCACGCCGTTCACATAATGCCGGTGATCAATTCCTCCGCGCACCGCACATTCCTTGCTAATACCGCCCAGGGGCCACGGGGTGATCAAATTCAAATCTTTCCCATGTCCATCCGTACGAGTGATCGACATCCGAACGGACTACGGGAAGTTTGACACCTGAAATCCGGCAAATCGGGACGTTCATCCTCTCCTGAGGGTGTTGCGCGATGGGTAACGGGCGCGTTTCCGTGCGCCCGCGCAGCCGCTCCGACCTGCGAATACCTCCTTCCGGAAGCCGTCCGCAGCACGTTCCTGGCGCAGTTGTCAAGCCCCGAGAACCGTCCTGACCTGCGAAAACGCCATTCAGAAGATGCCATTCTCGTGTTACCCTGGATAGCCACGGAAGGGGTACCTGTCACATGACGTTCAAGGTTGGCGACACCGTGGTCTATCCCCATCACGGGGCCGCGCTGATCGAGGCCATCGAAACTCGCCAGATCAAAGGCGTGGACAAGACCTACTTGGTGCTCAAGGTCGCTCAGGGCGACTTGACAGTGCGTGTACCGGCGGACAATGCGGAGTTCGTCGGCGTGCGCGATGTGGTCGGTCAGGACGGGCTGGACCGGGTCTTCGAGGTGCTCCGGGCACCGTACGCAGAAGAGCCGACGAACTGGTCCCGTCGCTACAAGGCAAATCTCGAGAAGCTCGCCTCCGGCGATGTCATCAAGGTCGCTGAAGTGGTGCGCGACCTGTGGCGTCGGGAGCGCGAGCGTGGACTCTCCGCAGGTGAGAAGCGCATGCTCGCCAAGGCACGACAGATTCTTGTCAGCGAGCTGGCTCTCGCGGAGAACACCAATGAAGACAAGGCCGAGGCTCTGCTCGACGAGGTACTCGCGTCCTGAATCATGACGCCGCCGTGTGCCGGCGGCGCATGCCGTACAACGCAGTGAATGCCGTGGTGCCCGCTGACCAGCTATGAGGGAAATGCTGTGTCGCCGGGCGCTGCGGCATGTCCGTACACCCGCACCTCGTACGACATCCGGCCCACATCCCCCGTACCCGTACACCCCGTACGCGTACACCCGTGCCCAGGTGCCTCTGCACCGCCCCCGGGACCGGTCCCGGAGAACCAGTCCCGCGGTCCGCGGTGCACCAGCTCTCCGCGGTCCCTGAGCTCCCCGTACCCGAGGTCTCACACCCCTCGTGCGCGGGGACTCGCCGGGCCGTCACCCGGGATTCCGCCCTGCCCGGGGCGGATCCGGGCATGCCCGTCCCCGGGGCAGCCGGTGCGATCCGTCTCGACCGTCTGTCACGGAAGGGTCCGGTCAAGGCATCGCGCCCGGCACGGTGTGGCCATACCCATGTCGGCCGAGGAAACAAACCTGCCGGAGGGCAACCGATGTCAGACGAAGCCCGCCCCCACCACACCGCAGCGGTGATCCCCGCGGCAGGCCGGGGCGTACGGCTCGGCCCCGGGGCCCCCAAGGCCCTCCGCACGCTGGGCGGCACACCGATGCTGATCCACGCCGTCCGCGCGATGGCCGCCTCGCGCGCCGTCTCGCTGGTCGTGGTGGTCGCACCGCCCGACGGCGCGGCCGAGGTCAAACACCTCCTCGACGAGCACGCGCTGCCCCGGCGCACCGACTATCTCGTCGTGCCCGGCGGTGAGACGCGCCAGCAGTCCGTACGCCTCGGTATCGAGGCCCTGCCCGACTCCATCACGGCCGTGCTGGTCCATGACGCGGCGCGGCCGCTCGTGCCCGTCGACACCGTGGACGCCGTCGTCGAGGCCGTACGGGACGGCGCGCCGGCCGTGGTGCCCGCGCTGCCGCTCGCGGACACCGTCAAACAGGTCGAGCCGCGCGGGAAGGGCGAGCCCGAGCCGGTCGTCGCCACGCCCGAGCGGGCGCTGCTGCGTGCCGTGCAGACCCCGCAGGGCTTCGACCGTGCCACGCTCCAGCGCGCCCACGAGACGGTGGCGGCGGTCGGTGAGGGCGCGACGGACTGCGCCGGTATGGTCGAGCGGCTCGGCGCGCCCGTCGTGGTCGTGCCAGGACACGAGGAGGCGTTCAAGGTGACCAGGCCGCTGGATCTGGTGCTGGCGGAGGCGGTTCTCGCCCGGAGGAGGGCCAACGATGGCTTCTGAGGTTCCCGGGCCTTCGGGCGCGGCCGGCCCGGGGCACTCCGGGCCCGTGCTCCTGCCGCAGGTGGGCATCGGCACCGACATCCACGCCTTCGAGGAGGGCCGCGAGCTGTGGTGCGCGGGGCTGCTCTGGGAGGGCGAGGGCCCCGGTCTGGCCGGGCACTCCGACGCGGATGTCGTCGCCCACGCGGCCTGCAACGCGCTGTTCTCGGCCGCCGGCCTCGGCGATCTCGGCGCGCACTTCGGCACCGGGCGCCCGGAGTGGTCCGGGGCCTCCGGGCTCACCCTCCTTACGGAGGCGGCCAGGATCGTGCGCGACGCGGGCTACACGATCGGCAATGTCGCCGTGCAGGTCGTCGGTCCGCGGCCGAAGATCGGCAAGCGGAGGGACGAGGCGCAGAAGGTGCTCAGCGCGGCCGTCGGTGCTCCGGTCGCGGTGTCCGCGGCCACCTCGGACGCGCTCGGCTTCACCGGCCGTGGCGAAGGGCTGGCCGCGATCGCCACGGCGCTGGTCGCCCGTACCGCCTGAGCGGGGCGCCCGTACCGGCTGAGCGCCGGTGGCCCGTACCGGCTGATCGAAATAGGCTGCGGGGGGTACGGGTTGAGGGAATGTCAGCTTCCGGGGCCTCCGGGCTGAGGGAGCGTCAGAAGCGTCAGATCAGCACCAGCGTCAGATCAGCACCAGTCAGTACCAGGTCAGCCCGTCAGCATCAGGTCGGGCGCCGGGCACCACGCGCGCGTACCCGGGCACCACGCGCGCCAGGCACCACGTGCGCACGCGCCGGTGGCCGGGCATCGAGTACCAGGCATCAGAAAGGCAGTCATGGCAGCCGCACTCTCCGACAAGCTCAAGGAACTCCTCGACGGCCCCGTCTTCGTCGACATCGCCACCATCCAGCCCGACGGCAGCCCCCAGGTGTCGCCGGTCTGGGTGAAGCGTGACGGCGACGACGTGCTCATCTCCACCACCGTCGGCCGCCGCAAGGAGCAGAACCTCCGGCGCGACCCCCGGGTCTCGATCGTCGTACAGCCCGCCGACGAGCCGTACCTCTACGCCGAGATCCGCGGCTCCGCGACTCTCACCACCGAGGGCGGCCAGGAACTGATCAACGAGCTGTCCCTCAAGTACACCGGCAAGCCGTACGCGGAGTTCAACCCGGCGTCCAGCGAGGACGCCCCGCGCGTGGTCGTCCGTATCACCCCGCGCAAGGTCGTCGGCCGTATCTGAACCGGTCCGGAACCGGCGGGGACCACGCCCGTACGGCGGGGACCGCGTCCGCAGGGCGGGGTCACCTCCGGGAGGCGGGGGTCACACCCGTACGACGGGGACCGCCTCCGCATCGGCCGGGCCGCGACCCGGGCCGCGAGCCGGGACCGTCCGGGATCCGGCCGGGATCCGGCAGGGACCGTCGGCGAGGACCGGTTGACCCGATCGGACCAAACCTCGCAAACATCGCGAAATTCGACCGGGGACTTTGCCGGACGGGCATGAACGTCACGCTTCTGTGTCCCCGTGGCCCAAAGGGTCGCGGGGCACTACCCCCGGCGCACTACCCTTGTCGCGTGACTATTCGGCTGTACGACACCGGCGCCCGGCAGATCCGTGATTTCAACCCGCTCACGCCGGGCTGTGTCTCGATCTACCTGTGTGGCGCCACCGTGCAGTCCGCGCCACACATCGGGCACATCAGGTCGGGGCTGAACTTCGACATCATGCGCCGCTGGTTCACCTACCGCGGCTACGACGTGACGTTCGTGCGGAACGTCACCGACATCGACGACAAGATCATCGCCAAGTCGGCCGTCCAGGGCCGCCCGTGGTGGGCCATCGGGTACGAGAACGAGCGGGCCTTCAACACCGGCTACGACGTCCTCGGCTGCCTGCCGCCCACCTACGAGCCCCGCGCCACCGGCCACATCACCGAGATGATCGAGATGATGCGCGGCCTCATCGAGCGCGGCCACGCGTACGAGGCGGACGGCAACGTCTACTTCGACGTCCGGTCCTTCCCGGACTATCTGGAGCTGTCCAACCAGGACCTGGACGATCTGCGCCAGCCCTCGGGCGAGGGCGAGACCGGCAAGCGCGACCAGCGCGACTTCGCGATGTGGAAGGCCACCAAGCCCGGCGAGCCGAGCTGGGAGACGCCCTGGGGCCGCGGCCGGCCCGGCTGGCACCTGGAGTGCTCGGCCATGGCCCACAAGTACCTGGGCAGCGTCTTCGACATCCACGGCGGCGGCATCGACCTGATCTTCCCGCACCACGAGAACGAGATCGCGCAGGCCAAGGGGTACGGCGACGAGTTCGCGCGGTACTGGGTGCACAACGCCTGGGTCACCATGAGCGGCGAGAAGATGTCCAAGTCGCTCGGCAACTCGGTGCTGGTCTCCGAGATGGTCAAGCACTGGCGTCCCATCGTGCTGCGCTACTACCTCGGCACCCCGCACTACCGCTCGATGATCGAGTACAGCGAGGAGGCGCTGCGCGAGGCCGAGTCCGCGTTCGCGCGGATCGAGGGCTTCGTCCAGCGCGTCGTGGAGAAGGCCGGGGGAGTCGTCGAGGCCGCGGACGAGGTCCCGCCCGCCTTCGCCGAGGCCATGGACGACGACCTGGGCGTTCCGCAGGCGCTCGCGATCGTCCACACGACCGTACGGCAGGGCAACTCGGCGCTCGCGGCCGACGACAAGGAGGCGGCCGTCGCCCGGCTCGCCGAGGTACGGGCCATGCTCGGCGTCCTCGGACTCGACCCGCTCGACCCGCACTGGGCCGGTGAGGCCGACCGCGGTGAGGATCTGCACGGTGTCGTCGACACGCTCGTACGGCTCGTGCTGGAGCAGCGCGAGGCGGCGCGCGCACGCAGGGACTGGGCCACGGCGGACGCCATCCGGGACCAGCTCCAGCAGACCGGACTCGTCATCGAGGACGGACCGTCGGGACCGCGCTGGACGCTGGGACCGCGCTGACGCCCACCGATCCCTGTGCCGCCCGGTCCCTCCGGGCGGCACACTTGCGTCCTTCCGTACGCTGGCTCATGCAGTCCGCGGCGGGAAAGCAGAAGCAGTCCGCAGCAAGCAGTCCGCACCATCCCGCACCAATCGAGCGGTCCCCAGCATTCTCAAGCAGTCTGAAGCAACGAAACAGGTAGGTCATGGCCGGGAACAGCCAGCGCAGGAACCGCCGCACGTCCAACAAGAAGGGCGCGCAGGTCGGCAGCGGTGGCAAGCGACGCCGCGGGCTGGAGGGCAGGGGCCCCACGCCGCCCGCGTCCGCCCGCAAGGGCCATGTCCAGAACCGCACCGCCAACGCCAAGGCCAAGCAGGCCGCCCGGCGCCAGATCGCCCGGCGCGGCGGCAAGGGCACCAGCGAAATGGTCGTCGGCCGCAACCCCGTCTTCGAGGCGCTGCGCGACGGCGTACCGGCGACGACCCTCTACGTCCAGCAGTTCATCGACAACGACGAGCGCGTGCGTGAGGCGCTCCAGCTCGCGGCCGACCGCGGCGGCATCCATCTCATGGAGGCCCCCAAGCCGGAGCTGGACCGGATGACGAACGGCCTGAACCACCAGGGACTCGTCCTCCAGGTCCCGCCGTACGAATACGCCCACCCGGAGGACCTCGCCGCGGCGGCCTTCGACGACGGTGAGGACCCGCTGATCGTCGCGCTCGACGGGGTCACCGACCCGCGCAACCTCGGCGCCGTCGTGCGGTCCGTCTCCGCCTTCGGCGGCCACGGGGTGGTGGTGCCGGAGCGGCGCGCCGCGGGGATGACCGCCGGTGCCTGGAAGTCGTCGGCGGGAACGGCGGCCCGTACGCCGGTCGCCCGCGCGACCAATCTCACCCGCGCCCTGGAGTCGTACCAGAAGGCCGGTCTGGTGGTCGTCGGGCTCGCGGCGGACGGCGAGGCCGAGGTCGGCGATCTGGAAGCGCTCGGCGGGCCCGTCGTCATCGTCGTCGGCAGCGAGGGCAAGGGCCTGTCGCGGCTGGTCGGCGAGACCTGTGACTTCCGGGTACGGATTCCCATGCCGGGCGGCGCGGAGTCGCTGAACGCGGGGGTCGCGGCCGGAGTGGTGCTGTACGAGGCGGCCCGCCGCCGGGCCTGAGCCCTCACGGTCCCGGGCCCCGGGCTGTCTGGTTCTGGGCCCGGGCCTGTCCGTTCCGGGTCCCGGGCCGTTCCGGGTCCCGGGCCCCGGGCGTCGCTTCGCGGCGTGGTGTGGCGGGGGTCCGGGCGGGTGCGCCCGATGATCTTGACGGGTCTCGGACATTTCGCGCGCGTCAAGGCAGTGTCCTAAACACAAGTCACTCGGTTAGATGAGTGTGGACACCAGAACGCCCCGGCCCGGGTTCGACGATCAGCCCCCGCTGAGCATGCTCAAGGTGGATTGCGATCCCGCGCAGGTCATCGTGAACCACGCCAGCTTCCGGGTGAAGCTCGCATCGCCCCAGCGCACCGGCCCCGCGCGCGGTGCGGCGGACACCGCGCGCTTCCCCGCCACTGGCGGCGCCGCCTCCGGCGGGGGCGGAGGCCGTCGCAGGGCCCCCGTCGTCTGGAGCGGCAAGTCCGCCCCGGGCGACCCCGGGGCGACCGGGCTCCTCCAGGCCGTACGGAACTCCTCCGTGCCGCCCACGGGCGGCGGCTACCGCGACGCGCGTGATGTGCGGTCCGCGGCCGGCCGGCCCGGGGTGCCGGGCGTGCCCGGCGGGTCCGGGGTTCCCGGGGTGTCCGGCGTGTCCGGGCGGCCCGGCGTGCCGGAGAGGGGATACGACACCGGCGTCACCCAGGTCATCCCGCGGCTCGACCTCGACGACGAGACCACGCGGCCGACGCCCGTCATCGGCCAGAGCCGCGGTTCCGGCGCCGGCTCCCGTGCCGGGACCGGGGCCGCTCCCCGGACCGGTGTCACCCCGCTGCTGCCGCCCATGCGGCGGGCGGTCGGCGCGTACGACACGCACGAGCAGGAACTCGATCCGCGGGCGGACCTGGATCAGGACCTGGATCCGGACCTGGATCTGGAGCCGTACGCCGAGCCCTACCCCGACACCGACGACGACCGGCCGCACACCCGGCGCTACGGCGCGACCAGCCACCGGGCCGCCGACGCGGGCGTCCGGCACGCGTACTACCCCGGCCGCCGGATGAACCTCGGTGTGGTGCTGCTCCCGCTCCGCGTCTTCCTCGGCTTCATCTCCATCTACGCCGGGATGGGCAAGCTCTGCGACCCCGTCTACTTCGACGGCGGCGAGCGCGGGTCGATGGTCAAGTGGCTCAACTCCCTGCACCCCTGGGCGCTCGCGGAACCCCTGCGGGACTTCGCGCTCTCCCATCCGGTCGGCGCGGGCCTGAGCGTCGCCTTCCTCCAGATCGTGGCCGGCGTACTCACCGTCCTCGGGCTCTGGCAGCGGGTCGCCGCCTGCTTCGGCGCGCTGCTCTCGGCGGCGCTGCTGCTCACCGTGAGCTGGCGGACCGTTCCGGCGTACGACGCGCCCGACATCATCTATCTGGCCGCCTGGTCCCCGCTGATCATCGCGGGCGCCCCGGTCTACTCCCTGGACGGACGGCTCGCGGGCGAGGCCTGGCGCACGCTCGGACCGCGTTCCGAGCTCTGGGACCTGCGCCGTCGCGTACTGCGCAGGGGCACCGTGGTCGCCACCGTCGTCATCGGTCTCACGCTGCTGATCGGCTCGGTCCTCGGCGGAGCCGTACGGTCCTCGGACATGGTGACCGTGCCGGGACCCAACGTCGACCCGGTCAACCAGCTCCCGGGCGAACCGCTGCCCCAGAAGCCGGGCCGCGGCGGCAGCAGCGCGTCCGGCACGCCCAGCAGCGGCGGCACCGCGGAGGGCCCGCGCTCCGAGCCGTCCGCGACCCGGTCCGGTACCCCGGAGGCGCAGCAGCCCGCCACGGGCGACGGCACCGTCCCCGAGACGGGCGGCGGCGCGGCCGGCACCGGCCAGAACGAGCAGCAGGCGCCCAGCCAGACCCAGGGCACGGGCCGGCAGCCCCCGCAGACGGCCCAGCAGGCCCCGCCGCCGTCCTCCAGCGGCCAGGGACCGTCCACGACCGGCGGCGGCGCGGGTGACGGAAGCACGGGAGCGGGCAGCGGCGACGGCGGCGGCTCCAGCACGGGCGGCTCGTCCTCGGGCGGGGGCGGCGGCAACCACAACCCCATCGGCGGCCTTCTCGGCTGAGGGGGAGTGGGCGACCGACCCGCTCGACGCGGGCCGGCTCGGCGCTCACCGCTGTGTGCAGACGGAGACCTTCACTGGACGCCCCGGTCCCGACCCCGTACGCGGGTCGGGACCGGGGCGTCGTCCATACCGGCGGCGCTCATGTCGGCGGTACTTGTGTGGGTGGTACTTGTGTGGGCGGTGCTCGTGTGGGTGGTACTTGTGTGGACGGTGCCCGTGTGGGCGGTGCTCGTGTCAGCGGCCCGACGCCAGTTCCTTGGCGGCCTCCGTGAGGTCCTTCGCCGTGTCGATGGCCCGCCAGTACGCCCCGTGCGGCAGCGGAAAGCCCGCGAGGCTGCGCTCGCGCGCCAGCCGGGGAAACGTCGTCCGCTCATGGTCGCCGCGCTCCGGCAGCAACTCGGCGAAGCGCGGGGAGAACACATACACACCCGCGTTGATCAGATAAGGCGACGGGGGCGCCTCGATGAAGTCGAGGACATGGCCGAACTCGTCGGTCTCGACGGCTCCCCACGGGATCCGGGGGCGGGCGAGGGCGAGTGTCGCCGTCGCGTCACGCTCGTCATGGAACGCGGCCATCTCGCGCAGGGAGAAACGTGTCCAGATGTCGCCATTGGTGGCATACCAGGGCTGCTCGGGGGAAGGGAGCTTGGCGGCCGCGTACTTGAGACCGCCACCACGGCCCAGCGGCTCGGGTTCCACCACGGTGGTGACACGCAGCGGAAGATCGGCCGAGTCCAGCCACTCCTGGAGGACTTCGGCGAGATGCCCGCACGAGACGACGGCGTCGGTCACGCCCTCGGCGGCGAGCCAGGCGAGCTGGTGGCCGATGATCGGGGTCCCCGTGCCGGGGATCTCGACCATCGGCTTGGGACGGTCGTCGGTGTACGGGCGCAGCCGCGACCCCTGGCCGCCCGCGAGGACCACGGCCTGCGTCGGAAACGTATGCATGCCGTGAACGATAGGCGGGACGGAACGGCGAGGGGGCCGCGACCGGGGATCAGCCGGCGTGCGGCCGGCCTTCAGCAGTGAATCCCGTCGTCAGCTTCCGGCGGCCTGCTGGGAGACGCCGTACGCGAACGACGTGTCGCACACGGGGCGGGAGAAGGACTGCGCGCGGGTGGGACCGTAGGTCGCCACGGCCGCCCGGCCCAGGGCCCGTGCGATCGACATGCAGTGCCTGGCGAGCGACGGACGCTCCTCGACCTGCCGCTGGAGATGTGTCAGGGCGATGCCCGGATCCTTCTCCTGAAGTTCCACGAGGAGCTGCTCGCGCAGAATATCCTGGGGCGTACGGGACTTGGCCCGCACCGAGGCGGTGTCCGAGGAGGCGGTCAGGACCTGCGACTCGGATGTGCTGGACGCCCACGGAACACGGGCGACCGCGAGGGTCCCGGAGAGCACCAGGACGACGGGCAGTACGAGAGCGAGAGTTCGGCCGATACGGCGGGCTGAGTGGGTCACGCAGGCGAGCGTAGCGGCCAGTGATGATTTGGCGACATTTAGTCACTCTCCCGAGGGATGGTCGATCGTCCTTTTCGAATCAAGGGTTGACGGGCCTGTCCGAAATGGCCTGTGTGTCAGGGTATTTATCGACACCCGACGCGCGGCGCCTACGCGAACGGCCCCGCACCGTGGTGCGGGGCCGCGCGAAGACTCGGCCGATTCAGCCGGTCAGTGAAGTCACCGAACTCCGTGAACTCCGTGAACTCCGTGAGTTCAGTCGGTCAGGCGCTCACCGGTCGAGGTGGAGAAGACGTGCGTCTCGCCGGCGCGCGGCACGACGTGGAGCTTGGCGCCCTTCTCCGGCACGGCGCGGCCGTTGACGCGGACGACGATGTCCTTCTTCTCGCTGCCGAGGTCGGCGGTGCCGTAGACATAGCCGTCGGCGCCCAGCTCCTCGACGACATTGACGGTGACGGCCAGACCGGCCGGCGCGTCCTTGGACAGGGCGCCCGAGGCGCCGCTCTCCTCCGCGAGGTCGAAGTGCTCGGGGCGGACGCCGACCGTCACGGTCTTGTCGCCCCGGTCCGCGGCGGCGGCGAGCGCCTCGCGCGAGACGGGCACCACGCTGTTGCCGAACTTCACACCGCCGTCGGTGATCGGGACCTCGACCAGGTTCATGGCCGGGGAGCCGATGAAGCCGGCGACGAAGAGGTTGGCCGGGCGGTCGTACATGTTGCGCGGCGAGTCGACCTGCTGGAGCAGACCGTCCTTGAGGACCGCCACCCGGTCGCCCATCGTCATGGCCTCGACCTGGTCGTGGGTGACGTACACCGTGGTGATGCCGAGACGGCGCTGGAGCGACGCGATCTGCGTACGGGTCGAGACACGGAGCTTGGCGTCGAGGTTCGACAGCGGCTCGTCCATGAGGAACACCTGTGGCTCACGCACGATGGCGCGGCCCATCGCGACACGCTGCCGCTGACCACCGGAGAGGGCCTTCGGCTTGCGGTCCAGGTACTCGGTGAGGTCGAGGATCTTCGCGGCCTCCTCGACCTTCTTGCGGATCTCCGCCTTGTTCACGCCGGCGATCTTGAGCGCGAAGCCCATGTTGTCGGCGACGGACATGTGCGGGTAGAGCGCGTAGTTCTGGAACACCATGGCGATGTCCCGGTCCTTCGGCGGCAGGTGCGTGACATCGCGGTCACCGATGCGGATGGCGCCGCCGTTGACGTCCTCAAGACCCGCGAGCATGCGCAGGGAGGTCGACTTGCCGCAGCCGGAGGGACCGACGAGGACGAGGAACTCGCCGTCCGCGATCTCGATCTCGAGCTGGTCGACGGCGGGCTTCGTGGAACCCGGGTAGACACGGGTTGCCTTGTCGAACGAGACAGTTGCCATGGTGATGTGTCCCTCCACCGGCAGGAACGTGCCGGACGATCCGAGTAAAGGAATGGTTCCCCCGCCGGAGGGCGGAGGATGGGTCTAGTCCACCTGGGTGAACTGCAGGTGACGCTACCTGGCGATTCCCGATCTGTCAGTACTCCGGCCCTGGCGAAATTCCTGGCCGGGAGGCGATCCGGGGCGGTTACACTGCTCGGGCACGCCTCCTTAGCTCAGTTGGCCAGAGCAACGCACTTGTAATGCGTAGGTCGTCGGTTCGAATCCGACAGGGGGCTCCGTGAAGGCCCAGGTCGGACATGCTCCGGTCTGGGCCTTTTGTGATCTCCCGGGTTTCCGGTCCGCGTAGGCCTGTGTGGGCGCTCTCGTCGGGACAGCTCCGGTGGCCGGGCGGTGGCCGAACGGGCAAGGAACCGTGCGTCGCCCGTGGCCACCGGTGCGCCCAGAGACACGGCGAAGGTGGCACCTCGCACGGGCACGGCCGGCACCGCGACCTTTATGCGGCTCCGGCGCCGCATCCTATGCGGCCGTCGCACGCAAACCACCCACACCCACCCTATTGCTCCGGTCGGGGTGGTGCTGAGGTGCGGGGGCTGCGCACTTCGGCCCGTGCTGACCGGATCGCGTCAGAGCCTGCGGGCCGACCGCGGCCAAAATGTCGATGAGGCCGGAGACGGTCGGGTCGCACGCGCCCGGCCTGGCGACCACCGTCCGGCCGCCGCCCTCGCCTCGATGCGGACGGAGCGCTTCTCGCGTTTTCGATCACCCCTCGGACGGACCACCCCGTGACAGCCCGAGGCCAGAGGCCCGGGTCAGCCCGATGGTTCGCCGGGTTGACGGCGACCGGAGCAGTCGAGTCGCGCGGGCGTGCTGGTCGGCTGGCGCGGCGGGCCGCCGATGCTTCCTCGCTCGGGTGGCGTGCATCCACGCCGTTATTGGCATAAGCTGAATGGTGATAACAGCACGGGGGTTCCCCGAGGGAGGAACAGAGATGAGTTTCGTTGTCGCAGGCGGGACCGGCACGGTCGGTTCCAAGATCACGCGAGAGCTGCTGGGGCAGGGCCATCAGGTGCGTGTGCTCACCCGTGACGCCGAGCGCGCCGCCGAACGGCTCGGACACCAGGACGGGCTTGAGTTCTTCCAGATCGATCTGACCGATCCCGGCCGGCTCGTGGGCGGCTTCGGCAAGGGGGACCGCGTGTTCGTGGGCCTCGGCGGCTCGCCGACGCAGGTGCAGGACGAGAACGCGCTGATCGACGCCGCGGCCTCGGCCGAAGTCGAGTATCTGGTCAAACTCTCCTGCGAGGGTGTCGACACCGGCACGGAGAATCTGATCCTTGACGTGCACCGCGCGGTCGAGGGCCATCTGGCCGATTCGGGCATCCCGTCGACCCTGGTTCGACCGTCCACCTTCATCGACACCATCGTGAGCATCGCCTCGCAATTCATCCCGCAGGACGCCTGGGGAGGGAACAGCGCCGACGGTGTCTGCACGTTCGTCGACACCCGTGATGTGGCCGAGGTCTTCGCCTCCCTGCTTCGGCAGGGACCGGAGGCGCACGCCGGGCGTGCCTACACGCTCACCGGCCCCGACGCGGTGTCGATGTCCCAGGTGGCCGAGTTGATCTCAACAGCGGTGAGCCGCGAAGTGCGTCACCACGAGCGCGCGGAGTCGGAGAACGAGTCGTTCCTGACCGGGCTCGGACTCCCGCCGTTGCAGGTCGCCGTTCTGCTCGGCCTCGATCAGTTCACGCGGGAGGGAATCATGAGCCAGGTGCACGGCGATACGCACGTCCTTCTCGGCAAGCCGGCCCGACCGGCGGCCGCCTTCATCAATGAGACCGTAGCTGAACTGCTCTCCGCTTCGTAGCCGGTACCGGGTCCGACCAGGCCTTGGCCGAGCGGGCCCGACCGTCGAGGAGTTACGCATGGACATCGTCTGGCGGGAGGCCATCGAACGCTACAGCGTCGAGCCCGCCCCACCCGAACTGCACTTGACCCACTCTCTGCTGAACTCCTTCGGTCCCTCGGCCTTCAGCGAGATGGAGATGCTCGACGACCCGGCGTCGGCGCAGGCATGGATGGACTCCGTGCTGCGGGAGTGGCGTGCACGTCATCCGGGCACCACCGTGCCGCCGATCACGGCGAAGACGGGCACCATCCGGTCGGTCAAACAGCTACGGGCGGACGTCCGCGGTCTGCTCGGCGACGCGCCCCCTTCAGCAGAGGCCCTGTCGGCACCGCTGCAGGTCTCGTGGAACGCGGGCCGCTTCGAGTTGCTGCCCCAAGGCGCGGGTGCGAACTGGCTGCGTTCGGCGGTCAGCTCGGAGCTGCTGCTCGCACAGGAGCACGACCTGCTGCGCCGCCTGAAGGTATGCCGAAACCCGGCGTGCCTCGTGGTCTTCTACGACCGGTCCAAGAGCGGCACCCGGGTCTGGCACGACATGGCCCGGTGCGGCACGCCCCAGCACGTCCGCGAGTGGCGCCGACGGCAACGGACACCGGACAGCCGGTGACCCGGGCGGCGGACGACGCCTGATCGGCCCGCACCGGTGCCGGCTCTCCGCGGTAACACCCGGCGGAGCACAGGCGTGGGCTGACGCCTCGGTCCGCCATGCCCTGCGCCGACGGATGCCTGAGCGAACGCCGCTTCTCGACGACTCGGCCGCAAGATGGCCGACCATCCTGCCCGCCTGCGAACTCATCACAGCCGAACACAGGTTCATCCGACCAGGAAGGGTTTCACTGCCATGTCCACCTACAAGGTCATCGAGGTCGCCCCCGACGGTTCACTGCGACCAGCGGTGCGCGAACTCGCCGAGCCGACCGCCGGACACGTCCGACTTCGTGTCGAGGCGTGCGGGATCTGCCACACCGACAGCTTCAGCGTGCGGCCGCACGATCCCGCCCAGACGCCTCGGGTTCCGGGCCACGAAGTCGTCGGGGTGATCGACGCGCTCGGGGCCGGCGTGGAGGGGTGGTCGACGGGGCAGCGGGTCGGGATCGGGTTCCTCGGCGGGCACTGCGGTGTCTGCGAGCCCTGCCGGCTGGGCAACTTCGTCGCGTGCACCAACCAGCCGTGGACCGGAATGACCGTCGACGGCGGCTACGCGGAAGTGATCCACGCGCGGGCGAGCGCTCTCGTGGCGATCCCGGACGAGCTGACCCCGGTCGAGGCCGCGCCGCTGCTGTGCGCGGGATTCACCACCTTCAACGCGCTCCTCAAGGCGAACGCCAAGGCCGGCGATCTGGTGGCTGTCCAGGGCATCGGCGGCCTCGGACACCTGGGTGTCCAGTACGCGGCCAAGATGGGCCTGCGAGTCGTCGCCATCGCACGTGGCACCGCCAAGGAGGCGCTCGCCCGTGAGCTCGGTGCGCACCACTACATCGACTCGGCCGCGACGGATCCGGGAGAGGAACTCGTCAGGCTGGGGCGCGCACAGGTCGTCATCGCGACAGCTGCCGGCGGCGACATCTCCCCCCTGCTGGGCGGCCTCGCGAGCGGCGCACAACTCGTGGTCGTCGGAGCGTCCGACGAACCGGTCAAGGTCACCCCCATGCAGCTGATCTTCGATGACGTGAAGGTACGCGGGTCCCTCTCGGGGAGTGCGATCGAGAACGAGAACAACCTCCGATTCGCCGTGAACCAAGGAGTGCGGGCGATGACCGAGACCCGGCCGCTCAGCGAAGCGACCGCGGCGTTCGACCACATGATCGGCGGGGACGCGCGCTTCCGCGTGGTCCTCACCGTCTAGGGCGGGACTCGTGCGCGCACCACCGCCACGTCGGGCGCAGCCCATGACCAGCACACGGCAGACGGCGACGGACTGCGCCGACGGCGCGACAGATCTGGGCGACGGTCCGGTTCCGCGCGCCGGAACCGCTCCGAACCACCCCCACGCACAACACTGAATCGAAGGGCGAGTTCGAAGATGACGAAACTGCTGGACTTCGTACTTGAGGCTCACGGGGGCCTCCGACGTTGGAGCGACGCCACGACGATTTACGCCACGGTCGACATGGGCGGTCCGATGTGGGCGTCACGCGGCCAGGAAGGGACCCTGTCCAAGGTTGGCGTCGCCGTCGATGTGCACCGGCAGCACTTGGTCTTCACCGACTTCACCGCCCCCGGGCTGCGCGGGGTGTTCACCCCCGACCGCGTCGCCGTCGAAGATCGGGACGGAAACGTCCTCCGGGAACGCCACGCACCGCGGGAGGCCTACGCGGGCCACGACCGCACCACCCCCTGGGACCAGCTGCACGTGCTGTATTTCGGCGGGTACGGCCTGTGGAACTACCTCACCACTCCCCACCTGCTGACGTTGCCGGGCGTACGGACCCGGGAGCTGGACCCCTGGCAGGAGGCAGGTGAGCAGTGGCGACGGCTCCATGTGACCTTCCCCCCGCACATCGCCACTCACAGCACGGAACAGACCTTCTACTACGACGGATCCGGGTTGCTGCGGCGTCAGGACTACGCGGCGTTCGTCGTGGGCGGCCGCGCGGCTGTCCACCGTGCCGAGGCGCACCGGTCCGTTGCCGGTCTCGTCTTCCCGACGCACCGTTACGTGCTGCCCGTCATTGACGGCCGCACCCTGTCCAGCCCCGGCATCACCGTCGACCTCACCGACATCAGCATCGAGTGAACCGTTCGCGCCGGCCGAACCGCCGCGTCGCGGACTCTCGTCACGGCCGCCCCGGCCCGCGGTCACCGAAACCGCGCTGTCCCGTTCACCAGGAGATCCAGGAATCAGGAGACCCGGGAATGACGATCCGCCCCTACGCAGAGAAGAAGTTCGCCGACATCAACGGCGTCCGCATGGCCTATATCGATGAAGGAGAAGGCGACACGATCCTGTTCCAGCACGGCAATCCGACGTCCTCCTACCTGTGGCGCAACGTCATGCCGCACCTGGAGGGAATGGGCCGGCTCATCGCCTGCGACCTGGTCGGCATGGGTGACTCGGGCAGGCTCCACCCCTCCGGTCCGGACCGCTACTCCTACCGCGAACAGCGGGATCATCTGTTCGCGCTCTGGGAGCACCTCGCGATCGGGGACAACGCCGTACTTGTCCTCCATGACTGGGGCTCCGCACTCGGCTTCGACTGGGCGTTCCACCACCAGCACCGGGTGGCGGGGCTGGCCTACATGGAAGCCATCGTCGCCCCCATGCGCTGGGAGGACTGGCGGGAACCCGCACGGGGGACCTTCCAGGGCTTCCGTTCGGACGCCGGCGAATCCATGGTGCTGACCGACAACCTGTTCGTCGAGGAAGTGCTGCCGAGGGCGGTCCTCCGTGAACTGGAGCAGGAGGAGATGACGGTCTACCGCGAGCCCTACCGCGTCCCCGGGGAAAGCCGCCGGCCCACGCTGAGCTGGCCGCGCCAGTTGCCGATCGACGGTGAGCCCCGTGACGTGGTGAAGACCGTCGAGGACTACGGCCGGTGGCTGGCCCGGTCCACCGTGCCCAAACTGTTCGTCAACGCGGAACCCGGCGCGATCCTGATCGGCCCGCAGCGCGAGTTCTGCCGGTCCTGGCCGAACCAGACCGAAGTGACCGTGCCCGGCCTGCACTTCGTCCAGGAGGACAACCCCCACAGCATCGGCACAGCGGTGGCGGACTTCGTCCGCGAGATCCGCGGCACGAACCCCCACTGACTCCCCCGCGGCACGGGCTTCCGGCCGGCCTGTCGTTCCGGCGGGCCTTGCCGGGCTCGCCTACGGGGAGAAGGGCGGCAGGCCGGCACCTTGGCCGGACGAGAAGTTGCATGAGCTGGTGGACATTCTGGGTGCCCACAACATGGTGCTACTTCCGGGGGATCACGACTGGGGCTGAGTCGTGAGAGCGGCCCGTTCGATACTCGCCGCGTAGAGCGGCGTCTCGCGCCTGTTGTGGTCGCTGCCCGCGGCTTGACGCTCCTTCGCGGCCTGCTCGAACGACACGCCGTGTTCCTTGAGGAAGACCAGGAACTCGTCGGTGGGGTGCGCGATCACGGAGTTGGTGTACTCGCAGTGGGTGTCGTCGGTCCGCTTCGCGCTGAGGTCCCAGATCACCTGCACCTTGCTGGGGCCGTTGGGGGTGAACACGTCGGACGTCGACACCATGTGGCAATGGTCTCTTCCGGCTGTCTCCGCCACGTAATGCTGGATCGTAAGGCCGGTTCCGATCATCTCGACATTGATCGACATCGGCTGACCGTCATCCGTCGTGGTGTAACCCGCCGCGATGTGGTCCGGGGGCGCACAGCGCTGGTACTCGGCTTCAGGCAGGGCGAACAGCCACTTCGCGATGTCGACCCGCTCGATCGGTGCGTTGATCACGGCATGGAATGCCGACTCCGAGAGGACAAGATCTGACCGGATCTCTGACATGGGGAACTCCGTGAGCTCGGTCCGCTCCGTCTTCGTACATCAACTGTTGCACCGCGCGCGAAGCCGTGCATGCGCAGTGCATGCGGAGTGCATGGGGTGAGGGGCGCGGCGTACCAGGCCGGGGCGTGGCTGGCCGGAAGCGCCGTCGAAGCGCGGGACCGGGTGGTCAGTCGCAGCTCTTCCGGTAGGGGGACGAGGGTACGTAGGTCTTCCACTCGGCTCGGGTCAGGCCGGTGCCCACGAGGTCGCAGGCCGCTCGGCGGGGGTCCTGTGCCAGACGGACGGTGGCGGAGGCGTCGATCACGCGGGCGGACTCGAAGTTGCCCAGGAGGACCTGGCCGGGTGCCATCGCGAAGGCGCGCACGGGCTTGTAGAACTGGTTGGTGCCGAGGGATACGGGAGCCATTCCCGGGCGTACGAACCACAGGGACGAGTCCCGGTCCTCGGTGGTGAGGAGCGCGCCCCAGGGGCCCGCTTCCGTCAGGCGCAGGCCGGTGCGACCGGTGGGCACGGGCAGCGCTGGGAGGGGCTCGGGTCTCCGGGGGTCGGAGAGGTCCCAGCGCTGTTCGCGCACCCACAGGGAGGTGCCGTCGGCGCTCAGCCGCGGGCTGCCGTCGCCGGCGGCGGAGACCGCCGACAGTCTCCGGGGCCGGGACGGATCGTCCAGATTCCACAGCGACACCTCGCCGCGGCCGTTGTGGATCGCGAGCAGCTTTCCGCGCGCCCCCAGGGACAGCTGGGAGCCCGCCTCCGTCATGGCGTCCCCGCCGCCGTCCTCGGAAGGAAGCGCGCCGGAGACGGCCGGCACGACGGGCCCGGACACCCGGTCCCCGGCGACCGACCACACCACGGCCTGTCCGCTGCCGTTCGTGGCCGCGATCACCCGCTTGTCGTCGCTGACGGCCACGGATGTCACGGTGGGCCCGGTGGTCCGCAGGGTGCCCGGCAGCGCCCGGGGGGATGACGGGGTGCGGACGTCCCATCGGATGATCACACCGTCCTGCGCGCCGTCGTCCCGCGTCCCGTCGGCCTGTTCCGCCGCCCCGTCCTCGTACAGCGCGTCGCCGGGATTCCCGAACACCTGGCCGGCCGGCTCGTCCGAGGGTGGCGGCGTCCCCCCACCGCCCTGTCGGCTTTCGTCCGAACCGCCCACGACCAGCATCGTTCCGTCGGCGCTGAAGGCCAGCGAGGCAACGGTCTCGGCGCGCTGCGGCAGCACCCCGAGCAGCCCGTAGGGAAGACCCCTGGCCGTGTCGTAGAGGGCCACTTCCCTCGGGGCGCCGACGGCACGGCTGCGATGGCCCACGACGGCGAGCACCCCGGTGCGCGCGCTGTACGCGGCGTGCTCGGCGTCGATCAGCGGTGCCGCGTCCGGTGTCCACCGCCGGTCGGCGACGTCCCAGAACCGTACGGTCCGCCCGGTGCCGTAGGTGGCCAGGGTCTTTCCGTCCGGACTGTAGGCGAACCGCGTCGCGGGACCCGGGTTCTGGTCCTGGTCCGGCGTGCGCGGCCGGGTCTTCTTCTGCTCCGTGCCGTCCGGATGGATCCGCACCTCCTTGCTCACGATCACGGAACCGTCGGCGGCGTAGGTCGCCACGCCTCCGGCGGGACCCGGCACGACCTGGATGCTGCCCTCGTACACCGCCGCCAGCTCGTACGGGCTCCCCTTCCCCTCGGTGAGGTCCCAGGCGTTCACGAAGTTGTCCGCGAGACCGGCGCCGGCGGCCAGCGGGCGGGAGGTCGCGGTGTAGACGATGTTGTTGTCCCGCGCGGAGAACGCGACATCTTCCGTCGGGTTGATCTGTCCGCCACCGGACGGACGGAGATGGTCCTTGGCCTGCGAGGCGTTCGGGTCGATCCGGGTGAGCCGCTCCGCCTCACCGTGCGGGCCCAGCTCGTACACATCCACCTGGATCTGCTCCGCGACGGCGAGCCTGCTCCCCGTGGCGTCCAGAGCGACCCCCCACACCTCGTCCGCTCCCTCCTCCCGGGGCGGAAGGGGCGCGAGCTTCTTCGGCCGGGCGGGGTCGGAGGTGTCCCACAGCGTCACCACGTCCGGCTCGTCCGCCGTCGGATCCAGCTCCAGGGCCGGTGCTGAGCTGATCGTGACGAGGGTCTCCCCGTCCCCGCTGAACCGGGCGTCCAGCACGCCCGGGAGGGGGAGCGCGGCCAGACGGCGGGGACGCGCGGGGTTGTCGAACGTCCACAGCTCCGCGCCCTTGGTGAGCGTGCCCACCACGACGGTCGCGCTCGTCGGGTCGGGCTCCAGCACCGCCCTTGTCGTGCGGTAGAACAGCTCGGAGTCGGGGCGCGGGCCCGGTACGAAGGAGGAGACGGTGCGTCGGCCCGCCACGTCCCAGGCGGTGATCCGTTCCGCGTCCCTGGTGAGCAGCGTGCGACCGCCGTTGGTGTAGCCGAGGGCGTGGAGCGCCGGCGCTTCCCCCGAGCCGGTCGGTGCTTTCCCGGGGCCGGTCGGTGCTTCCCCGGAGCCGGTCCGTGCTTCCCCCGAACCGGTCCGCGTGGTCTGGTCGGCGCGCGTGGGCAGTTCGCCGCGGTAGCGGCTGACGAGGAGGGTCTCCAGCAGGGCCGTACGGTTCGCCTCCGACGGGTCCAGCCGCTCGGCCGCCAGCGCCAGACGCAGGGACAGCGCGGGATCGGAATCGCGGGCCGCGACCGCGTCGTTCAGCAGCGCACGGGCCTGTTTCTGGGTGCGCTCGGCTTCCGCGGCGCCTCTGGCCTGGTACCAGAGGCCGCCCGCCACCAGTGCCGCGATCAGCGCGGGGACCGTCACCGCCTTGAGGATCGCCTGGGTGCTCCGGCGGCGCGCCTTGCGGGCGGCCTGACGCCAGTGCAGTACGGGCACGATCTGCGGCCGTACCCCCTCCGGCAGACGCTCCGCGGCCTGTCGCGCCTCCTCCCCGTCATAGGAGGGAACCACCAGCCGTGCCGTCCGCCGGGCCGCCTCCAGCTTGACCCGGTAGCCGCCGACGGGGCGCAGCACGCCCTGTTCGTCGACCGCGCCCGTCACGGCGTTCAGGAGGGTCAGCCGCGTCGGCGCGACGGCCTGCCAGAGCCAGGTGCCCGCCCAGCGTGGAGTCGTGCGCGGGGTGAGGGCGGGCGGTCTGATCCGCCGGATCTCGCGGAGCACCACGGCGAAGGCGGCACCGAGCGAGGGGCCCTCCACATAGCTGAGGGTCTCGTGCAGCGTGGCCAGGGCGGACGTGCCGGAAGCGGTCCGCGGGTCCGCGACCGCGGCCTTCGCGACGTCCGGGCCACCGTCGCGGGGTGCGCGGAGTGCGCGGAGTGCGCGTGGTGTGCGGGGTGCGCGAAGTGCGCGGAGTGCGCGTGGTGTGCGTGGTGTGGGTGGTGTGCGGGGCGTGTTCGGGGACTGCGGCGGTTGCTGCTGCATGTGCTGCGGCATGTGCTGTGGCGTGGGGTCCTGTTCCACGACGCCGATGTCCTGCACCGTCCACAGCACCGTGCCCCAGAGCCGGTCCGCCCCCGCGAGCGTCCAGGCCACGTCCAGAGCGCCGCGGAACGCCGCGTCGCCGGAGAAGAGCGGAATCGTCTCCGGGTGCGGTACCAGGGCGGTCGGCCCACCGGGCAGATAGGTCGCCTGGAGCTGCCCCACCGCGCCCCTGCCGCCCAGGTCGAAGAGGACCCGTACGCTCACCGGCTCGCGCCCGCGCCCCGGCATCGAGCCCGTCGCCAGCCGGTACAGCACGACGGCCGTCGTGTACGCGGCTCCGCCGGCGGCCTCCTCCCCCGCGACGTCCACCAGCCGCTTCAGCACCGCGAGCAGCCGCTCGTTCCCGTCCGCGAGCGCCTCCGGGGTCCATGCCACGCGCGCCGAGACCGGCGACGAGCCGGCCGCTTCGTACCAGACGAGGGCCGTGCGCAGCCGGGATTCCTCGGGGTCGGCCGTGACCAGTTCCAGTGCGAGACCGGCCATGACCCGTACGGCGTGGAGCCCGAGCGGCTCGTCCGCGCCGAAGACGTCCGACAGTCCGGAGACCTCCCGCAGCCGGGCCGTCGTGGAGGTGTTCGTCGTGGAGGTGTTCTGCCGGGCTGTCGTGGGTGTGCCCGGCCGGGCTGTCGTGGAGGTGTTCTGCCGGGCCGTCGTGGAGGCCTCCGTCCGTGCCTGCCAGTCGGCCATCACCTCGTGGAAGGGCGCCCGCTCCGCGTACACGCGCCGCAAGGACGTCTCGTCGCCTGCCCGCACCAGAGCGGTGAGCCAGGGAGCCACGGGGCTCTTCACCGCCGTGATCCGGGCCCTGAGCCGCTTGGCGTCCCGCTTGCGCGGCCGGGTGTCCGGTTCCAGATAGCGCTTGAGGAGTTCCCAGGGGTCCTCCGCCGTGCCGTCGGGGCTCCCGGCCGTGGCGGGTGGCGTCCTTGTCGTCATCTCTGTGTCTCCTCCTCCACCGCGGTACGCACGGGGTGGCCGGCCGGGAGCGTGCCGACCAGGTCCAGCCAGCGCTCGCGGTCCGAACGGGTGGGCAGGGCCCGCATCGTGGCGCGTACCTCCGCCACGCCGAGGAAGGCGAGTTCGGCCCGGCCCACGGGGGGCCCGGACTGGTCGACACTGACGAACCGCCCCCGGCCGACCGGGAGGTCGAGCTCGCCCAGCAGCAGATCCTCGTCGGCTTCCATCAGGACGTAGAAGTCGGTGCCGCCGACCACGCCGAGCACCCGCACGGGAAGCAGCAGCACCCCGTAGCTCGTGGCGACGCTTTCCGCCGCGGTCTCGGTCAGCGGTGCCTCGACCTCGATCTCCGCCCGCCCGGTGGAGGTGACGGCCAGCCGGATCGTGAACGGTTCGCGCACCACCCGCGCCTCGGCCTGCCGGGCCTCGTCGTCGCTCCCGGCCGCGGGAGCGAGATCGGTGGGAAGCATCGCGGGCGGACCCGAGGTGAAGCCCCCGTCACGGAAGAACTCGTCGATGAGGGACCGGTCGTCGAAGCGACCCTCACCGGAGAGCGGAATTCCCAGACGGGCCGCCGCGATCCGTGCCGCACCGCGCAGGAACGGATGGACGGTGGGCAGGGCGAGGAGCAGACCTGACAGACGCAGCCGGGTGGTGTCGGGCAGCCGGTCGGTCCGGAGGGTGGCCAGCCGTGAGCACAGCCGGGTGGCGCCGACCCGGGCGACGACCGGATCGGCGGCGCGCAGCCCGGCGTCGAGCTGTTCCAGGGAGGCGGTGAACCGCGAGCCGGCCGGGGCGAAATGGTGGCGCAGCCGGATCGCGGGGGAGACCGCGGGGAGCGCGTCCGGTCCCCGGCGCAGTGTGGCGGTGACCTCGTCGACGAGGTTCTCCACCCGTTCCCACGGCAGGATGTGGAAGCTGTCGGGGCGGGGATCGCCCTCCGAGACCAGCCGGGTCAGCAGCGAGTACCGCAGCGCGGGATCGGCCTCTGCGAGAACGCTGGATTCGTATCGGGTGAGCTGTGCGGGCGGCCAGCGCTCTTCGAGGGCGGACACGGCCGCGGCGGTCTCCTCGGTCGCCGGGACGGGCTCCCCGGACTCGGTGAGTTCCAGGACGGCCGTGCCGGACGCGGGGTGCACCAGGCCCAGGGCCGGGGTCCCGTCCTCGGTGGTCAGGGAGCGGCGCTGCCAGCCGTCGGCGAAGCGGGGCATCCGGCGGGCGTCGGCACGCTCGTCGCCGTCGTTGATCCAGCCGTCCGCCCGCCAGCGCGGGCCATCGGGCGTGGGCGTGTCCCCTGTGGTGCCGGCTCCCATGGCGTTGTCGCCCATGGTGTCGTGCCCCATGCCGTCGTCCCCCATGGTGTTGTCGCCCATGGTGTCGGGGGTCAGGGCGTCGGCCGTCGGGATCGCGTCCACGACCCAGTTGCTCAGCGGGCTGTGTGTCGCTGTCATGCCAGGTCCCCTTCCGGCTGGGCCGGTGCCGGTGCCGGTGCCGGTGCCGGTCTCGGTTGCGGTTGCGGTGCGGAGGTGGATACGGGTGCGGGTGCGGGTGCGGGTGCGGGTGCGGGTGCGGAGGTGGATGTGGGTGCGGGTGTGGGCACGGGTGTGGGTGTGGGCGGGTGCTCGGGGGGCCTGGTGAGTTGGTCCACGACCGTGTACGCCACCGGACCGAGGTCCTGTGCGATCCGTACGGCCTGTTCGCGGTCCTGCGGGGCCACAGAGCGTTTCCACGAGCCGCGCAGCGCACGCCAGTCCGCCGGGGACAGCTCGGCCGGGAGCGTGCCGGGCAGCTCCGCCGCCCAGTCGGTGAACGCGGATGTGTCGGCGTCGGGCATCCGGAGCGCGAACTTCAGGAAGCGCAGCAGCACTTGCGCCCGCTGCGCCGGGCCGCGTTCCAGGTTACGGGTGGCGAGGACCGGGGGCCGGGCGCGCAGATGGGCGACCCCGGCGCCCGTGGGGTCGGCGACGATCTCACGACGGTGGTCGTAGTACAGGCTGTTGATGGTCAGATCGCGGGTGAGGACGTCCTCGGGCAGATCCGCTCCGTACGCGGGGAACCGGAAGCCGGTCACCGAAAGCGCCTTGTACTCCAGGATCCTGGCGCCCCTGTCCTCGGGGCGGGCCAGGGAGACGACCAGGCTCTGCGGGCTCAGGGCGAGCAGATAGTCACCGAGATCGCCCGCCGCCTGTTGTGCGTCGATGCGCCGCCGCATGCCGGCGGGCCCGACCGTACCCGCGAAGTCCAGGTCGTTCGGGCGGGCGGCCGGCCCCTGTCCGACCAGGTCCCGGGTGGCACCGCCGATCAGCCAGAACTCGTGTCCGTCGCGGCCCACCCCATCCATCAGGGTGCCGATGAACGCGCCTTCCTGACCGGCCTCGGCGAGACAGCGCTCGAAGGCGGCGGGCAGGCCGGGGGCCACTTCCTCCGCGCGGTGCAGCGACCCCGGTGCGCAGCGTTCGACGGGCCCCGGCCCCGAACGGACCACCTCGGCCTGGCTGTTGGCCGTACCGTCGGACGCGTCGGCGCCCGTACCGCCGTGCGCCTTGGCGCCCGTACCGCCGTGCGCGCTGTGGTGTGTGCCGTCGTGCTGCGCCCCGTCGTGGCCTGTGCCGTCGTCGTCCGCGCCGTCGTGGTGCGTGCCCGGCACCGGTCGGTCCGGTGGTGTCTCCAGATTCTCGTCGCCGGTCAGCAGCAGGGTCTCCCGGCCGTTCCGTAAGGCCATGCCGAGCACCACGGCTCCGGCCTCCTCGGCCGTTCGATCTGTTCCGGCCGTTCCGGCCGTTCCGGCCGTTCCATCTGTCCTGTCTGTTCCGTGTTCCGTCGCTATGCGGTCGCCGCGTACGAGCGGGCCCTTGCCGTCGCGCGCGTACAGGGCGCGGAGGTCGGGGCCGGCCACGCGCCCGTGGTCCTGGCCGTCGTTCTCGGGCATCTCGTCCTTCCGGGGTCGGAGCGGGGACGGCCGGTCGCCGTGCGGTGCCGGGAGAGGCACCGGGTCCCGTCCCGTGAGGGAACCACCGCTGTGTCGCGCCTGTGTCTCAGGCGCGGGACAGGGTCCGGCCCAGGCCCAGGGCCACGGCCGAGGCGAGCACCCATCCGACGGCGACGAGCGCGTACGCCAACCACTGGGTGCCGGCCAGCGGTTGGTACGCGCGCTCCTGCCCGAGGTCGACCAGCGGCAGCAGCAGATCGAGCGTGTAGACGGCCGGCTGGAAGCGGGGTTCCCTGCCGGGATCCAGCGCGGCCGGCCGTACGGTGCCGAACACGGCCGTCCCCGTGGCCACGAGCAGCACCAGCCAGCACAGCGCCCGCCACGGCCGGTATCCGTAGCCCACGGCGAGATCGAGTACCGCGTCCCAGAGCCGGGCGGGCGGCGGCAACGGCCCGCGGCGTCCGCGCTGGGCCTCGTACAGCACCCGGCGCGCCTCGGCGGGCCGGCCGAGGCGGGCATAGCAGTCCGCGAGCTGCTCGTACGGTTGCGACAGCGGGCCCGAGGGGTCGCGCCGCAGCCAGCCCAGCCGGTCGCGCGCGGGCAGGACGGGCCTCAGCGCCTCGTAGACCAGACCGTCCAGGCCGAGCCGGCGCGGCCAGTGGCCGGGGTCGTCGACGAGCACGCCGATGCGCGCGTGCGAGAGGTCCAGGCTGTCCAGACGGCAGCCGCGCAGATCCATCGTGTCCCGGACATGCAGACCTATGGCGCTCGCCGGACCCTCGGAGACGGTCAGGCCGCGCGCGTCGACGTCCCCGGCGGAGAGCCGGTCCAGCCGGAGCGCGGGCCCGTGCCCGTTGCCCAGGGAGGCCCCCGACAGATTCAGGTTGGCACGCAACTCCGCACCGGTCAGGCGTACTTCGCCCCGGGCGGTGAAGGGCCCCGAGCACCAGAATCCGCCGCGGACCGTACTGCCGGACGCGCCCAGCGCCGTACCGGCGGGGTGGTGCAGCCGCGCCCCCGTGAGCTGCACGCTCCCGGCGATGTCCGCGTTGAAGAGCCGGAACCCGCCCTCCACGGTCAGCCGGCGGCCGAGCAGCCGGTCGCTGAGCACCGTACGGTCCATGATCAGCGCGTGGGCGCCGGGGTTGCGTACGACGGCGTCGTCGAACCGTGCCCGCCCGCCGATCCTGGCCCCGCTGAGCTGTACGGCGCCGGTGGCACGGAAGCCCCGGTCGCAGTCGAGCGCGCCCGCCACCGACAGCCCCTCGGCGGCCAGCGCGGTACCGTCCCGGCCCCGGCCGAGCACCGTGCCGGTCAGCAGCACATCGGTCTCGGCCCGCGCCCGCTCCAGCCGGACGCCGCCCGGTACGAGACAGTCCCGCAGCTCCAGCACCCCCTGCACACGCAGCCGGTCACCGTTGAACGCGGGCAGCCGGCAGCCGGTCAGCGACAGTCCGCGCGCGCTGACGTCCGCGAAGGACACGGGCCGCTCGAACTCGCAGTCCGCGAACGAGACGGTGGCCGCCTCCAGCACGGCGCCGGCCAGCGACAGCGACCCGGTCACGCGGGCGCCGCGCAGCCGCAGCGCGGCATACGGTCCGGCGGCCCCGCCGGGGTCGTGCCCGCCCTGGAGCAGCGCGGCGAGGACCTCCGCCCGTACGGTCCGCCCGGCGGAGGTGGAGGTGGCGGTGGTGGGAGCGACGGCAGTGGTGGGAGCGACTGCGGTGCTGGCAGCGACGGCGGTGGTGATGCCGGTGGCGCCGACGGTGGTGGTGGGAGCGACGGCGGTGGTGATGCCGGTGACGCCGACGGTGGCGCCGACGACGGTGGCCCCGGCCGGGCGCGGTTCCGGCGGGCGCAGATCGACGGCGGCCCCGCGCGGATAGGCCTCCCAAACCCTCAGCTCGGCGGCGCTGAGACCTCCGGGCGCCGGTATTGCCGTAAACGTCTGAACCATGGGTCCGCTCACCTATAGCCTCCGTCGGAGACGGGCAGGAACTACCCGACGGACCAGTGCAGCAACGGTCTGTCGCAGGTGTGTCTCATCGGGGCGGGGGCCTGGGATGACGAGCGGAACCATGACCGGCGGGGGAAACGGGCACGCGGGCACGCGGGCGGCCGGGGAACTGCTGCGCACCCTGCTCGTGCGGCGGGAGCGGTACCGCCTCCGGTGGGAGCGGCTCGGTCACCGGACACGGCGTGGCCCCGACGGCGAGGTGGAGGTGAGCCAGTCCGCCGTCGCGCGGGTGGTCGCGCTCCATCTCTGGGACACCGGCGAGCGGCCGGACACGGCGACCGATCTGCCGCGGGTGCTGAAGGACCGGGTGCACAGGGCGCTCGCGGGGGAGGTGATCAGCCCGGAGACCCTCGACTGGTTCATCGGCGCTTTCCGTATGACCGAGGAGGACGCGGACCGCCTGCGCGCGGCACGATTTCTGCCGATGGCTGTGCCAGGACCGGCGACGGTGCCGATGCCGATGCCGGTGCCGGGATCTGTGACGGGGACGGGTACGGAGCTGGTGCCTGTGCCGGGGCCTGTGACCGGGACGGTGACGGGGACGCAGCCTGTGCCTGTGACCGGGCTGGTGTCTGTGCCGGGGTCGGTGCCGGGGCCGGGGTCCGCGGCGGTCCCGGCGGTGGTGTCGACGGCCGTGTCGACGGCGGGGCCGGTGTCGGCGGCGGGGCCGGTGTCGGCGGGGGGAGCGTCCGTCTCGCACACGCTGCGCGGCCCCCAGTATCTGCCGCTGCGTCAGCGCCACCGTACGGTCTCGGTGTTCGAGTGCCACACGATCGGCCCGGACGGCGGTCGGCTGCGCCACCGTACGACGCGCGCGATCACGGCGTGCGAGGACGGCGTGGACGTCTTTCCGTACCGGCTGCCACCGGGAGGCCGCGAGGTGACGGTCCTGCGCGGCGCCCGGATCACCGCCCGTCATGAGTTCCCCGGCAGCACTCCCGTCGTGGAACTCACCCTGCCGAGCCCGCTCGCCGCGGGGCAGGTGGCCTCACTGGAGTACGAGGTGACCTTCTGGCCGGGACCGGCTCCCGCGCTCGAATACCGCAGGGTCGCGCACGCGCGCGCGGAGAACGTCGACATCGTCGTCCAGTTCGCCGTCCGGCACCCGCCCCGCCGGGTGTGGTGGACGCTGTGGGACGACCACACGGACGGCAGGCGCCTCGGCGAGACCCCCGTCCTTCTGGACGAGTCGTCGGACGGGGCGATGTCCGTCCACCGGTTCCTCCCGTATCTGGAGCACGCGGCGGCGGGTTTCCGCTGGAGCTGGTGAGCGCACGGGATCCGGCGCCGCCTGGCCGGGCCGCGTCCGACCCGTCCCAGGGGCCCAGGGGGAGGCGGTCCCGCGGCGGCCCCGGCTCCCGTGGCCGTCAGCGGCTTGCGATGCGGCCGTCAGGGGCCCGCGATGCGGTCGGCCGCGCGGGCGATGGGATGCGTGCGGGGTGTGGCGGCGGTGGCCTCCTTGGCGTCCGCCGTGCGATAGGCCGCGTACATGCCGTGGACGCCCAGCCAGCGGAAGGGTTCGGGCTCCCACTTACGGACCTTGTGGCCGACCCAGGGCAGGGTGGTCAGTTCGGTCGGGCCCGCCTGCCCCGAGTCCCGCAGGATCAGATCGCGCAGGGTGCGGGCGGCGAGATTGGTGGTGGCGACGCCCGAGCCGACATAGCCGCCGGCCCAGCCGAGACCGGTGGCGCGGTCGAGGGTGACGGTGGCGCACCAGTCACGGGGAACACCGAGGACACCCGACCAGGCGTGGTCGATACGGACGCCCTCGGTGGCGGGGAAGAAGCGGACGAGGAGGTCGCGCAGCGCCTCGACGGTGGCGGGCCGGGTGCGGCCGTCGTTGTCCGTCCGCGAGCCGTAGCGGTACGGGTGGCCACGGCCGCCGAGGGCGATGCGGTCGTCGGCGGTGCGCTGGGCGTACATATAGGCGTGCGCCATGTCGCCGAGGGTCTCGCGGCCGTCCCAGCCGATGGCGTCCCAGATCCCGGCGGGCAGGGGCTCGGTGGCGATCATGGAGGAGTTCATGGGGAGCCAGGTGCGCCGGGCGCCCTTGAGGCTCGCGGTGAAGCCCTCGGTGCAGCGCAGGACATAGGGCGCGCGGACGGTTCCGTGGGGCGTGACGGCGTGTTTGGGCCTGATCTCGGTGACGGGCGTCGATTCATGGAGGGTGACGCCGAGTGCCTCGACGGCCGCGGCGAGCCCCTTGACCAGTTTGACGGGGTGGAGCCGGGCGCCGTGCGGGGTCCAGGTGGAGCCGAGGGCTCCGGCGACGCGCACGCGCTCGGCGGTCTCGCGGGCGTCGTGGAGGGTGCGGTCGGTCTCGCCGAAGGCGGTCTCCGCGGTGTGGAAGGCCTGGAGGCGGGCGAGCTGGGCGGGGGTGCGGGCGACTTCGAGGACGCCGCCCCGGTGGATGTCGGCGTCGATGTGTTCGTCCGCCGCGACGCGTACGACTTCGGCGACGGTGTCGTTCATGGCGTGCTGGAGGCGTACGGCGGCCTCGTGGCCGTGGAGTCGCGCGTAACGGTCGCGGCCCGCGATGCCGTTGTAGAGCCAGCCGCCGTTGCGCCCGGAGGCGCCGTAACCGCAGAACGCGGCTTCCAGGACGGTGATGTCGAGGAACGGGGCGGCCTTCTTGAGGTAGTAGGCCGTCCACAGGCCGGTGTAGCCGCCGCCGACGATGCAGACGTCGGCGGTCGTGTCGCCGGGGAGCGGTTGCCGTGGGGCCGGGATGCCGTCCTGCGCGTACCAGAAGGAGATCCCACCGTTGACGGTCCCGGTCCCATGCCCGGTCCCGGTGCCGCCGCCGGTCCCGGTCCCTGTCCCGTGCCCGGTGCCGCCGCCTGTACCTGTGCCGCTGCCTCCGCCGCTGCCTCTGCCGGTGGGTCCGCCGGGGGGTCCGCCGTTGTTCGCACTGGTCATGAGGGTGTTCGTACACCGCTCCTCGTACGTTTGTCCAGGTATCGGCGGGGCCGGTCGGCACGGGTGAGGGGGTAGCAGGCGAGGCCGATGAGGACCGAGGCGAGATGGCCGAGGTCGGTGAAGGTACGGCCGATGATCAGGGGAACGCCGTAGAAGATGAGGACGGCGGCGAGATACGGCAGGTGCCAGGGCGCGGGCACACGGTAGGTGAGGACGCCCACGATTCCGGCGAGCGCGTAGCTGACGCCCACATCGAGGGTGTTGGCGGCGGACTGCGGTGCGTGGCCGTGGTGGATGGCCCAGCCGAGGACACCTTCGCTGATGAGGGTGGCGCCGACATGGGCGAGCGCGGCGACGGCGAGCCAGCGCGGGGTGCCGAGCCAGTGCTCGGCGGGGGCGTGGAAGACGGTGTAGAGCACGGCGCACGGGAGCCAGGTGCCGCCGTCGATCCAGAAGGCGCTGGCGACGAGGACGCGGACGGGGTCGGTGGACAGTTCGTGGATGTTGGTGGAGCGCTGGAGCAGGAACTCCCTCTCGAACTGGGGGGACATCTGATGGAGGGCGACGGTGGTGACGAAGAGGGCGGCCAGCCAGAGATAGGTGCCGGGGGCGCTCGTGATCCAGGTGCGGACCGGGTCGAGAATGCGGCGCATGGGGCGATTCACGCACGGCCTTACGATCGGGAGCGTGATCGACATTCCGGTGGAGCTGGTGGAAACACAGTCGAAGTTCCTGGGCGAGGCCGGCCGCGCGTTCATCGCGGCGCTGCCGGGCCGGGCGGCGGACTTTCTGGAGCGGTGGGAGCTGCGCCGTACCGGTCCCTCGATGTACGGAATGTGCGCGCTGGTGCTCCCGGTGGAGTGCCCGGACGGTACGGCGGCGGTGCTCAAGCTCCAGCACCTCGACGACGAGTCGGCCGGGGAGCCGGTGGCGCTGCGGGCCTGGGACGGCGACGGGGCGGTGCGGCTGCTGCGGTACGACGGTACGACGGGCACGCTGCTGCTGGAGCGGCTGCGGGCCCGGGATCTGACCGGCACGCCGACACGGGAGGCGGTCCGGATTCTGGCGGAGCTGCTGGCGCGGCTGACCTCGGCCGCGGCTCCTACGGGTTTGCGCGGGCTGGGCGATGTCGCGGCGCGGATGCTCGACGATGTGCCGGTACTGGAGAAGTCGCTGGTGGACGAGGGCGAGCGGCGGCTGCTGCGGGACTGCGCGGCGGCGGTGCGCGAGGTGGCGGGCGAGCCGGGGGACCGGCTGCTGCACTGGGATCTGCACTACGAGAACGTCATGGCCGCCGACCGGGAGCCGTGGCTGGCGATCGATCCGACGCCGCTGGCGGGCGATCCCGGGTTCGAGCTGATGCCCGCGCTGATCAACCGTTTCGACGCCGCGGAGACCCTGTGGCGCTTCGATCTGATGACGGAGACGCTCGGTCTGGACCGGGAGCGGGCGCGCGCCTGGACTCTGGGACGGGTGCTCCAGAACAGCCTGTGGCACATCAAGGACGGTGAGTGGGAACTTGATCCCGATCAGGTGTCCATCGCTCGGTCACTGCTGACACGGTGAGCGGGGAGGAGGCAGGCTGCGGTCATGATTCGTACTGCCACCGCCGCCGATGTCCCGGTGATCCACGCGATGATCCGGGAGCTGGCGGAGTATGAGAAGTGCCTGGACGAGGCGCGGGCGACCGAGGAGCAGCTCCACGAGGCGCTGTTCGGGGAGCGGCCCGCGGCGTTCGCCCATGTCGCGGAGTCGGACGACGGGGAGCCGGTGGGGTTCGCCCTCTGGTTCCTGAACTTCTCGACCTGGCGCGGGGTGCACGGCATCTATCTGGAGGACCTGTACGTACGCCCCGACCGGCGCGGCGGCGGCCACGGGAAGGCGCTGCTGACGGAACTGGCGCGGATCTGTGCGGAGCGCGGCTACGAGCGCCTGGAGTGGTCGGTCCTGGACTGGAACGAGCCGTCGATCGCGTTCTACCGGTCGCTGGGAGCCCGCCCCCAGGACGGCTGGACGGTCTTCCGCCTGACGGACGACGCACTGAAGGACCTGGCCACGGACCGCTAGGGCCTCTCGTGTGGATCGTGCTGGGCTCAGCCTGATCCACACGAAAGACCCCAGCCCGACCAAGCCCGCCGAGCGGCCCCGGCCGCGTGCCCCGCAGGAGACACACGGCCGGGCGGGTGCTGTCTCCGCCTATCCGACGGCGGGGACCGGATGCCCCGGCGAGTCGAGCCACGCACCGCGGATGCCACCGGGACTCACGGTCAGGCCGAACCGCTCGAACCCCGGCCGGTCCTGTTCGTTCCACCAGGCGTAGGCAGCCCTGACCTCGCCCCACAGGTCCCGCGGTCCGGACTGGTGGACCTCGAACTCCTCTGCCGCGGGCACGAAGTCAATCGATGCCCAGGAGGTCACCTTGGTGTCCCGGAGCCAGAGCGTGTAGCTCCCGTCGTCGTACCGCTCCGGGTAGGGGAACATCCCCTCTGTCTGGAGCCCGATGGCGAACATGGGGAGCCAGGGAGCCACGTGCTCCGGCGAGAGGGAGGTGACCGTACGGCGGCCGTCGGCCGGCCATGGCTTGCCGCCCAGGTATTCCTTGACGTGTGTTCGGTGGGCGCGTTGTTGTCGGAGCCGCATGAAGGCGGAGGAGCCGACGAAAGGACCTGTGGCGCTACCGTCCTCCCGGACGGTGAGCCGGACGACGGCCTCCCGCCGTACTCCGTGGCGTACGGGCAGACGATGATCCCACCGGGCCGGGTCTGCCGGATGATCTCCGCCGGGATCTCGCGGAGGGAGGCCGTGATCAACACCCGGTCGTACGGAGCGGACTCCGGCCGGCCCTGGGAGCCATCCCCGATGACGGCCACCGGGTGGTATCCGGCCCCGCGGAGTCGGAGAGCGTCCGCCACACCTTCCGGTAGACGCCGACACTGTCCGCGTCGTCCAGCCAGAGCTCCGCGTGCCAGTCCTCCGCGATCACCAACCGGTCGTCGTACAGCCAGAAGCCGTTGGCCGGGGGAATCTTGAGCGAGGCGCCGAACGGGACGATGCCCAGGGAGACGGTGTCCAGCCCCAGGGCGCCCGCCAGGCGGTCGAGCTGTGCGGCAAGCACGGGAGGGGGGCATACGAGAGCCCGGAGCGCTGCCTCCCACATCACGATGTGGAATCTGCGGCCCGGCTCGTACAGCATCTCCTGGCGCTTCACACGGGCTCGTACGGCGTCTTCGGTGTCGCGCACGGACTGATGGAGATCCGCGTAGCGCCTGAACACGTGGCGGGCGTAGTCGGCGGTCTGGAGTACTCCCACGACCGTGGAGCCCTGCCAGACATGAAAGGTCGTCGTGCGTTCGTACTCGGCTGTCAGCGTGTCCTGAATCGGCCTGTGGCCCGCTGAAAGCTGTCTGCGCCAGGCACGGGAGCGCGACTCCAGGCTCCGGAGCCGGGTGATCAGCTCCTCCGCCGCTTCTGGGCGACCGGTGCCGTTCGCCCACGCCAGCAGGTCGTCAGCCGTCGCGGTCTGGCGCCCGGTCTCCAGTTTGCTGATCTTGGACTGGGGCCAGCCGAGCCGGACCGCCAACTGGCGGCCCGTGAGCCGCCGGTCGGTGCGCAGTTCACGAAGCCGCGTACCGAGGGCGACCCTCGCCTGCTGGAAGTCGGTGCTCACCCGGCCGACGGCACCTCGTCCGCGAAGGTCTCGTACGGAACGGCGCGGTGCCACGCGGCGTCCCTGACCTGGCAGGCACGGGCGACCTCCACGGGGTCCGTGACCACTTCGACGCCGGTCATCCGATCGTCGTCATCGAAGTGCAGTCGGGCGATCACCCGGGAGTCGAAGATCCAGAAATCGTCGTCCGGGAGGCGCAGCCGCTCCGCTTCGGCGCGCCACAGGTTGCGGATGTCCTCGCCCACCGCGCTGTTGCGACGCGCGTTGTCGAGCAGGTAGCGCTGGCCGGGGGTGGGCGGGGCGTCGGTGATACGCACCGGCTCGAAGCGCTTTCCCAGGGCGGACTGTTCGCGCCGGGACACACACCAGGGGTCGTTCAGGTCCCAGCCGGCGTCCTCGCCCCGAGAGAACCGGCGGTACGTCTCGGTCTCCTCGTCGGACCGGTAGCGGCGACGGCTCTCCAGACGCCAGGCGGTGTGCTCGAAGGTCCGGAACATCCCCTCGAACTCCTTGAAGCCGATCAGCACGGGCGTCCTCTCCACGTCCCTGGGGGCGAAGTCCGCCAGCAGGACACGGGGCACGACCACGAACCCTTCTCCATTCTTGATGTTCCGAAGCTGCGCCACATCGTCGGGGTCGGTCACCGCGTCGCCCTGAACCAGGATCTCCCCGGTGTTCAGATCCTCGTACAGGGTCGGGCAACCGTCGTTGCCGGAATTGGTACCGATGAACCGGAGTCGCCGTGCCATTGCCGTTCCCCTCCCACCACCGGACAAGTCCCGATCAGGATGGAACGGTCAGAGCCTTCCTGTCCTGCTCGATTCGCGATGATTCTCGGGATCCGACGTAACCGGTCGCGGGCGCTTCGGCCGTGTCTCCGTGGGGGCCTCGGCCGCTGCCGGGTGGGGCCGAGGAGTGGCGGAGTGGCGAGTGTGTCAGGGGGGCGGGGGGTTGGCGGCCTCGGCCTCGCGGGTGCGGGGGGAGGCGCCGGTGACGACCAGGGCGGCGACGATCGCCGCGGCCACCAGGATGACCGCCGCCCAGGCGATGGCGACGGTGAAGCCGTGGACCGTGCCGGTGTTCACGAGATCCGTCCGCTCGGCCGGGGTGAGCCCGCCCTCCCGTTCGGCCGCGGCGAGACGGACGGCCAGATAGGCGCTCGTGGTGGTCGTCGCGATGGTGTTGAGCAGCGCCGTGCCGATGGAGCCGCCGACCTGCTGCGCGGTGTTGACGGTCGCCGAGGTGACACCGGCGTCCCTGGCCGCCACCCCCGAGGTGCCGGTGGAGATCGCGGGCATGAAGGTGAGACCGAGGCCGAGCCCCAGCAGCACGGTGCCGGGCAGGATGTGCGTCGGGTAGCTGGAGTGGATGTCGATGGAGGTCAGCGAGTAGAGGCCGCCGGCGCCGAGCAGCAGTCCGGGCACCAGCAGGAACCGCGGCGGTACGTACGGCAGCAGCCTGGCGGAGATCTGGGTGGAGCCGATGACGATCGAGGCGGTCATCGGCAGGAAGGCCAGCCCGGTCCTGAGGGGGGAGTAGCCGAGGATGTTCTGGAGGAAGTACGTCATGAACAGGAACGCCCCGAACAGCCCCACGGTCGTCAGGCACATGATGAGCATCGAGCCGCCGCGGTTGCGGTCGCGGACGATGTGCAGGGGCAGCAGCGGTCCTGTGGTGCGGCTCTGCCACCCCACGAAGGCGCACAGCAGCGCGACACCGCCGATGAGCAGCCCCAGGACGAGCGGTGCGGTCCAGCCCTCGGCCTCGGCCTCGCTGAGTCCGTAGACGAGGGCGACCAGACCGCCGCAGCCCAGGATGACGCCCGGGATGTCGAGACGGGCCCCGCGGCTCCCGGCCCGGTCGCTGAGGAGCGTGAACGCGCCGACGACGGCGGTCACGGCGATCGGGACATTGACGTACAGACACCACCGCCAGCTCAGATACTCGGTCAGGACGCCTCCGACGAGCAGACCGATGGCGGAGCCGGCCCCCGCGATCGCGCTGAAGACGCCGAAGGCCTTGGCGCGGTCGGGGCCGCTGGTGAAGGTGGTGGTGAGCAGGGAGAGCGCGGAGGGCGCGAGGAGAGCGGCGAAGGCACCCTGGAGCGCGCGGGCGAGGAAGAGCATCTCGGGGCCGCTGGACGCGCCGCCGATCGCGGAGGCCGCGGCGAATCCGATGAGGCCGACGACGAAGGTGCGTTTACGGCCGACGAGGTCCGCGATCCGGCCGCCCAGGAGCAGCAGCCCGCCGAACGCCAGGGTGTAGGCGGTGATCACCCACTGCCGGTTGCCGTTGGTGAGACCCAGGTCGCGCTGGGCCGACGGCAGGGCGATGTTCACGATGGTGGCGTCGAGTACGACCATGAGCTGGGCTGTCGCGATCACGGCCAGGGCCCACCAGCGGTGGGTGTCGGCCTCGGTGCCGGGTTCCGGACGGGGGCGCGGGCCGGCGGGCGAGCCGGGCCGGCTCCCCGAGTTCGCCGGGTCGCTGTTCGCCGGGTCGCTCATCCCAGGTCTTCCCTCACATGGATCTCTGCCGGTGGACCCCTCTGCCGGTGGACCCCTGCCGGCCCGGCCCGTGCCGGTCGTGGGCCTGGGGCAGGGTCGGAGCCGAAGTCGGGGTCGGGGGCCGGGCCGGTCTCTGTCCGTACCTCTCCCTCTCTCCTCTCCCGGTCTCTCGATCTCTCGATCTCCCTGATCTCTGTCCGGCCTCTGCACAGAAGACCATGAATCGGGTGTTTTCGCTTCTTGCGTCGTACTACGGCTCCAGTACGACCTTCCCCACGGTTCCGCGGGTCTCCAGCGCCCGGTGGGCCCCTGCCGCGTCGGCGAGCGGGAACCGCTGTACGGCGGGGCGCAGCCGGCCCGCCGCGGCCTCGGCGAGCGAGCGCTCCTCCAGCACCCGCACGTCGCCGCCCGCCTTCTGGAGCATCACCGGGCCGAGCACCGACTCGGAGGTGATCCCGCGCTCCGCCAGCTCCTCCTCGGTGAACGTCAGCGCGGACCCGTCGTGCAGCCCCGCGCCCGACCAGCCGAAGACGATGTGCTTGCCGCCCTTGGCGAGGAGGTCGACGGCGGCCAGGCCCGTCGCGCCGCCGACGGAGTCGAAGACGACGGTCGCGCCCCGGCCGCCGTGACGCTCGCGCAGATGGCCGCGGACCTCGGCGGACCAGTCGGGCAGGGTGTAGTCGACGGCGAGGTCGGCGCCGTTCGCGGCGACCAGGGCGACCTTGGCGGGGCCGCCCGCGAGCCCGACGACGGTGGCGCCGGCGTTCTTCGCGTACTGGACGAGCAGGGTGCCGATCCCGCCCGCCGCCGCCGGTACGAGGACGATGTCGCCGGGGCCGAGGTCTTCGGCGAACTGGAGGATGCCCATGGTCGTACGGCCCGTCCCGATCATGGCGACGGCCTCGGCCTCGTCGAGCCCGGCCGGGATCTCGTGGAGCCGGGCGGTGTCGGTGACGGCGAGTTCCGCGTAACCGCCCGGCACCATGCCCAGGTGCGCGACGACCCGCCGGCCGAGCCAGTCGGCGGCCACGCCCTCGCCGAGCGACTCGACCGTACCGGCCACCTCGCGGCCCGGGATGGTGGGCAGTTCCACGGCGGCCGCCCGCGGGCCCCGCATCCCCTGGCGCAGCGCGGTGTCGAGGAGATGGACCCCGGCCGCCGCCACGGCGATCCGGACCTGGCCGGGGCCGGGCACGGGGTCCTCGGTCCGCTCGTACGTGAGGTTCTCGGCGGGGCCGAAGGCATGGAGGCGGACGGCGTGCATGGCGGGCTCCCTCGCGTTCGTCCCGCGCGGTTCGTCCGGCGGGCACGGTGTGCGAACAAGCGTCCGTCCTCAAGCGTGCTTGAGGTCAAGGCCCGCCGGGCTCTCCCCGCCCGGCAGGTCCAGTTGCCGAAGGGCCAGTGAGGCCGCCCCGATCCCGCTGGTGAACGACACTTCCGAGAGCACGCCGGGCGCCGCGACCTCGTCACCCGCGAGATACACCCCGTCGCCCCGGTCGATACGGGGCCGGTCCCGCCAGGTGGTGCCCGGCGGGTCGACCGCGCCGGTGCGGCCGGTCGCGAGCGAGTCCCGCCGCCACAGCGTCCGTTCGCGCCAGCCGGGGAACCCCAGGTCGAGCAGGCGCTCGGCGCGGGCGATGCCGTCGGCCCCCGACTCGCCGGGGCCGACCGGGAAGTGCCCCTGGAGGAGCTGCTGCCCGGCCGGGGCCAGGGACGGGTCCTGCGCGGTGAACCGTTCGAGCCAGCCGGGGGCGTCCAGGTCCGACACGACGAACGCGTCGCCCCGGCTCGTACGGACCGCGAGATCGAGCAGCGCGGTACGGCCGCCGGTCCCGTGCAGCCGGTCGTCCCCGAGGAGCCTGCGGGCCGCGGCCAGGGAGGTCGCGACGATCACGGGGCCGTTCTCGGGGACGGTGTCGATCCGTGCCGCCGTCTCCGTCCGTACGCCCAGGCTCCCGGCGTACCCGGCCATACGGTCGATCAGCTCGCCCCAGCCACCGACGGGGTAGCGGGCCTCGGGCGGCAGCGCGGCGGCGCGCCGCAGACGCTCCTGGACGAAGGCGGCGGAGAGGGATCCGGGGTCGTGGTGGAAGAGGGCGACCGCGCTGTAGTGCGCGGCGGCGCGGGCGGCGGCGGCCCCTTCGCGCTCGGTGGCCCAGGTCAGGAAGTCGGTGTCCACCGGCGCGTGTTCGGCCTTGTGGCGGGCGAGACGGAGGAGGCCGAGGGGCGGGGTCCTGCGCAGGGCGCCGTCGCGGTGGAAGCGGAAGCGGACGCCCTCGCGCGCGGGCGGGCTCGCCATGGGGCCGAGCAGACCGCGTCGGCTCAGCCAGGCCCAGTGCGGACCGTGGTGGTAGAGGGCGTGCGGCCCTTCGTTGGTGAGATAAGGACCCTCGGCGGTGCGGGCCCGGCCGCCGAGGGTGCGGTGGGCCTCGTAGAGGGTGACGGCGGCGCCCGACTCGGCGGCGGTGACGGCGGCGGTGAGTCCGGCGAGGCCGCCGCCGACGACCGTGATGTGCTTCCTGGGATGCGTACGCATAGAGGTGGGTCCCCTTCATGGTCCGGCCTGGGCTGGTCCGTACGTGCCTGTCCGCGCGTGCCCGCCGTACGTGCTCGCTGCGGCCTGTGCTTGTCCGTGCTCGCTCCGGCCTGTTGCCGGCTCGCGCTCGCCGGCTCCGGCTCTCACCGGCTCCGGCTCTCACCGCTGTGACGGATACCGGACAGCTCGATGTGACATCGGCGTGTTGTCAGTGCCGTACGTCACCATGGGCACATGGCGAGGAAGACGACGAAGAGCGGTGCGGGCGGGGGCCCGACAAGGCAGATGGAGGCGAGGCGGGCGGAGGTGCGGCTGCCGCCGCTCAGTCCGTACGGCGGGGGGCTGGAGCCGGACGGGGATTACGACGGGCTGGAGTTCAAGGACCTCGTCCTGACGGGGCAGGACGGGCCGGGGTCCCGGTTCATCGACTGCGCGCTGCGGGAGTGCGTTCTCGACGAGACGTCCCTGGGGCGTGCGCGGTTCATCGATTCCGTGCTGAGCGGTGTCCGGGGGGTGGGCACGGATCTGGCGGGTGCGTCACTGCGCGATGTGGAGGTGGTGGACGCGCGGCTGGGCGGGGTGCAGCTCCATGGCGCCGTGCTGGAGCGGGTGCTGATCCGGGGCGGGAAGATCGACTACGCGAATCTGCGGAAGGCCCGGCTGAAGGATGTGGTCTTCGACGGCTGTGTCCTGTCCGAGCCGGACTTCGGGGACGCGGTGCTGGAGCGGGTGGAGTTCCGGGACTGTGTGCTCAAGCGGGTCGATCTGAGCGGTGCGCGGCTCAAGGACGTCGATCTGCGTACGGTCGCGGAGCTGGATATCGCGCGCGGTCTGGACCGGCTGGCGGGAGCGGTGATCAGCTCGGCGCAACTGCTGGATCTGGCACCGGCGTTCGCGGCGCAGATAGGCGTACGGGTGGAGGACTGACCCGAAGCCGGAGCCGGATCGGGTGCCGGAGCGGGAGCCGAAGCGGGGGCGGGCCGGGGCGGCGGGGCGGTGCCGGGCAGTCGGGTGGTGCGGACAGACCGGAGGCCCCGGCCTGGGGGGATGGGCCGGGGCCTTCGTGGTGCTCCGGGGGCACGCCTTCTCTGTGGGGGGAGGGAACGGTCACCCGTTCCCGGCGGTGCCCCGGCACTTCTCGTCTGCCCGACGTTCCGGGATGTACGCCTGGCAATCCGGAAAACGATGCGCGGGTGCTGTGCCGGGTCTGTGACCGTGACGTAACGGCAGGTGGGGGCGGCAAGGGGGCGGCCGGTGGGAGCGGCAGGAGACGGCAGACGGGGCCGCAGGGAGGGGCGGCAGGGAGGGGCGGCAGGGGGCGGCCGGTGGGAGGGGCCGGGTCAGACGCGGGGGAAGCGGGCCTGGAGGTCCCAGATGATCGGGTTGTCCGCCAGACCTTCGTGCATATCGGCGAGGTCCGCGATCAGATCGTGCAGAAAGTCGCGTGCCTCACGGCGGAGCAGCCGGTGGCTGAAGGTCAGCGGGGGCTCGTCACCGGGCATCCAGTCGGCCTCCACATCGACCCAGCCGAACCGCCGCTGGAAGAGCATGCGGTCCGCCGACTCGGTGAAGTCCAGCTCGGCGTACTGCGGCTTCGCCGCGCGGCTGCCGCGCGGATCGAGGTCGAGCCGCTCGACGATGTCGCACAGCGCCCAGGCGAAGTCGAGCACCGGCACCCATCCCCAGGCGGTGGACAGTTCCCGGTCCGCCTTGGTGTCCGCGAGATAGACGTCCCCGCAGAAGAGGTCGTGCCGCAGTGCCTGGACCTCCGCGAGCCGGTAGTCGGTCTGCGGCGGATCGGGAAAGCGGCGGGAGAGGGAGTAACCGATGTCGAGCACGGGGCCGATGGTGTCACGGCCGCCGCGGGCGGACGCGCGCGGTGGCCGGTCCCGCGTTCACCGACACCGCGTCCGCGGACACCGCGCCTGCCGCACCACCATCTGACGGCGCCCGGCGCGTCACCTTCCCGCACCGCGGAAACGTCACCGCTCGCACGTTCGAGTGAAGGGTCGCGGCTTCCTTTCGCGCCGCGCGGCTGCGCTGGCAGTGTCGCTTGCGCGAAGGAGGTCCGTCGTGGCACTGCCTGTTCCCGAATACGAGCCGGAATACGACCCGTATGAGTCCTGCGAGCCGTATGAGCCGTACGGAACGGATGACGGCGCACCCGAATATGAGCGTCTGCTCAGGCGGGTGAAGGGAAGGATCCCGGCCATGTCGGTCGAAGCGGCCTTCGACGTGTTCGATGCGGCTGCCCCGGAGGGGTGGCGCGTGGAATTGATCGAAGGGGAGATCCACGTGACACCTCTCGTCGATGGCGAGCACGAAGAGATTGTCTCGGAGCTGAACGGGCAGGTGGCCGTACGGCGTAAGGATCCGCGGTTGCGCGGTTACACCGGCCTCGGGTTGTTTGTCCCGGGCGCGTCGGTCAGCGGAAAGATCGTGCCTGACCTGGTGATCGCGCCGAAGGGCAGTTTCACCGACGAGTTCGAATACCACGACCCCGCCTCCATGCTCCTTGTCGCCGAAGTGACCTCGCGCTCGACCGGTGACAACGACCGGGTCAAGAAGATCCGGGGGTATGCCCGTGCCGGCATTCCCGTCTATCTCCTCATCGACCGGGAAGCCGGGCAGGCCGTGCTGTGCACACTGCCCGTCGGTGAGGCGTACTCGCGCAAGGTTTCGTACAAGATCTCCGAAACGGTTCCGCTTCCCGAACCGCTGGGGTTCGAGCTCGACACCAGCGAGTTCTGAGCGGGAGACCTACGATCATGGGGTGGACAAGCGTCTCGCCCTTCCCCTCACCCTTCTTGTTCTCACCGGGTGCACCGGTGACGGCGCTGTGCACGGGCGGCCGGGGGCCGCGGGCGTGCGGGATCCCTACTTTCCCCGGCTGGGCAATGGCGGCTATGACGTCCAGCACTACGGTCTGACCCTCGACTACGCCCCCACCACCGGACGGCTCGAAGGAACCGCCGAGATCACCGCGCGCGCCACCCAGGATCTCAGCGCCTTCAATCTCGATTTCGCGGGGATGAAGGTCGATTCCGTGACCGTCGACGACGAGCAGGCCGCACTCCACCGGGCCGGTACGGAACTCACGCTCCGGCCGCGTGACGACATCGGCCGGGGGGACACCTTCCGTACGGTCGTTCACTACTCCGGCGTACCGCTGCGCATCACGGATCCCGATGAATCCGAGGAAGGGTGGCTCAGATCGGGCGAGCGGGCGGTGGGGCTGGGGGAGCCGACCGGCTCGATGGCGTGGTTCCCGGGCAATCACCACCCGAGCGACAAGGCTTCGTACGACATCGAGATCACCGTGCCCGAGGGGGTGCGAGCCGTCTCCAACGGTGAGCTGAAGAGCGAGCGCACCACGGCCGGCCGTACCTCCTTCGTCTGGCACTGCGCCCAGCCGATGGCCAGCTATCTGACCACCGTCGCCATCGGTCCGTACAAGACGGAGAAGACGGAACGGACGGAGCGGATCGCGCGGAAGCAGGCGGCGGAGAGGAAAGCGGCGAAGAGGCAGGCGGCGGAGCGTAAAGCGGGGGAGAGAAAGGCCGGGGAGAGAAAAGCGGAGGAGAAGCAGGCGGAGGAGAAGAAGGCGGAGGAGAAGAAGGCGGAGGAGAAGAAGCCGGGACAGGCCGGGGAGAAGCAGGCGGGACAGGCCGGGGAGACGCCGGAAAAGGCGGGCAAGGCCCTGGCGCCGCTGCCCATCTACACCGCGGTCGACCCCGCCGTCGCCGCGGGCAGCGCGCGGCTCCTCGACGAACTGCCCGGGATCGTCACCTGGCAGGAGGAGATCTTCGGGCCGTATCCCTTCTCCTCCACCGGAGTGATCATCGGACGGAAGGGCGATGCCCAGTACGCCCTGGAGACCCAGAACCGGCCCTTCCTCCCCGGTCCCACCAGCGTCGCGACCCTGGTGCACGAGCTGGCCCACCAGTGGTTCGGCAACTCCGTGACCCCCAAGTCATGGCAGGACATGTGGCTCAACGAGGGGTTCGCGGAGTACACGGAGTGGCTCTGGGCGGAGCGCACCGAGCGGGTGCCGGTACGGCAGAGCTTCGAGGACGCGTACGAGACCGAGGAGAACTGGGCGTTCCCGCCCGCCGAGCCGTCCTCCGCGGCCCATATCTCCGACCCGCCGGTGTACGGGGGTGGCGCCATGGTCGTCCACCGGGTACGGGAGACCGTGGGCGACGCGGCCTTCTTCCGTATCGTGCGGGGCTGGCTGGAGACGCACCGTCATGGCAACGCGAGCACCCATGACTTCACGACCTATGTGGAGCGGCAGGCGGGCCGGGACCTCAGCGAGATCTGGGACACCTGGCTGTACGGCGACGAGAAGCCCCCGCTCGATTGACGGCCCCGGTCGACTGACGGCCCCGGTCGACTGGCGGGCCCGGCCGACTGGCGGCGCCACTCCCCGGAACGGCCGGCCCCTGCCCGATCGGTGCCGCCATGCGCGGGAGACGGGCCCCGAACGGCCGAACGCCCCCGCGAGAGGCTCGCGGGGGCGTTCGGTCGGATGCGTCCGCGTCGGACACGTGGGACGTGTCAAACGTGTCGGACGTGTCAGAGGTTGACGCCGAAGTCCGTGGCGATACCGACCAGGCCCGAGGCGTAGCCCTGGCCGACGGCGCGGAACTTCCACTCCGCGCCGTTGCGGTACAGCTCGCCGAAGACCATCGCGGTCTCGGTGGCGGCGTCCTCGCTCAGGTCGTAGCGGGCGATCTCGGCGCCGCCGGCCTGGTTGACGATGCGGATGTACGCGTTGCGCACCTGGCCGAAGTTCTGGCTGCGGGACTCGGCGTCGTAGATGGAGACCGGGAAGACGATCTTCTCGACGTCGGCCGGCAGACCCGCCAGGTTGACGTTGATCGCCTCGTCGTCGCCCTCGCCCGCGCCCGTGCGGTTGTCACCGGTGTGGACGATCGTCTGGTCCGGCGTCGACTTGTTGTTGAAGAAGACGAAGTGGCTGTCGGAGACAACCTTCCCGCCGCCGTTCACCGCGATGGCCGAAGCGTCGAGGTCGAAGTCGGTGCCGGTGGTGGTACGGACGTCCCAGCCGAGGCCGACCGTGACGGCGGTCAGGCCCGGTGCCTCCTTGGTGAGGGAGACGTTGCCGCCCTTGGACAGGCTTACAGCCATGGGGATGTCCCTTTCGTTGTCATGTGCGGACTTCGGGTCGTCCCGAAGTTACCGTCACCCGGCATAACGCAGGCAGAGGACCGGGAGGTTCCGTCCCTCTTTACTTTCTTTACCCGGGAGGGCGGCGGGCGCGGCCCGTCGCGGGCCGGACGGAGCGGGAGACGCGGGCGCGCCGGGGCGGAAAAAGAGGGTGACGCCAGGGGCGTGGACACGGGACCATGGGGGTATGTCCGGGCCTCCTTATGTCATCCGTGGTTCGGTCTCCCTGCCGGAGGCCGAACTGATGTGGCGTTTCTCGCGCTCGTCGGGGCCCGGCGGGCAGCATGTCAACACCAGCGACTCCCAGGTCGAGTTGCGCTTCGATCTCGCGAAGACGGAGGCGCTGCCGCAGGTCTGGAAGGACCGCGCCCTGGAACGGCTCGCGAACCGGCTGGTGGGTGGGGTGGTCTCCGTACGCGCCTCGGAGCACCGCTCGCAGTGGCGCAACCGCGAGACCGCGGCGGTACGGCTCGCGTCCCTGCTGGCCGAGGCGACGGCGCCGCCGCCACGGGCGCGCAGGAAGTCGAAGGTCCCACGCGGCATCAATGAGCGCAGGCTGCGGGAGAAGAAGCAGCGCGCGGAGACGAAACGGGGCCGCACGGGCCGCGACTGGTCGTGATCCCCCGGCGGACAGGCGGCCCTCAGTTCTGTCCGAGCAGTCGGTAGCGGCCCTTGAAGTACATCAGCGGGCCGCCCTCCGCGCTCGGCAGCTCGGCCGCCAGTACCCGGCCGATGACCAGCGTGTGGTCGCCCGCCTCCACCCGCTGTTCCGTGCGGCACTCCAGGGTCGCCAGTGAGCCGCCGATCAAGAGGGCGCCGCTCACCTCTCCGCGCCGGTACGGGATGTCCTCGAAGAGCAGCCGGTCGCTGATACGGCCCTTCATCGCGAACCGGCCCGCGATGTGCCGCTGGCTCTCCGTCAGCAGGGAGGCCGCCCACAGGGGCTGTTCGGCGAGCAGGTCGTCCATGCGGGAGCCGTTGCGGACGCTGACCAGGACCAGCGGCGGTTCCAGGGACACGGACATGAAGGCCGTCGCCGTCATCCCGGCGTCCTCGCCGCGCGGGCCCTCCGTCGCACTCAGGGGAGGTTCGTGCGCGGTCACCAGCACCACGCCCGCGGCCAGCCGCGACAGGGCGGCGCGGAACTCGTCGTTGCTCACCCCCTCAGCATGGGGGATGGCCTCGGCGCGGCGAACGGGGGCCGCCGGGCTCCCGGCCGCCCCGCCCACCCCGGCCGCGGCGGACTCGGCCGCGGCGGACTCGGACTCGGCCGGCTCGGATTCGGCCGCCCCGGAGGCAGTCGCCGCCGCGGCCGCGGCCGGCTCGGACGCGCTCGTCCGGAACTGGGTCGTCTGGAACTGGGTCGTCTGGAACTGGGACACGGCCGAACGCTAACCGCGCCGCCGCCCGCCCGCATCGGGCCTGCGGACCAGGACCGGTCCTAGGCCCTGGCCGACCGGACGGGGCCGGGGTCCTGGCAGTACCGATCGTCCGGAGGGCCCCCGGAAGCGCGGAGCACGTCGTAAGATCTTCGGAGGACGGCCTCCTGGGCCCCGACCCCCGACCGGCTCCCGGGCCTCACAAAGCGCCCGACCCCGGTCTTCCCTACCCGTCGGTGCCGTGACAGGTCACCCCGATCCGCTCACCCCGATTTGCGTTCAAGAAAGCCAGGGAGCGCTTTCAGCAGGCGCTCCTCCCATTCTTCAGATGATGTGACTTGAGTCACAGAGTGCAATATTTGCTGACCCTGTGTACCGGGCGCACAGCTCGCTGTGATTCAGTGGCGACGAGAAGGCAACACGAGAGCCGATGAGAACCCAGGAGTTGCTGTCGAGGTCTCGGGGAGAGCGAGCAATGGAGACCGAGTCGGAGCCGTATGTCCGTCTTGCGACCCTGCGGCAGTTGCACCAGGCCGTCGCCGAACTCAACACCGCCCGCAGCCTGGCGGACACCCTCCAGACCGTCGCGGACGGCGTCGTCAAAGGACTCGGTTACGAGCTGGCGTGCGTCAATGTCGTCCAGGCCGACGGTGATCTCGTCGTCGCCGCCTTCTCCGGAAGCGCCGCGGCCGAGGCACTGATCACCGGCCGGGTCGGCTCCCGCGGTTCCTGGGAGCGCCGGCTCGCGATGGGTGAGAGCTGGGGCGACCTGCGTTTCATACCGCACACCGAGGGCTGGGTGCTGCTGGAGGACGACGTCCCCCAGTGGTACACCGAGGGCCCCGATCCCCGCTTCGAGGACGAGTGGCACCCCCAGGACCGTCTCTACGCCCCGATGTACGGGTCGGGAGGCGGCAGGGAGCTGCTCGGTGTCATCTCGGTCGACCGGCCGCGCGGTGGCCGCCGTCCCGGGCCCTGGGGGCAGGAAGCCCTCCAGATGTACGCGTCGCAGGCCGCCATTGCGATCAGCAACGCCCGGCTGCGAGCAAACATGCAGCGCGCCCTCGTACGGCTCGAACGCGAGCAGCAGGCGCTCCGGGCCAGCGAGGAATCCTTCCGTCAGGCATTCGAGTACGCGCCCAGCGGTATGGCCATCGCCGAGATGGGCGGGGACCAGCACGGGCGGCTGCTGCGGACCAACGACGCCCTGTGCCGGCTGCTGGGCCGCCCGGCCTCCGCGATGCGCCGCCACTCCTTCGCCGATCTCGTCCACCCCGAGGACATCGGGACGCTGCTGCGCACCTCCGCCGAGGGCGGCCGGGCCGAGCTGCGGCTCACCCGCCGCGACGGCAGCTATGTCTGGGTCTCCCTGCGCAACTCCGTGGTGGCGGACACCGCGGACGGCCCCCGGTTCCTGCTCACCCATGTCGAGGACATCGAGGAGCGCAAGAGCCGCGAGCTCCAGCTCGCCCACCGGGCCTCGCACGACTCGCTCACCGGCCTGCCGAACAGCGCCGAGCTGCGCTCCCGGCTCAGCTCCCGGCTCTGTTCGCGCCCCCACGCCCTGCGCGAGACCGCGGTCGAGGCCCTGGACGCGGCGTACGGCGGGTACGAGGGCACGGTCCTGTACGAGCCCGGGTACGACGCGTACGACGGCTATGACGGTTACGACGGGTACGAGGAGCAGGCCGGACGCGGCGGCCGAGCGCACGGCGTCCCCGGCCCGGCCGGCGCCTTCGACCACCATGTGCACATGGCCGCGCCCACCGGCGACGGCGAGAGCGACGACGGGACGAAGGGCCTCGCGGTCCTCTTCTGCGACCTCGACGGTTTCAAGTCCATCAACGACCGCTTCGGCCACAACACCGGTGACGCGGTACTGATCGAGGTCGCGCACCGGCTGACCACCGGGGTGCGGGACGGCGATACGGTGGCCCGGCTCGGGGGTGACGAATTCGTCGTCCTCGCGGACGGCCTGGGCTCGGCGGACGCCGCGGACCTCGCCGTACGGCTGCGGAACGCGATCATTCCGCCGATCAGGGTCGACGGACGCGCGGTCAGGGTCGGTGCGAGCTTCGGCATCAGCTGGGCGGCGTGCGGGATGTCCGTGGAGGAAGTCCTGCAATCCGCCGACCAGCGGATGTATGTCGAGAAGCGCTCCCGCAAGACGGTCCACCGGCGGGCCGGATAGCCCCGTGCGCGGTCGGGGACGAGCCGGATCCCGGAGTCCGTCCGGTGTCCGGGAGCCGTCGGGCGCACAACCGGGACAGGGCTGGGACACGGCTGCGACGCGTTGTTCACCCAGGGGTCGCACAGTGGCAGTCCACGGTCAAGAGCCGTCCATAGGCTTGCTCATTCGAGGTAGGCTCGGCCGGTCGGCGACGCTGGCGAGATGGTAAGGAGTGACTCAGGGATGACGGCCGGGAACAACGGCGCGAGCACGCCCGAAGACGACGATCCGTTCGGCTATCTGTACGAGGACGGACAGGCGCAGGGCGGCAATCAGCGGCGCCAGGGCGGCTACGGCTACCCTGGTCCCGCCGCGCAGCCGGGCGTGCCCAGGACGTCGTACAACCAGGTCAGAACGGTCGGCGAGCGCCAGTACGGACAGCCACAGGTCCCGCCGCAGCAGGCCTACGGTCAGCAGCAGGCCTATGGCCAGCAGCCGCAGTACGGCCAGCAGGCCGGGTACGGCCAGGCGCCCTACGGCCAGCAGCCGAACGCCCCGCACACGGCCCCCGACACCCACTCCGGCGGCCCGGCCACCCGTCAGGTGCCCGCCCAGCACGGCGGCGGACGCGGCGGCCCCAACACCCGGGGACTGCTGATCGGCGCGATCGCGGTGGTCGTGGTGGTCGTGATCGCCATCACAGTCGCCCTGCTCTCCAGCGGCGACGACGAGGGCGACGAGGCGGCCCCGTCGGGCGGCGCGTCGGCCCCCGCCTCCGAGCAGCCCGCCGACCGGCCGAGCGACGGCGCGTCCGAGAAGCCCGCCGAGGGCATCCAGCTCCCCAAGCAGGACGCGGCCACCCTCAAGCTCGGGCCGCCGGCCGCCCTGGCCACGGACATCAAGGGAGCCGAGGGCACGAACGGCTCGTACGTGACGGGCTTCAACGCCGTCGGCGCCTCCGTGACCTGGACCGCCGACATCGAGAAGGCCGGTTCGTACGCGCTCTCGGTGCGCTACGCCATCCCGGCCAAGGACGCGAACGCGACCCTGACCGTCAACGGCAAGGCGAACTCCAATCCGATCGGTCTGAAGAACTTCATCAATTCCAGTGATCCCAACTGGGAGAAGAACTGGCAGACCACCTGGGCGCCGGTCGAGCTCCAGTCGGGTCAGAACACCATCAAGATCTCCTGCGAGCAGGGCAACCAGTGCGACGCCATCCTCGACTGGCTGGAAGTCACGCCGCCGAAGAACTGATCACCCGCAGGAACCCCGCCACCGTCCCGGCCATCGCCTCGCGAGCCGGGACGAGGTATTTCCGGGGGTCCATGGTCGACGGACGGGCCGCGAGATACTCCCGTACGGCGCCGGTGAAGGCCGTGTTGAGGGCCGTACCGACATTGATCTTGACCATGCCGGCCGCGATCGCCCGGCGGATCTCCTCGTCGGGCACGCCCGAGGAGCCGTGCAGGACGAGCGGTACGGGGACGGCCGCGCGCAGGGCCCCGATCAGGGCGTGGTCGAGCACCGCCGTGCGCCGGGTCATCGCGTGGGAGGAGCCGACCGCGACCGCCAGCGCGTCGACACCGGTCTCCGCGACATAGACCACCGCCTCGGCCGGGTCCGTACGGACACCCGGCGCGTGCGCGCCGAGCGGCGGTTCACCGTCCTTGCCGCCCACCGCGCCCAGCTCGGCCTCGACCCAGATCCCGTCGGCGTGGCCCCGGCGCACGGCGTCGGCCGTGGCCTTGAGGTTCTCCGCGTACGGCCGCCTCGACGCGTCGAACATCACCGAACTGAAGCCCGCTCCGGGCGCCTGCCGCAGCAGGTCCTCCGACTCGACATGGTCGAGGTGGAGCGCGAGCGGTACGCGGGAGGCGCGGGCGACGGCCGCCGCGGCGGCGGCGACGGGTCCCGGCCGTCCGCCGTGGAACCTCACCGCGTTCTCCGACAACTGGAGGATGGCGGGGGCGCCGGCCCGCTCGGCGCCCTCGGCGATCGCCTCCGCGTGTTCCAGGGTGATCACATTGAAGGCGGCGATCCCGTGGCCCCGGGCCGCGGCGGCCGTGACGAGTTCGCCGGTGCTGACGAGTGGCATGTGCTCCCCGGTTCCCCGGGCCGTCCGTCCGGCCCGATGTGCTTGCTGCGCGGGCGGCCTGCTACGCGGGCGGTCGCTCCGTCACCGTGACGCGCGGCAGGAGTTCCTCGTACGCCCCGGTGTCGAACTCGCCCGCCGCCGGGGCCAGCACCGTCGCCGTGGCGAGGGCCACCGCGCGGCTCAGCCGGGCCGGCCACGGGAGCCGCTCGACCAGCCCGGAGAGCAGTCCGGCCACGGCGGAGTCGCCCGCGCCCGTGGGGTTGCCCCTCACCGGTACGGGCGGCGCCGCCCGCCAGACGCCGTCCGGGGTGGCCGCGAGGATGCCGTCGGGGCCGAGCGAGGCGACGACCGCGTGGGCTCCACGGCGTCTGGCGTCCTGGGCGGCGTCCAGCGGTTCGCGGGAGCCGGTGAGCCCGGCGAGTTCGGCGGCGTTCGGCTTGACCAGGTCGGGGCGGGCGGCGACGCCCCGGCGCAGCGGCTCGCCGCTGGTGTCCAGCAGCACGGGCACGCCCGCGCTCCGGGCCCGGCGGATCAGCTCGGCGTAGGCGCCGACATGGATGCCCGGCGGCAGGCTGCCGCAGAGGGCGACGGCCCCGGCCCCGGTGAGCAGCCGCTCGTACATCCGGAGGAAGGTGTTCCACTCGGCGGGCGAGACGGTCGGTCCCGGCTCGTTGAACTGGGTGGTGTCACCGCTCGTCCCGTCCACGACGGCGATCGTGCGGCGGGTGGATCCGGCGATCGGTACGAGCGCGTCCACGGGGCGGGTCGCGCCGTGGCCGGGTCCGGCGCCGTAGCGGCGTTCCGCGCCGGGGCCCGGCCGGTGTCCGTACCGCCCGCCGGGCCGGTGGGCCGGGCCGCCGCCGGGCCTGCCGGCCCCGCTCTCCCCGCCGCCCGGGGCGCCCGGCGCGGCGCCGGGGCCGTGTCCCGGGCGCGCACGCGGTCCCTCGGCGGGGCCGTGCCGGGGCACGGGGCCCGTACCGCCCGTACCGCTCCTCGGCGCGCCGCGTCCCGGACGGCTCCCCGGTCCGCCGGGGCCGTCGTGCGTGCCGTGTCCGCCGGGGCCGCCGTGTCCCGGGCCGCCGCCCGCGCCGGGCCGTGCGGAGAGTGGTGTGGTCGCCAGCAGCTCGCGCAGGACATCACCCGTACGGCCGCCCGCGAACCCCGTCACCACCGTCTCGTGGCCCAGCGCCGCCAGCACCCGCGCGACATTGAGGCCCTTGCCGCCGGGGCGTTCGACGACCTCGCCGACGCGGTGCGTGGTGTGCGGGACGAGCGCGGGGGTGCGGTAGGTGATGTCCAGCGCGGTGTTGAGGGTCACCGTCAGGATCACCGTCACTCCCGGGGTATGCGCACGCGCGACCGATGAGGCGACCGAGCGACCGATTTGACGCAGCGATCATGTCAAAAAGAAAGCGGTTGGCCCAGACTTCGGACCGACCGCTTTCCTCCGGGCCCGCCCCTGCTCGCAAGGGCTTGCCGACGCCTGCGCCGCACTCATCCGACGCGCGGGTCGACCACCCATGTGCCCTTGTGCAGCACGCCCTTGACCGCGAAGCCGGCGTCCAGGACCACCAGGTCGGCGTCCTTGCCCGGCTCCAGCGAGCCGACCCGGTCGTCCAGCCCCAGCAGTTTCGCCGGGTTGGCGGAGACGGCCCGGACGATGTCCTCGACCGGCAGCCGGTCCACGGTCGCGGCCCGCTGGAACGCCGTGTCCAGTGTCAGCGTGGAACCCGCGATGGAGCCGCCCTCCACCAGCCGTGCGACCCCCTCCTTGACCTCCACCGCGAGCGGGCCGAGCTGGTAGAGCCCGTCGCCGAAGCCGGCCGCGTCCATCGCGTCCGTGATGAAGGCGACCCGGTTCCCGCCCGCGCGGTGGAAGGCCAGCTCCAGGGCGGCGGGGTGCAGATGGGTACCGTCGTTGATCAGCTCGACGGTGACCCGCTCGTCCTCCAGCAGCGCGGCGATCGGACCCGGCGCGCGGTGCCCGAGCGGCGGCATCGCGTTGAAGAGATGCGTCGCGACGGTCGCGCCCGCGTCGATGGCCTCCACGGTCTGCTCGTACGTGGCGTCCGTGTGCCCGATCGCGGCGATCACGCCGTGCTCGGCCAGCAGCCGTACGGACTCGATACCGCCGGGCAGTTCGGTGGCGAGCGTCACCATCCGTGCCGTGCCGCGCGCCGCGTCGAGCAGTTTGCGCACCTCGGACGGGTCGGGGTCGCGCAGCAGCGCCTCGCTGTGGGCGCCCTTGCGGCAGGGGGAGATGAACGGTCCCTCGAAGTGGATGCCCGCGAGATCGCCCTGCTCGACCAGTTCGGAGAGGATGCTCGCGCGCTGGGCGAGGAAGTCCATCTCACCGGTGACGGTGGAGGCGACGAGCGTGGTGGTGCCGTGCTCGCGGTGCGTACGGATGCCGGTGAGGACGTCGTCCACGGAGCCCGAGGTGAAGGAGGCACCCCCGCCGCCGTGGTTGTGCATGTCCACGAAGCCGGGGACCAGCCAGTGGCCCGGCAGATCGAGGGTGGTGGCGTCGTCCGGGGCGGCGCCCACGATCCGGCGGCCCTCGACGATCACCCGCCCGCCCTCGACGGTTCCGGTGGGCAGTACGACCCTGGCCCCGGTGAGAACGGTGCTTTCGGCGCGTGCGGCCATCAGGCGCTTACCTCCGGGGCGAGTGGATCGGTGGGGGGATGGGCGACACGGGATCCGGTCGCGGGCGGTGCATCGGTGACGGACGGTGCATCGGTGACGGGTGACGCTGTGACAGGTGCTGTGGTGACAGGTGCTGTGGTGATGGGCGACGCTTCGGTGGCAGGGGGTGCTGTGGTGATGGGTGACGCTTCGGTGGCGGGTGATGCCGTGGTGACGGGTGCCGCTTCGCTGCCCGGGGCGGTGGACCCGGTCCGGGCCAGCAGGTCCCAGGCCAGCAGTCCCGCGCCCAGGCATCCGGCGGTGTCCCCGAGGGCCGCCGGCACGATCTCGGGCAGCTTCTGGAACGTCACGCGCTCCTCGACCGCCGCCCGCAACGGCGTGAACAGCGTTTCCCCGGCCTCGGCCAGACCGCCGCCGATGATCAGCGTGCGGGGGTCGAGCAGGGTGAGCGCGGTGACCAGTCCCGCCGCGAGCGCGTCGACCGCGTCGAGCCAGACCCGTACCGCCTCGGGGTCGCCGGACTCCACGGCCTTGGCGCAGTCGGCGGCGTCCGCCCCGGGATCGCCGCTCGCCGCAGCCCAGGCGCGGCTCACGGCCGCCGCCGAGGCGAGCGTCTCCAGACAGCCGCGCTGCCCGCAGCCGCACTCGGGGCCGTCGGGACGGACCACGACATGGCCGATCTCGCCCGCGTAGCCGTGGGCGCCGGCCTCGATCACGCCGCCGATGCCGATGGCCCCGGCGATCCCGGTGCCCAGCGGTATGAACATGAACCGGTCGGCGCCCCGGCCGGCGCCGAGCCGTCCCTCGGCGAGACCGCCGGTCCTCACGTCGTGCCCGAGCGCGACGGGTACGCCCCCGAGCCGCTCGGCGAGCAGCTCACGCATCGGTACGTCACGCCAGCCGAGGTTGGCGGCGTACACCGCGACACCGCGTTCGGCGTCGACGATCCCGGGGACGGCGACCCCCGCCGCCACGGCGCTCTCGCCGAAGTGCTCGGCGCCGTAGGCGCGCAGTTCGGCCGCGAATCCGAGGATGGTCTCCACGACGGCGTCGGGGCCGCGCTCTCTGCCGGTCGCCCGCCGCACTTCGTACAGCAGGGCGCCGTCCGCCCCGACCAGGGCGGCCTTCATACCGGTGCCGCCCACATCCAGGGCGATGACGTGTCTCACAGAGACAGTCTCGCGCGTGGACCCATGAAAGGTCTAGTCCACTGTCCTGGATTGTTGCGTGTCCATACAAACGGCGGATCCCCGGCGGAGGGCGAGGGGATCCGCGCGGGCTCTTGGGCCAGACGTTGCCGAAGCGAAACCGGCCTTACATGGACCGTAAACCTCCGGATAGGGGAAAATCACAGATTCATAAGAGCATCGAAGCGGCACTGAAGCATCACCGGCGAACACCGAAGAACGCCGAACGACACTGAAGAACAGAGGCGGAACAGAGCTGTGCAGCAGCGCTTTCGGGGAGCGACGGCGGCGATAGCCGCACTTGGTATGACAATGGCGCTGGCCGGCTGTGGCAGCACGGCGGGTTCGGGGGACGTCACCCTCAGACTCGTCGCCGCCGACTACGGCAATGGATCGTCCAACAGATCCGACAAATACTGGGCCGAGGTGGCCAGGAATTTCGAGTCCGAACACCCCGGCATCAAGATCGATGTCGATGTCCGCTCCTGGAAGACCGTCGACCAGGACGTCGCGGACATGGTCAAGCGGGGCAAGGCTCCCGACATGGCGCAGATCGGCTCCTACGCCGACTACGCCAAGCAGGACAAGCTCTACACCGTGGACGAAGTGGTCTCCGTACCCACACAGGCGAACTTCCTGTCCCAGCTCGCGGACGCGGGCAAGGTCAATCGCATTCAGTACGGACTGCCCTTCATCGCCTCCGCCCGGCTGCTCTTCTACAACAAGAAGCTCTTCGCCCAGGCCGGTGTGAGCGCGCCCAAGGACTGGGACGACATCGAGTCCGACGCCCGCGCGCTCAAGGCGGCGGGGGTGACGACTCCGATCGCGCTTCCGCTGGGCTCCGAGGAGGCGCAGGGCGAGACCATGATGTGGCTGCTGAGCGGCGGGGGCGGCTATATCGACAACGCCGACGACTCGTACGACATCGACTCGGACCAGAACATCAAGACCTTCGAGTGGCTCAAGAAGAACCTCGTGGGAGAGGGCCTGACCGGTCCGATCGCCCCGTCGAAACTCGACAGGACCACCGCGTTCAAGGCGTTCACCAGCGGCCAGGTCGGCATGCTCAACGGCCATCCCACGCTGCTGCTCGACGCGCGGCAGGCGGGCATCGACGTCGGGATGCTGCCGCTGCCCGGCTTCGACGGCAAGGACAAGCCGTCGATGGGCGTGGCCGACTGGATGATGGCCTTCCGGCAGAACGGCCACGCCAAGGAGATCGGCACGTTCCTGGACTATGTCTACGAGGACAAGAACGTCCTCGACTTCGTCGGGCAGTACGACCTGCTGCCGGTCACCTACAGCGCCAATGACGCGATGGCGGCGGACGCGGGCTTCAAGGAGCTGAGCACCTTCCAGAAGGTGCTGCCCACCGCCGAGCTGTATCCGTCCGGCAAGAAGTCCTGGGGAGGCGTCAGCCAGGACATCAAGGACCACATCGGCGAGGCGGTCGCGCCCGGCGGCAACCCGGCGGCCATCCTCGGGCGGATAGCCCGGGACGCGACGGCCGCGGAGGTCGCCGAGTAGCGTCACGGGTATGAGCGCGCCCACACCCGACCCCGCCGAAGCCACCGGTCCCGCCGGCCCCGACACCGGGGCGGGCGGCTCCGGTGAGCCGCGCGGCGCCGCCGGGCTGTCCGAACGGGACCGCGCCGTGCTCGCCTTCGAGCGGCGCGGCTGGCCGGGCCCCGGTGCCAAGGAGCGCGCGATCAGGGAGCAGCTCGGCATCTCACCGACCCGCTACTACCAGTTGCTGGGCGCGCTGCTGGACGATCCGCGCGCGGCGGAGCACGACGCGGTGACGGTGAACAGACTGCGCCGGGTCAGGAACGCGCGCCGCGAGAGCCGCTGACCGCCGCCGCCGTGGCGGACCCCTCGTGGTGGACCTGTCGTGGCGGATCCCCCGTGGTGGACCTGTCGTGGCGGATCCCTCGTGGCGGACCCCTCGCGAGCGGCCTTGCCGCGTGTGGCCTCGTCGCGGCGGTCCGGGCGGGTGCGCGGGGCATCGGAACGATCGGTTCCGGACCGTCGGGGCGGGTACGCCGATAGGGTCGGGGTATGGGCAGCAACCCGTACCCCGTCCCCCTTCCGGAACCGACCACTCCCGCCGGCGCCGACGGCCTGGCCGCGCTTCTCGCCCGGCCGGGCGAAGCCGTCGTCGCCCTCGACTTCGACGGCACCCTCGCCGAGATCGTCCCCGACCCCGACCAGGCCCGCGCCCATCCGCGCGCCGTCACCGCCCTGGCCGCCCTCGCGCCGCATGTCGCGTCCGTCGCGGTGGTCACCGGCCGGCCCGCCGGCGTCGCCGTCCGCTACGGCGGCTTCGCCGGGGTGCCCGGTCTGGAGCATCTCGTGGTGCTCGGACACTACGGCGCCGAGCGCTGGGACGCCGTCAGCGGGACGGTCCGCGCTCCCGCCCCGCACGAGGGCGTCGCGGCCGTCCGCGCCGAACTCCCCGGATTCCTGGACCGGTTCGACGCCTGGCACGGCACCTGGATAGAGGAGAAGGGCCAGGCGGTCGCGGTCCACACCCGCCGCTCCACCGACCCCCAGGCCGCCTTCGAGGCCCTGCGCGAGCCGCTGGGCGAACTCGCCGCCCGCCACGGACTGATCGTCGAACCGGGCCGAATGGTCCTGGAGCTGCGCCCGCCCGGCGTGGACAAGGGCGCGGCGCTGCTGGAGTACGTGCGCGAGGTGGGCGGCGGGGCCGTCCTCTACGCGGGCGACGACCTGGGCGACCTGCCCGCCTTCGGGGCGGTCGAGAAACTCCGCTCCGACGGTCACCCGGGCCTGCTGGTGTGCAGCGGCTCGGAGGTTCCCGAACTCGCGGACCGGGCCGATCTCCGGCTCCCGGGCCCCGCCGCGGTGGTGGACTTCCTGGCGGCACTGGCCCAGGCCCTGGACGCGCGGCCCCAGGACTGACGGCCTCCGGACCGACGCCGCCGCCCGACCTCCCGGGTCCGGCGGTCGGCGGGTCGGTCCCTCGGCGGCCGATGCCCCGGAAGCCGGTGCCCCGGGGGCCGGCGCCCCGGGGGCCGGTGCCTCAGAGCGCGCGCAGCGCGGTGAGCTGGTCCAGGAACCACTGCTGCGGCGGCAGCGCCGTCGCCGCCGCGGCCAGCCGCTTGGCGCGTTCCGTACGCTCGTCGAGCGGCATGCTCAGCGCCTCGTGGAGGGCCTTCGCCGTGGCGCTGATGTCGTACGGGTTCACCCCCAGCGCGTCCTCGCCCATCTCCTCGTACGCTCCCGCCTCCCGCGAGAGCACCAGCGCGCAGCCGCGCTCCGAGACGACGGGGATCTCCTTCGCGACCAGGTTCATGCCGTCGCGGATCGGATTGACCAGGGCCACGTCGGCCAGCCGGTACGCGGCCAGGGAACGGGCGAAGTCGTCCTGGACGTGCATCACGACCGGGGACCAGTCCTCCGTGCCGAACTCGTCGTTGATCGCGTCGGTCACCCGGCGCACCTCGGCGGTGTAGTCGCGGTAGACCTCCAGGTCCTGCCGGGAGGGGTAGGCGAAGGCGACATGGACGACCCGGTCGTGCCATTCCGGGTGGTCGGCCAGCAGCCGCCGGTAGGAGAGCAGGCCGCGGACGATGTTCTTGGACAGTTCCGTACGGTCCACGCGGACGATGGTCTTCCGGACCTCGCCCGTGCTCGTCGAACGGCCGATCTGCTCGCGCAGGGTGACGATCCGTTCGTCCACGTCCGCGCGGTGGGCGCGCTCCCGCAGGAAGTCGGCGTCCGAGCCCAGACCGTGCACCCCGATCCTGGTGTTGCCCGTCCCGCCCAGCAGCTCCGTACAGCAGGCCGTGAAGGCGTCCGCCCAGCGCCGGGTCAGAAAAGCCGCGCGGTCCGCGCCGAGGATGCCCCGCAGCAACTGGCGGCCGATGTCGTCGGGCAGCAGGCGGTAGTAGTCCACCGGGGCCCACGGCGTGTGCGAGAAGTGCCCGATGCGCAGGTCGGGGCGGAGCGCCCGGAGCATCCCGGGCACCAGCGCCAGGTGGTAGTCCTGCACCAGGACCGCCGCGCCCTCCGCGGCCTCGTCCGCCAGCGCCTCCGCGAAGGCCCGGTTGTAAGCCTCGTACGACGCCCACTGGAGGCGGAACTCCGGGCCGAAGGACGGCTCCAGCGGGGTCTGGTAGAGCAGGTGGTGGACGAACCAGAGCGTGGAGTTGGCCACGCCGTTGTACGCGTCCGAGTAGACCTCCGGCGCGATCCCCAGCATCCGCACGCGCTGCCCGCCCGTGTCGGCCGGGTCGAGCCGGCCGCCCGTACGCCGGACCGCCTCGCGGTCGCCGTCCCCGAGCGCCGCGCAGACCCACACGGCGTCCGCGCCGGAGCCGATGGCCGACAGGCCGGACACCAGACCGCCGCCGCCGCGCTTGGAGGTCAGCGTGCCGTCGTCGCGCACGGTGTACGAGACGGGGCCGCGGTTGGACGCGACGAGGACCTGGGCCCGGGAGACGGCCGGGGCAGGGGGGACCTGGGCCCGGGAGGGCGGCTCGGTAACCATGTGCCGAAACCTAGCCCGTCATGTAAACGCTCAAACGTACGGACGGTGTGGCCTACGCCCGGTCAGGGGCCGGTCACCGGCGCGGTCACCCGGCGGCCGGGCGCCCGGCGGGTCCCCGGCCGGCCACCGGCCGGCCGTCCCGCGCGCCTCAGCGGCGGCCACGGGTCGCGGCCAGTGCCACCGCTCCCGCGCCGGTCAGCGCGAGCGCCACGCCGCCCAGCAGCCACAGCCGTTCGGCGGCCCCTCCGGTGTCCGCGAGCTGCCCGGGAAGCGACCCGGGCAGGGGCTCGTGCGGGGGCTGGTGGAACAGCTCGTGGAAGGGGATGGAGGGATGGAGCACCGGCTGGAGCGGCGCGCGCGGGGGTCCCTGGAGGGGTGCGGACGTCATGGCCGATGCCTGCCCCGGCGCCAGCAGCACCAGCGTTCCGACCAGCACCCCGACGAATCGGCAGATAATCAGATGTTTTGCCCTCATAAGGGCGCAATGTAGGCAATCCGTAGGGTGATCCGTGGTTACGCCGCGCGTCCGGACGTGTACTCCGCGATCTCCCGCACCGGCGGCCGTTCCTCCGTGTCCACCGAGTAGGTGCGCGGTACGAAGCCGTTCTCGCCCCGGTCGAACTGTGTCAGCTCCGGCCGGACCAAGTGTCCCCGGGACAGGCGCAGTTGAGCCGTACGGTAGATCGCCGCGGCCATCCGGCCCAGCGCCCGGTCGTCCTGGTGGCGATGGTGCCGCACCCCCACGTCGACCTGTCCCAGCGCGTCCAGGCCCACCGTGTGCAGCGCGTCCACGAGCAGGCCCAGCTCCACGCCGTACCCGACGGGGAACGGCAGCCGCTCCAGCAGCGAGCGCCGGGCCGCGTACTCCCCGCCCAGCGGCTGGACGAAGCCGGCCAGCCGCGGCCAGTGCAGATTGAGCAGCGGGCGCGCCACCAGTTCGGTCACCCGTCCGCCCTGACCGCTCACCCCGCCGGTGCCCGCGCCGCCGGTGCCCGCGCCGTCCGCCCCGCCCGTATCCGCCCCGCCCGTACCCACGCCGTTCGTGCTCGTGGCGTCCGCGCGGGCGCCGTCGGGGCCGCCCTCCCGCAGCGGGCGGTCGTACATCGCCTTCACGAAGTGCACGTCCGCGTCCGTGAGCAGCGGCCCCACGGTCCCCGACACGAAATCCGCCGAGAAGTGCCGCAGATCGGCGTCCACGAAGCACACCACATCGCCGCTCGTCACCAGCAGTGACCGCCAGAGCACCTCGCCCTTGCCGGGCAGCGCGGGCAGCCGCGGCAGGATCGCGTCCCGGTGCACCACCCGCGCGCCCGCCGCCGCGGCGACCTCCGCCGTACGGTCGGTGGAGCCGGAGTCGATCACCACCAGCTCGTCGACGAGCGGTGCCCGCTCCATCAGCTCGCGCCGTATCACGGAGACGATCGCGCCGACGGTCGCCTCCTCGTCGAGCGCCGGAAGCACCACGCTCACGGTGGTGCCGCGCGCGGCCTTCGCCACCAGGAGCCGGTCGAGCGTACGGTCGGCCGCTGACCAGGAACGCCTGGTCAGCCAGCGTTCCACCTCTTCCAGCACGGTCGGTACTCCCTGACGTGATCCTCGGACGCGGCCCGCGAACCGGGCGAACGTGATCCATCTCGCGGTGCGGACCACTATCTCAACCGTCCGCTCCTTCGGTTACAGTCTTGAACAACACGACTGACCACCGCATGCCGGGGTCGGTAGGTGAAAAAACGCACCGGACCCAGGGTCCGGCGCCATAGCGCTCATCCAGAGGGACTGAGGGAACGGCCCGTTGAAGTCCCGGCAACCCTCCCGCCGACCGCGAGGTCACGGTGGGGAAGGTGCCAATTCCGTCTTGCGGCGAAACGCGTCGTAAGGAAGATGAGGAGAAAGGGCCTCGCCATCATGGCTGTGCAGACTGTCGACCACGCCAGCGACACCGTCGACCTCGGACCCGCCGCCGCCCTCTCGTGCCGCGAATGCGGAGAGCGTTTCGACCTCGGCCCCATTTTCGCCTGTGCGAGCTGTTTCGGGCCGCTCGAAGTCGCCTACGACCTGCCGAGCGGCACCCCCGAAGAGCTGAAGAAGCGCATCGCGGACGGCCCGGACAACATCTGGCGGTACGCGCCGCTGCTGCCCGTCCCCGCCGATGTGGCCTCGAAGCCGAACATCAACCCCGGTTTCACCAAGCTGGTCAAGGCCGACAATCTCGCCCGTGAACTGGGTGTCACCGGCTCCCTGTACATCAAGGACGACTCCGGCAATCCGACGCACTCCTTCAAGGACCGTGTCGTCGCGATTGCCGTCGAGGCCGCCCGCGCCTTCGGCTTCACCACGCTCTCCTGCTCCTCCACCGGCAATCTGGCGGGCGCGGTCGGCGCCGCGGCGGCCCGTGCCGGCTTCCGCTCCTGCGTGTTCATCCCGCACGACCTGGAGCAGGGCAAGGTCGTCATGGCGGCGGTGTACGGCGGTGAACTCGTCGGCATCGAGGGCACCTACGACGACGTGAACCGTTTCTGCTCGGAGCTGATCGGCGACCCGCTGGGCGAGGGCTGGGGCTTCGTCAACGTCAACCTCCGCCCGTACTACGGCGAGGGCTCCAAGACCCTCGCGTACGAGATCTGTGAGCAGCTCGGCTGGCGGCTGCCCGACCAGATCGTCATCCCGATCGCCTCCGGATCGCAGCTCACGAAGATCGACAAGGGACTTCAGGAGCTGATCAGGCTGGGGCTCGTGGAGGACCGCCCGTACAAGATCTTCGGTGCCCAGGCCGAGGGCTGCTCGCCGGTCTCCGCCGCCTTCAAGGCCGGGCACGATGTCGTACGGCCGGTGAAGCCGGACACCATCGCCAAGTCCCTGGCGATCGGCAACCCGGCCGACGGCCCCTACGTCCTGGACATCGCCCGCCGCACCGGGGGAGCGGTCGAGGACGTGGACGACGAGCAGATCGTCGACGCGATCAAGCTGCTGGCGCGCACCGAGGGCATCTTCGCGGAGACCGCGGGCGGGGTGACCGTCGGTGTGACCAGGAAGCTGATCGAGGCCGGTGTGCTCGACCCGGCGCTGACGACCGTGGTCCTCAACACGGGTGACGGACTGAAGACTCTGGACGCGGTGGCGCCGACGACGGGCCCGACCGCCACCATCCGCCCGAGCCTGGACGCGTTCCGCGACGCGGGCCTGGCCCACTGATCCCCACGGACGTCACGGAAGACGGAAGGCAGAACACCACTATGAGCGTCAATGTCCGCATCCCCACCATTCTCCGTACGTACACCGGCGGCAAGGCCGAGGTCGCGGCCGAGGGGGCGACCCTCTCCGAGGTCATCCAGTCGCTGGAGGCCAGCCACCCCGGTATCGCCGCGCGTGTCCTGGACGACCAGGGCAAGTTGCGCCGGTTCGTGAATGTCTATGTGAACGACGACGACGTCCGTTTCGAGCAGGGTCTGGAGACCGCGACCCCGGCCGGCGCCGGCGTTTCGATCATTCCCGCGGTCGCCGGAGGCTGAGCCTCGCACGACGGCATCCGGTAACTGGTATGGCTCCCTCCGCAAGAGAAGCGGAGGGAGCCATTCTTTATGGTTGAACGCGATAGAGTGTGGGAACGCCCCTCCGCTCCCCAGATCGCGCGTGTATGAGAACGCGACAAGATGGAGCCGAAGTCGTGGTGTTGTTTGCGCGGTAGGTGCGCTTTGCCCGGCCCGACTTGCCCGGGAACGCAGTGGATTCGTCGCTATGCGTGTTCAGCCATGCCCAGAATTCTCGTCCGATTGACCTGTTGCAGAGGGCAGTTGGGCAGATACATTCAGCCGCGGTCGACGCGTTCCGGCGCGAAGTGTGGCCCCCTGGAAGGGCCAGTAATAGGGGAGTTAGGCATGGCTCAGGGCACCGTCAAGTGGTTCAACGCGGAGAAGGGATACGGCTTCATCGCGGTCGACGGTGGTGCGGATGTTTTCGTCCACTACAGCGCGATCCAGATGGACGGTTACCGCACCCTTGAAGAAGGTCAGCGAGTGGAGTTCGAGATCTCGCAGGGCCAGAAGGGTCCGCAGGCGGACATGGTCAAGCTCGCCGTCTGATCCCGGCGCGATCGGCCACCGACGCACTCAGCTCACGCCGAGGGGTCCGTATCCCAGAGATGGGATACGGACCCCTCGTGCGTTGTCCGCGCGGTGCGTTCGGCGCGCGGTGCGTTCGGCGTGCGCCGGGGCCGCGCGTCCGTGAGGTGGCGCCCGCGTGGGTGCCGCGCGCCGAGGTGCGCCCGTACGTCCGTGAGGCCGTGCCCGCCGGGCCGCGCCCCCGCCACCGCCGCCGGGCCCCTTCCGGCGTCGTGGAGACGTTCATCCACGCGCCCGCCTCCCGTCGCGAAGACGTTCACCCAGGGACCCGTGAGGGGTCGCGAAGGTGTTCACCCGTGGGTTCGCGGGGGGTGAGAAGGCCGCGCAAGGTTGCACTCGCAGGGGTCGAGTGCTAATCATTGGCGTTAGCACTCTGCGAGTGAGAGTGACAACTTAAGGACCGGGTCGGTGAGGCCCGAAGAGCCGGTGGGGCAAGGAACCGCACGGCTCTCAGGCCGTCCGTCGCGGGCGCCAGCGCGGTCCGGAGCAATCCACCCCAGTCCGGGAGGACCACTTCACATGGCCAAGATCATCGCGTTCGACGAGGAGGCACGGCGCGGTCTCGAGCGCGGGATGAACCAGCTCGCCGACGCCGTCAAGGTCACCCTTGGCCCCAAGGGTCGCAACGTCGTCCTCGAGAAGAAGTGGGGCGCCCCCACGATCACCAACGATGGTGTGTCCATCGCCAAGGAGATCGAGCTCGAGGACCCGTACGAGAAGATCGGCGCCGAGCTGGTCAAGGAAGTCGCCAAGAAGACGGACGACGTCGCCGGTGACGGAACGACCACCGCGACCGTGCTCGCCCAGGCGCTCGTCCGCGAGGGCCTGCGCAACGTGGCCGCCGGTGCCAACCCGATGGCCCTCAAGCGCGGTATCGAGAAGGCCGTCGAGGCCGTCTCCGGTGCCCTGCTGGAGCAGGCCAAGGACGTGGAGACCAAGGAGCAGATCGCTTCGACCGCCTCCATCTCCGCCGCCGACACCCAGATCGGCGAGCTCATCGCCGAGGCCATGGACAAGGTCGGCAAGGAAGGCGTCATCACCGTCGAGGAGTCCCAGACCTTCGGTCTGGAGCTTGAGCTGACGGAGGGCATGCGCTTCGACAAGGGCTACATCTCGGCGTACTTCGCCACCGACATGGAGCGTATGGAGGCGTCCCTGGACGACCCGTACCTCCTGATCGTCAACTCCAAGATCAGCAACGTGAAGGACCTCCTTCCGCTGCTGGAGAAGGTCATGCAGTCGGGCAAGCCCCTGCTGATCATCGCGGAGGACGTCGAGGGCGAGGCGCTGTCGACCCTGGTCGTCAACAAGATCCGTGGCACCTTCAAGTCCGTCGCCGTCAAGGCCCCGGGCTTCGGTGACCGCCGCAAGGCGATGCTCAACGACATCGCCATCCTCACCGGCGGCACGGTCATCTCCGAGGAGGTCGGCCTCAAGCTGGAGAACGCCGGCCTGGACCTGCTGGGCCGCGCCCGCAAGGTCGTCATCACCAAGGACGAGACCACCATCGTCGACGGTGCCGGTGACAGCGACCAGGTCGCCGGTCGGGTCAACCAGATCCGCGCCGAGATCGAGAACAGCGACTCGGACTACGACCGCGAGAAGCTCCAGGAGCGCCTGGCGAAGCTGGCCGGCGGCGTGGCCGTCATCAAGGCCGGTGCCGCGACCGAGGTCGAGCTGAAGGAGCGCAAGCACCGCATCGAGGACGCGGTGCGCAACGCCAAGGCCGCCGTCGAGGAGGGCATCGTCGCCGGTGGCGGCGTGGCTCTGCTCCAGGCGTCCTCGGTCTTCGAGAAGCTGGAGCTGGAGGGCGACGAGGCGACCGGTGCGCAGGCCGTCAAGCTCGCGCTGGAGGCCCCGCTCAAGCAGATCGCCGTCAACGGTGGTCTTGAGGGCGGCGTCGTCGTCGAGAAGGTCCGCAACCTGACGGTCGGCCACGGTCTGAACGCCGCGACCGGCGAGTACGTCGACATGATCGCCGAGGGCATCATCGACCCGGCGAAGGTGACGCGTTCCGCGCTCCAGAACGCGGCCTCCATCGCCGCGCTGTTCCTGACCACCGAGGCCGTCATCGCCGACAAGCCGGAGAAGGCCGGCGCGGCCGCTCCGGGCGGCATGCCGGGCGGTGACATGGACTTCTGAGCCTTCACGGCTCTGCCGAGGCCGACGGCTCACCGAGCCCGGCGCCCCGGACCCGGTCCTGACCGAGGGCGGTACCCCACAGGGGGTGCCGCCCTCGGGCGTTTCCGGGCCCGGTACCCCGCGGGGGGTGCCGCTCCCGGGCGTTTCCGGGCGCGGACCTGTTCGCCGTGTCCGTTTCCCCGTGTCCGTTTCCCCGGGTCCGTCCGCCGCGCCCTGTGTCCGTTTCCGCCGGGGCCCCTGCCCGTCCGCCGGGCCCTGTAAGGATGTGCCGGGTCCAGGACATAGGACAGGTGTGGAAACCTTTCGGACGACGGGGAGCGACGGGGGCCGTGCGCCCGCCGGTGATCGCTCCGAGCGGTTCACGACCATGTACGCGCGTGAGCACCCGCGCGTATCGGCCTATGTCTATCGGCGGCTGGGCGACCGGGGCGCGGCGGAGGAGCTGACCGCGGAGGTCTTCAGGACCGCGTGGGAGCGGATGGCGGCGGGCCAGGAGACGGGCGGCGGCTGGCTGTTCGTCACCGCGCGCAATCTGCTGGGCAATCACTACCGCAGGACGGCGCGCCTGACCGAACTGCACCGGCGCATCTCCGACGAACTGGACCGTGCGCCGGCGTCCGGGCAGGACACCGCCGTACTCGAAACCCTCGACCGGCTGCCCGAGCGGCACCGGGAGGTGCTGATGCTCAGTTACTGGGACGGGCTGAGCGCCGCCGAGACGGGGGAGGTCCTCGGCTGCGGCGGACCGGCGGTCTGGGTCCGGCTGCACCGTGCCCGCAAGGCGTTCCGAGACCTTTATGTACAGCCCGAGCCCGAGGAGTCGGCGTGATGCGCGTCAAGTCCCTGATCCAGCAGGCCAATCCGGTTCCGGGGCCGGAGACGGTGACGGGATCGCGGTCGGCACCGGGGCCGGAGACGGGACCGGGGGCGGAGAGGGGACCGGGGGCGGAGAGGGGACCGGGAGCGATGGCGGGACCGGGGGCGGGACCGGCCGGGGCCCGGCGCCGGGGTCCTGGCCGGCGCGCCGTTCTGGTGGCGGCTCTCGCCGCTGGTACGGCCGCCGTCGTCGCGGGCGCCGCGCTTCTCGTCGGCGGGGACGGGGACGGTCCGGGCGGCCGGCCGCCGGGGGGCGGCGCCATCGCGGACCAGTCGTACTACGGGACCACCGAGCAGTTGGAGGCGGCGGCCGACGTGATCGTACGGGGCCGGCTCGGGCCCGGCCGGGCGGAGAGCCCGGAGGCCGGGCGCGGGGACAGCGCGTACACGCTCGCACGCGTGGAGGTCACGGCGACGGCCAAGGGCGACGTGCCCGGGGGGCGGCTCCAGTTGTCGTACCCCGGCGCCGCCGGCGGTTACGCCGAGACGGCCCCGCTGAGCGAGGGGAAGGAGTACGTCTTCCTGCTCACGGAGGACGAGTCGCGCGCCGGACGGTACTACCTCGTGACCACCATGCAGGGCTGGTACGGAGTCGGCCGGGACGGCCGGGCGACCCCCGGCCCGGAGAACCGGCTCCCGCTGAGCCCGGCGGTACGGAAGGCGCTGCGGCTCACGGGGTGAGCCGCAGCGCACCGGGTCGACGTCCGGGCGCACGGGGCGAACATCGCGGCGCCCGGGGGCGAGCCACGGTGACACACCGGGCGGGCCCGCGGCCCGGGGCGGGTCCGGTCAGGCGCGGGAGCGGCGGTGGGCCGCCACGCGTTCGCGGGTCGCGCAACGGCGGGAGCAGTAGCGCCCCGGGAGTCCGCTCACTCTCGGGGGCCAAGCTCGTTGCTGTATGCGGCGACGCAGGGAACGAGCACGGGTGCGGCTGAACTTTCTACGCGGGGTGGAAAGGGACGCCCCGCCCGTGCGCCACGGGGGGTAGCACTCGGACGGGGCGGGCGGAACCTTGCACCGTGCGCACCGTGGGTTGGTCCCTCATCCGTTGCTGAACGCGCCCAGCGGCCCCGCAACGGATCCCGCAACCTGTTCCGGCGCTCGTTCCCCCCGGAGGGGCGGTGCGACACGAAACGGGCGTCTGTGGTGCTGGTGAGAGCTAGGCTCTGGTCATGCCCGAGCCTTTCGTGAACGGCGACGTACACCACCGCGCGTGCGGCATCTGTCCGTCCCGGTTCCACGCTGTTGGTGAATTCGACGTGTTCGAGCGCCCGACCCCGGAATGCCCGTTCAACAAGGCTGATGGCCATAGGTACTTGAGCGACGGAACGCCGGTCTGTGTCCACCCCGAGAAGGTCGGTCTGCCCGCACGGCGCTACAAGAGCCAAAACGCCCCGCTGACGGTCGAGCTGCAACTACCGCCCGACCCTTCCGAAGTGGTGTCCTACCTTCATGACGTGCTGTACGGCGCGGCACCGGTCCTACTCGATGACCTGATCTCCCAGGCACAGCAGCAGGTCCGGCAGCACTTTCCTGAGCTGGACCCGCTCACAGTCATGCGGCAGGCACTCAGCTAGGGCCTCTTGTTTGGATCTTGCTGGGCTCGCCAGATCCAAACGAAAGATCCTATCCGCTACGCGGGTACGGGCTCGAACGTGATGCTGTGCGCGAGACCCATCCTGCGGAAGCCCGCAGCCTCGTACATCCCGCGCAGGATGCCGAGCCGTCGAGCCACCTCGTCGTGCGCGATCCAGTACCGGGCAGGCGGCTCACCCCACGCTGCACGGTACGCCTGGTGGGTGTAGTCGTCCCGCGTCCAGTCGGTGTGCTCCTGGTCGGTCTGGTGGATGATCTGCGCGCCGACCCGAGCCGTGATCCGGGCGAGGATCTGCGGCTGAGCGATCATGGCGTGCGTCATCTCGTCCACGGGTACGGCGACGGGGATTTCTGCCGCGCGTTCGTCGCCGGTCGCCTCGAATACGGCGGCCTTGAGGCAGAGCGCCCGCAGCCCCTCGGTGAACAGCGGGGCCGCGTCATCGGCTTGGTCGTACTCGCTGATGACCGGACCGCCGGAAAAGCAGGTCCAGTCCTCGTCGTAGCGCAGGCTCGCGGCCTTGAACGCGGCGAACTCCGGATCGGCCTCAACGGCCGTCAGGATCTCCCGAGCGCGCTCTGCGGTGCGCTCGGCGTGGAAAAGGTTGGTCACGGCTGTTCTCCTTCGGTCGTGTTGCGCGGTTGGGCCCGGGGTGCTCGACTCCGCCTCGCTCGTCGCGCGGTGGTCGAGCGATCCGCCCCCTGGGCTACCGGCCGTGAGGGGTACCGGTGCCCCGGGAGGTCCCCGCCGGGGGCGGAAATCGTGGCCCGCCCTGGTCACAGAAAGGAGACGAGCCACCCCGACGTGCGGCGGGGCTTCCTGTGGCTCGTGTGACCAGGCCGGGGGCTTGTGGACTGTCTGCCATCGGCGGGCAGTGGGGTGACGGACCCGGGCGAGAACACGGCCACGGGCCAGACAGTCAAGGTGAAGCGGCACCCCTTGTCAGGGATGACCACAGACAGGGGTGCCCCGTCCTTGAGCTGGTCCCGCGCGGCCTGGTGCTTCTCGGGGTCCTCGATCCAGAACCGGAATTCCGTAGGACAGTCGGGCAAGGGCACCGTGCCCACCCGCATCCACGGTTTCACCCATGCGGAGCGCTCCGGGTCGGGGTCGAGCCGGTCCGCGATGCGCTCGGCCTCGCTCTGTAACCACCGCAGCGCGAGTTTCGACGAGATCGTTTGGAAAGTGCCGAGGACGTACGGGACTGTCTCGCGCGTCCCGTACACCTCTCCTTCCGCGAGCGCTTCGCACCAGTAGCCCGCCGGTATTCCCGCGCCGGACCGCTCGGGGTTCCCCGTGGCCGTTCGTACGTGCGTCTCCATGTCCGGGCCCTCCTTACGGTGTCGTCTCTTGCGGCGGCCGTGCTCGCACTAGGCAACCGTCCGACCACGTACAGCGGTACCGTTGGGAAGGCGGCAGGAGTTAAGAGCGTTAAGCGGTCAGAGCACGGGAGTTGGGGCCATTGACGACACGACAGCCGAACGCCGGACTTGAGCGGCTGTACCGCGAGAGCGGATGGACCCTGAGGCAGTTCGCCCAAGAGGTCAACCGCATAGGGACCGAACGCGGGACCCCCCTGAAGTACCAACAGCCCTCAGTCCACCAGTGGTTGAGTGGTCACCTGCCGAAGGAATCCGTCCGACCGCTGATTCTGGAAGCGCTCGCCCGGAGACTGCTACGGCCCATCACCCACACCGAGGCGGGATTTCCAGCGCCCCCGGAAGAGTCGAACAGCCACCCGACTACCGTGGAAGGGCTGATTGACCTCGGGAGGCAAGACATGGACCCCTCGCGCCGAAGCATCCTGAGCGCAGGACTATTCTCCGTGGCGCTCACCGTTCCCGGATGGCCGGATGTCGTGGGCCGCATGGAAGCGGTTCAGATTGGAAAGACCCAGCGCATAGGAATGGCCGATGTGAATATGGTCATCGCCATGACGGAGCGCGTATCCGACTTGGATGACCAATTCGGAGGACGGCACGCCCGTCCGATGGCAGCGGCATTTCTCGTGAATACGGTCGCCCCTTACCTCCGAGCCGACGCCACAGAGGAAGTCCGCAAGGCGATGATGTCGGCCGCCTCCGATCTCTGCTACCTCACCGGATACATGGCTGTTGACGAGGGGGTTCACGGCCTGGCGCAACAGTATTACCTAAAAGCGCTAGAACTAGCAGGGGCTTCGGAAGACCATCTCACCTACTGCACTACGCTACGGGGAATGAGCGTCCAAGCCGTCGATCTGCGGCATGGAAAAGCTGCTATGCGCCTCGCTGACGCCGCTGCTTCTGCCTCGCGGCAGGCTGGCCCTCGAATGCGCGCTTTCTTGGCGGGCAGCAAGCACACGCATCCGCGCAGCTTGGCGACCGCACGAGGGCGCTCATGTACCTCCGAGAGGCTGAAGTGGCGATGGAAAAAGCCGAGTCTCAAACGAAGACGTTCGGCTCTTACAACCCTTCTTCACTCACCTATCACGCGGGCCAGGTTCGTTACGAACTGGGCGACATTCGCGGATCGGTCAAGGAATTGAAGGAGTCCGATAGGCTACGGCACAGCTCCTTCAAGAGGAATCGAATTCGCTATCTTTCAATGCTTGCCGAACGTCAATTAGAGATCGGCCATCTTGAAAGCGCATGTGCCACATGGCTCAAGGTTGTGGAGATCTATCCTCACGTTCAATCAGGGCAGTGCGATAAAGCAATCTCCACGATGCAGGCTCGGATTCGCCCCTACCTTAAGAATCAAGCTGCCCGAAATCTCTATGAGCGTGCGCGCATCGTGACCCCTCCATGGGTAGCGGTGTGATCAGAAAAGCAAAAACCCCCGTGCGCATCACCCGATAGGGGCCGATGAGCCATGCGGGCTTCTTGCCTCCCTCGGCCACCCGTGTCGTCCACGCAGGAACGAACTTGCATCAACTTCTGAGGGCGTTGCCGGTCAAGGCAGGTGGCAGCGCTCGCGGACATACCCGCCATCGGACCTGAACCGCGGTCACCCCGGCTTCGCGTGGTGAGTGGTGCGTCGGCCCGTGCGTTACGGGGTGGGAACCGGGGGGCGGGGGGTGGCGTCGTCGTACGGAGGTGGCCGGGGCCGGTGTGGCCGCTGGGGCCGGTGGGGTGGGTGGGGGAGAGGGCGGTATGGGGGCACGGGGTGCGCGGGTGCGGTCGTGGGTGCGTGGGCAGGGGCGGTGGGACCGTGTCCTGGTGCTGGCGTCCGTGCTGGTGGCGTGTCTGCTGACCTTCCATGCCGCCGTACCCAACGGCGTCGGCCGCCTGGGCAGTCTCCTGGAGACGTTTCTGCCCTGGCTCGGGCTGGCCGTCCCGGTGCTGGTGGTGGTCGCCCTGCTGCGCCGTTCGGCCGTCGTGCTGTGCGCGTCGCTGTTGCCCGCCGTGAGCTGGGCCGCTCTCTTCGGCGGTCCGCTGGTCTCCCGTCCCGGCTCCGCGTACGACCTCACGGTGCTTCAGCACAATGTCAGCGACGTGAACGCGGATCCCGCGGGCACCGCTCGGGCACTGCTCGACGCGGACGCCGAGCTGATCGCCCTGGAGGAGCTGACACCGTCCGTCCTGCCGGACTTCGCGGCGGTCCTGGCCCCCGGCCACCCCCATCACGCGACTGTGGGAACGGTCGGACTGTGGTCGGTGTTCCCCCTCGTCGACGTACGGCGGGTCGACATCCGGCCGCGGGGCATCGGGGAGGGCTGGGACCGCGGGATGCGCGCGACCGCCAGGACCCCCCAGGGGGACATCGCCGTGTACGTCGCCCACCTCCCGTCGGTCCGTATCGGTCCGGCCGGATTCACCTCGGCCCCGCGCGACGAGAGCGCCGCCCTCCTCGGTGCGGCGATCGCCGCCGAGCCTCTGGAGCGGGTCATTCTGCTCGGGGATCTCAACAGCACGACGGACGACCGCGGACTGGCCCCGGTCAGCTCGCTGCTGAACCCCCCGCGTTCGGGCTTCGCGCTGAGCTGGCCCGCGTCCTTTCCCCTGGCCCGGATCGACCAGGTCATGACGCGGCCGGGCACCGTGACCCATGTCTGGTCCCTGCCCGAGACGGGCAGCGACCATCTGCCCGTCGCCGCCCGCATCAGATTCTGAGTGCCCGTCAGGCCCTCCCGACAAGCCGGAAAAACACACTGATTTCCGGGATTCCGGCGTTTCCCCATCTCTTCTTCCGGTCAGATACAGAACCAGGGGATCAGGGGGGCGCAACATGGCGAGAAGACTGGTGAGACCACCGCGGCGGCCGCGCGCAGAGGCACCGGCGGCGCCGCAGCCGTGGTGGAAGCGGTGGTGGGTGCGGATCGCGGCCGTCGCGGTCCCGGTGGCCGTGGCCCTGGTGACACTCGCGCTGACCGATGTCTACGGCCTGCTCAAGACCAAGGTGAGCGCCGGTCCTCCGAGCGGCCTGAAGGCGGACGCAGGCTGGCCCGCCGCCGACGGATGCGATCTGGTGACGGCGGCGGCCATGGTGAAGGGCGGCCCGCCGATCACCGAACTGGACATCGACGACTTCGAGAAGGACCCGCGCACCCTGGTGACCGAACAGGACGGCGCGTCCTGGCAGGACGGCATCCTCAGCCTGACCTTCAGCACCGAGGGCGCCGAGGCCATCTCGATCAGCGCGGTGCGCCCGCACATCCTGGGCCGCAGCACGACCGTGTCCTACGACTGGGTGCTGCGGAAGACGACCTCGTGCGGTGGCGGTGACGACCCCAGCTTCCTCCGGTTCGACCTCGACAAGAACCGGCTGGTCAGCATCGAGGGCGGAAAGGAAAAAGTGCGGAGCGAGGAGGGCGGGTCACTGCTCACCGGGGAAACCGTGAAGAAGGGATCTCCCTTGTACGCGAACTTCGACGTGCGCAGTTGCACCGCGTCGTACACATGGACCCTGGAGATCGAATACCGGCAGGGCACCGACAGGAAGACGACGGCCCTCGGCCCGTTCCGCTCGGCGGGCGGCGTCGAGGGCATCCCGGTCTACGACCTGAAACCGTCGGAGAGCGGACTGGGCCGCGAACTGGTGGACACCGGGACCGTGACCGAGGCCGGCTGCGGCGGGGAGGGCTGAGGCCATGGAGCGGCGCACGGCGCGTCCGGCCGTGATCGCGGCGCTGGCCGTCACCCTGGTGCTCGCCCTGGGCGCGGGCGCCCTGGTGTGGTTCACGCAGTTCCGCGACCGGGGAGACGGGCCGGGGCTGGACGACTGGTCCTACACCCCGGTGAGCGCCCTCGCGGTCGACGGCGGGGCGGACTTCAACCCCCGCTCCGTGGTCGGCGGCCGGGGACTGCTGGTCGCCGTGGGCGACGCCCCCGACCCGGCCGGCGACGGGTACAACCTCGACGCCTGGTACTCCACGGACGGTGTCACCTGGCACACCGGTGATCTCCGCTCGGTGAGCCGGGGAGCGGGCTGGTACACGGAATTCCTCGACCTGATGGCCTGGGACGGCGGCTTCCTGGTCGTGGGCAAGGGCATCGACAACTCCGGTGCGCTGCCCACCACATCCGCCTCCGACCGCCCGGTCTGGACCTCGAAGGACGGCAGGAGCTGGCGGCCTCTGGACCCGCCGCGGGACGCCGCCGGCGGCAGCCTCACCGTCCACACCGACGGCACACACGCCTACGCCTCGTTCGGTGACACCCCCCTGTGGCGGCTGGCCTCCCCCGACGGCCCTTGGGAGAGGACCGGCATCACCGCGCCGGAGGGCTGCGGATTCACCGGCCGGGTGGAGACATCGGGCGGCGAGGGTCTGCTGCTGACCGGCACCTGCGCGCCGAACGAGAACACGCGTCCGGCCCTGTACCGGGCCGACGGCGAGGACGCGTCCACCGTCCGGGACCTCGCGGGCACCATGCCGGACGGTCTGATCGGCCCCCTGACGGATGTGGCCGTGCGCGGCGACACCCTGGTGGCCGCCGCCTACCAGGTCCTGACCGGGGAGGAGGCCGAGGCCGTTCCGCCGCCGCCCGACGGCGGCGATCTCGCGGGCGACGGACCCGCCGTGCCGCCCGCCCGCGGGATGCTCCTGCGGTCCGAGGACGGCGGAGCGCACTGGGCCGAGGCCGAAAACCTGCCCGTGCCCGAGGACGCCAAGCCCGGCTCGGGGAAGGTCGACGACTTGATCCTGTCCGGCGACACGTTCGTGGCCACGGGCAGCGTCGTCATCAACGAACTGCTCCGCCCCGCCCTCTGGGTGTCCCGCGACGGAGGGACGTGGACGTCGCACCGCCTGCGGGCCTTCGCTGAAGACGGTTACCTCGGGAGCGGCGCCGCACTCGGCGGCCGGGTCGTCATACCTGCCCTCTACGGATACGGGCCGATCCACACCGCCGGCCTGATCACCAACTCCGCAGAACCGTCCGGCACGGCCTCGCGAGCGGCCCCGACCGGCGGCACCCGGCCGAGCACCTTGCCGAGCACCCGGCCGGCCGTCCCGCCGTCGGCCACGGCGTCGTCCTCGGCTACGGCGTCCTCCTCGGCCACGGCGACACCCTCGGCGCCGCCCACCGAGCCGACCACCGACGACGTGTACGCCCTGATGGCTCCCTGGGGCGGCGAGATCACCGGCGGCTCGGGCCCGCGACCCCGCTACGAGGTACTTCTCGCCCTCTCCTCCGGGGACCCCGAACCCCGCTTGGAGAGCCTCACCGGCACCCTGTTCGTCAAGGGCGACGGCGGATGCACCGCCGGCCTGGGCGGCCCCCAGGTCCGTGGGGACGGCACCCTGGTCTTCCGCCCGGTGGCCCGGAAGAACACCATGCCGGGCACGGTCTTCGACGGCGCCGCCTACTGCCCGGAGATCGTGGAGGTCAGGAGGACCGGTGCCGCCGAGCTGAGCTGGAGCAGCGAGGGGGGATACACCGGGACCCTGGTGCCGGGCCCCGTGGACTGAGGGCGGCGCGGGATGAGGGCGGTGTGCACCGAGGGCTGCGGGGCTGAGGGCGCGGGATGAGGGCTGCGTGCACCGAGGGCTGCGTGCACCGAGGGCGGCGTGGACCGAGGGCGGCGGGGCTCGGTCCCGGTGGATCATCAGGCCGTAGTCCCGGCGGACCGTAGTCCCGGCGGACCGTGTCGTGCGGTGCCGCCGAGCCACGCCGCGCAACCCCTCCCCGGAGGCGCCCGGCCGCCCTTAACCTGGCTGTATGGGGGGCTTGGGGGGAATGGCGCGGTCCGGCAGAGTCCGGGACGCGGCCGTGCGCGCGGCGGTGTCCGCGCGGAGTGTCGAGGACTTCTTCGACGGGGTGGCAGGGGCGCTCGTCCCCGCGCTGCGGCTCGACATCTGGGCCGGTATCACCGTCGATCCGGAGACGTTGATGAACACCGGCGGCAACTACCGCGACGCCGTGCCCGCCGCGCTGATGCCACGGATGCTCGACATCGAGTACCGCGAGGGCGACGTCAACGCCCTGCCCGATCTGGCCCGCAGACCCGTGCCCGTCGGCCTGCTCAGCCAGGAGGTCGGCGGCCGCCTCGAACACAGCCCCCGCTACCGGGACATCGCCGGCCCCCTCGGCTTCCGCGACGAGTTACGGGTCCTGCTCCGTGACCGCCACGGTGCCTGGGGCGCCCTCGTCCTCGGCCGCGGCCACGACGCCCCCGCCTTCGAACCCGTCGACCTGGCACTGGCCGGCGCGCTCGCCCAGCCCCTGGGGAACGCGCTGCGCCGGCTGCATCTCACCCGCCAGGCGCAGGACGACCCCTCACCGACGGCCCCGGGCATGGTGCTGCTCGACGAGGAGTACGGGGTGGTGCACATGACGCCCACCATTCCCATGTGGTTCGACACCATGTCCCCTTCCGGCGCCCTGCTCGGCGGACCGGCGGCCTCGCTCACCGGACCGTCGGTCTTGCCGGGAGGACCCGCCGTCTCGCTCGCCGGACCGGCTCGTTCCGACTCCGGTCCTCCGCCCGGAGACGTCCTGCCTCCCGCCGTCTACGCGGTCGCGGCGGCGGTCCGTGCGCCGGGCGCGGACAGCTCCCTCACCTCCTGGGTGCACAGCCGCACCCGGGGCCAGGTGCGGCTGCACGCCTGGCGCATGGACGGCCTGTCCGGCGCCCGGGTCGCCGTCGTGGTCGAACCGGCGGGCCCCGGCGAACACGTCGGCCTGATCGTCGCCGCGTACGGGCTCACCGCCCGTGAACGGCACATCACCCAGCTCGTCCTGCGGGGCCACTCCACCGCCGAGATCGCCCACCTGGCCGGGCTGTCACCGCACACCGTGCAGGACCATCTGAAGTCGGTCTTCGACAAGACGGGGGTGCGCAGCCGCCGTGACCTGGTGGCCACCCTCTTCACCCGCCACTACGAACCGGCCCTGACCCCGTCCACACCGCCCCCGACGCACGCGTCCCCGCCCCGGCCGTCCCCGCCCCCGCCGTCCTCGCCCCGGCCGTCCCCGCCCCGGCCGTCCCCGTCGTCACCGCCCCCGCCGACGGGGATCTGAGGCGCCGGTCAGGGCATGGCGTCGGCGTCGAGCCAGGCGACGATCGTCGAGGCCGCGGGCAGCCCCTGGTGTTCGAGCGGCATGTCGTGGCCGACGTTCGGCACCAGGACCGGTGTCGCCCCCAGCAGCTCCGCGACAGTACGGGTGTCATGGACGGGCGTACGGTCGTTCTCCGGCCCGACGACCAGGACCGGGCACCGGATGGCCTCCGTGTCGACGGCGACGCTGCCGTTGCTGTAGTGGTTGATCACGGTGGGCGACTCGGGGGTGAGGCGGTCCATCAGGACGTCGAGGTCCTCCTCCGAGATATGGCGGAACCACCCCTCCCGGGCCTGTTCCCGGTCCACCGTCACCGGACGGTCCTTCGGGTACGCCGTCGAGCGCATCGGGCCGAGCTGGCCGGGCCCCACGGTCGAGACCAGGACCAGCGCCCGCAGGGGGTAGCTCTGGGCCACGAGCTGCGCCACCAGCCCGCCCATGCTGTGCCCCAGAAGCACCGGGGCGCGGCCCATGGAGGGGGCCAGTTTCGTCAGGACGTTCCGTACCTCGGCCGCGTAGTCCTCCGGCGTGCACGCCAGGAACTCCGCCTCGGGCAGCGAACGGGAACCGGTGTGGTTGGGCAGTGACATCGCCAGCGGCGTCCAGCCGGCCTCCGCGAACACCGGCATCCACCGCTCGAACGCCCACCAGCCCCGCATGATCCCGGGCACCAGCAGGATCCGCCCGCGCTCCTCCACGGTGGGGTCCCGGGCCTCGCGGACCAGCAGCCCGTCCACGTCGTGGTCGCTCCACTCCAGCACACTTCCACCATAGGGGAGGAAGGGTGCTGGTGTGGATGGTGGTGCGACGGGGCTAACCCGCCTTGACCTGCGTGAGGAACGCCGACCAGGCGGTCGCCCGGAAGGTGAGGACGGGGCCGGCGAGACGCTTGGAGTCGCGGACGGGGACGATACCGGTGAGGCCCTCGGCGACCTCCAGGCAGTTCCCGCCGTCCCCGCCGCTGTAGCTGGCCTTGTGCCAAGACGCGGCGCCCAGGTCGAGGTCGTACTCATGACTTCTGCTCTGCATGCTCGAAATCCTCCGCCACTGATTCCATCAGGGCCAAGGATGCTCCCGGTGACAATGCGGTGGCCCCCAGCAGATCGTAGGTCAGTTCGTATCGCCTGACCGACGCCGGATCGTCCACCAGTTGGCCCGATCCGATGCTTTCGAGATAGGCAAGGGTGGGCGCCTCCTCGAACTCCATCAGCTTGAGTGAGCCATTCAGCCCAGAGTGCGCACCTGCGGCGAACGGCAGTACCTGAACGATGATTCGGTGCCTTCGGATCAGCGCTGTGATGTGACGAAGTGCCTCCGCCATCGCCGCTGTTCCACCGATCGGTCTGCGCAGGACAGCCTCGTCCAATGCCCCCCAAACGACGGGGGTCGTTGGATGCTTGAGCAACTTGGCGCGTTCCAGTCGCGCGGCCACCAACTCGTCGATCTCCTCTTCCGTGGCTGTCGGGCGGTACGCGCGGAAGACCGCCCTTGCGTACGCCTCCGTCTGCAACAGACCTGGAATCAGCAGCGGCGCGTACTCCTTGATCACCAATGCCGTCGCCTCGGCCTCCGCCGCCTCCGCGAAGTGGTCCGGGTACTTCGACTTCTTCAGCACCTCGCAGTTGCGGAAGAAGTACTCGCCGGTACCGAAGATCTCGTCGAACTTGACGGCGAACTCCGGCTGCATCCTGCGTACGCCCATCTCCAACATCCCGATGAACGCACCGCTCACGAACAACGGCTGTCCCAACTCGCCCTGGGACATGCCCTTTTCCTCGCGGTGATACCTGAGTTCCGCGCCGAGCATGGCGCGTGGTGATGACGACGGATCAAGTGGCTTGGGCTTTTGGGGCATAGGGGCTCCTGCGGAACACGTAGCGGTGTTGGTCTGCCGTGTCTGGTCAGGCTAGCCACTGACGGCCACGCTGTGTGGTGAAAGCAGATACAGAGCGTGGAGACGACAAATCATGGTTACCTACGACATGAGCGAAGGGCGACGTATGGTCGCCGCACACGTACGGGCTGCCGAGGACGCGGTGGAGGTGCTGCGGGCCGGGCTCGCGGTGGCGGGGGTGACCTTGCCGGGGCTGCGGATCGTGCCGGCCTCGTGCCTGGGCGAGGCGCCCGTACCGCTGATCGATCTCGGACGCTGCGATCTCGGCACCGCGCTGCGGCTCGGCGCCGTACTGGAGCAGGCCTGACGATGAACGTAGGCCCGACGATGAACGCAGGCCCGACGATCACGTAGGCCTGACGGTGACGTACACGCCTGAGCCCGGACTCATGAGACCGGCGGGCGGCGCCCCGTGCGTGGGGCGCCGCCCGCCGGTCCTGGCGTGCGGGAGCGCCCGGCGGGTCTTTCAGCGGGTGCGGGCGGCCTTCAGCGCGGCGCGCAGGTGGCCTTGGGAATCGGCGAGGAGCGCGGCGGCGGTGGGGCCGTCGACGGAGCCGAGGATGGTGAGGATGGCGTTCTTCACCTCGCCGTCGGTGGCCGCGAGGGCGGACTCGATCCGCTCGTCGGAGGCGCCGGTGGCGAGCGAGACGATCCGGCGGGAGCGTGCGCGCAGCTTCTCGTTTGAGGCGCGTACGTCGACCATGAGGTTTCCGTAGGTCTTGCCGAGCCGGATCATGGTGATGGTCGAGATCATGTTGAGGACGAGCTTCTGTGCCGTACCGGCCTTGAGGCGGGTGGAGCCGGTGAGCAGCTCGGGGCCGACGACGACCTCGATGCCGTGGTCGGCCGCGGCGGCGAGGGCGCTCCCCCGGTTGCAGGAGAGCCCGATGGTGAGCGCGCCGAGGGAGCGGGCGTGCTCGACCGCGCCGATCGCGTACGGGGTACGGCCGGAGGCGGAGATGCCGACGACGGTGTCGGTGGCGGTGAGCTTCAGCGCGTTCAGGTCGGCGGCGGCGAGTTCCCTGGAGTCCTCGGCGCCCTCGACGGAGGTCACCATGGCGCCGGGGCCGCCCGCGATCAGACCGATGACCTCGTCGGGGTCGGTGTTGAAGGTGGGCGGGCACTCGCTGGCGTCGAGGATGCCGAGCCGGCCCGCCGTGCCGGCGCCCGCGTAGACCAGCCGGCCGCCGCGGGCCACGCGCTCGGCGGTGGCGTCGATGGCGGCGGCGATGCTGGGGAGCTGGGCGGCGACGGCGGCGGGGACGGTGGTGTCCTCGCCGTTCATGAGCCGGGCGATGTCGAGCGTGGGCAACTGGTCGATCTCCGCCAGCTCGGGGCGGAAGGCCTCGGTGGTGAGGGTGTCGAGCTGCGCGCGGAGTTCGCCGTACGGAGAGGTCATGAAGGAACGGCTCTTTCTGCGTGGTGAGGGGGTGCGGGTGCGGGTGCGCCGACGGCCGTGCCGACGGCCGTGCGGGCGGGGTGCGATGGCGGCTGTGGCGGCCGAGCCGGCGGGTGCGGGTGTGGCCGCGGGGCCTGTGCGGGTGCCTGTGCGGGTGCCTGTGCGGGTGTGGCTGCGGGGCCTGTGCGGGTGCCTGTGCCTGTGCGGGTGCCTGTGCCTGTACGCGGTTCTTCGCGGTTCTTGCCGGGTCAGCGGCTCGTACTGCGGGGGCTGTGCCGGTGCGCGAGTGCCTCGTACGACGCGGAGAGGGCGGGCGCGGCCGTCTCGTACGTCCGCTGGGCGACCCCTATGAACAGGCAGTCGACCACGAGGAGCTGGCTCGTACGGCTGGACATCGCGGCCGGGCGCAGTTCGCTTTCGCGCGCGGTGGAGGTCGTCAGCACATGGTCGGCGTACTGCGACACGGGACCGTCCGGGCGGCCGGTGATCGCGACCGTCGTCGCGCCCCGGTCGAAGGCGACCCTGAGCGGTTCGATGACGTCCCCGGTGGAGCCGGAGTGGGTGATCGCGATGGCCACGTCGCCGGAGCGGAGCTGGACGGCGTTGGTGACGGCGAGATGCGGGTCGGAGTGGGCATGGGCGATCAGCCCGATGCGGAGCAGCTTCTGCGCGAGGTCCAGGCCGACGAGGGCCGAGGCGCCGACGCCGTAGATGTCGATCCTGCGGGCGGCGGCGGCCGCCGTGACGACGGCGCCGAGCTGGACGGTGTCGAGCGCGGCGGCGGTGTCGGCGAGGGTCTGCTGCTCGTCGTAGGCGAGCTTGGCGACGACATCGGCGATGGGGTCGTCCACGGCTATGTCGGCCGTGACGGCCGGGGCGCGGCCGGACTGCTGCTGTGCGGCGAGGCCGGCGAGGGCGAGACGCAGATCCCGGTAGCCGGGGTAGCCGAGGAGGCGGGCGGTGCGGACCACGGTGGCCTCGCTCGTGCCGGTCAGCTCGGCGAGACCGGTGACCGTGAGCGCGGCGCAGCCGGCCGGGTCGCCCGCGACGGCCTCGGCGACGAGCTGCATGGAGCGCGTCATCGTGGGCGCGAGGGTCCGCACCTTGGCGGCGAGCGCGGCGGGTGCGGGGGGAGGCCCGCTGAAAATTTCCTTCACGTCTTGGGTCACCTCTGAAAGATATTTTCGGCTTCGGCCGGCCGTCAACCCCCGGCCGTCCCTGACAATGGCTGGATGGACGACCCCATGGACGACCGGACCGACGACCGCGACGAGCGCGGTGAGCACGACGACCGCACGGACGCGGCACCTCCCCGTGTGGACCCGCTGGAGCGCGCGCTGCACTCCGCGCGGGCGCTGGTGCTGGCCGATCTGATCGCGGGCGATGTGGCGCGGGCCGAGGTCGTGTCGCTGGTGGAGGACTCGGTGGCGCACCGGCGCTGGTGGGTCGAGCAGTGGCCCGAGGGCGCCGCGTATGTGGCGGGGCTGGTCGCCCAGGACGTCCAGGACGCGCTGATGGAACGGTACGGGCGCTGGCCGCTCTGCCCGGTCTGCCCGGAGGTCGAGGGGGTGGAGGCCGAGCCGCACGCGCTGGACGTGGAACCGGAGCTGGGGCCCGATCCGCACTGGGTCTGCGGGAAGGCGGGCGTGGTGGTCGCGGCGGTGGGCTCGCTGCGCGGCCGGGACGCCGCGGGCGGCGTCGGCGCGGCTCCGGAGGACCCGGCGGCCGGCTCGGGCGACCTGGGCGACCCGGGCGGTCCCGGCAGTCTGGGCGATCCAGGTGGTCCGGGCGATCCCGGTGCTCCGGGCGGGCCGGGCGGCTTCGGTGGGGCGGGCGGTTTCGGCGGGGCGGGGGCCGTGTGACCCTCTATATCGACCCGCCGATCTGGCCGGGGCACGGCCGTATGTGGTCGCACCTGGTCAGCGATGTCTCGTTCGACGAACTCCACGCCTTCGCGGCAACGGTCGGCTGCCCGCGCCGCGCCTTCGAACGCGATCACTACGACGTACCGTCGGACCGCTACGGCGATGTCGTGCGCGCGGGCGCGGTGGAGATCGGCTCCAAGGAACTCGTCCGCAGAATCACCGAAGCAGGCCTACGCCGCCCCAAGGGCCGCCCCACCCCCACCCCGACCCCCTGACAGGTCCGCCGCTCAGGTCCTGGTCAGGATCCGGTCAGGATCCGGTCAGGACCCGGTCAGGACCCGGTCAGGACCCGGCCGTGACCCGGCCGGGACCCGGTCAGGACCCGGCCACGGTCTGTGGGCGGCTTCGGGGGTGTGGTCGTGGGCGGGGGACTGGGCGGGGACGGCGTGGGCCGCGGGGATGGGGAGGGCGGCGGGAACGGGGGCGGGGGAATCTGTGGGCGGGGGGACGGGGGAGCCCGTGACCACTCGGCTTGTGGTCCTGCGGTGGAAGCGCAGGGAGACGGCCGTCAGCGCGATCGCCACCACCGCGAGCGCCGCGCCCGCCCAGGCCGTCGAGGCGTAGCCGAAGTCCGCGTCGATGACCGCGCCGCCCAGCCAGGGGCCGCCCGTGTTGCCCAGGTTGAAGGCGGCCGTGGTGGTGGCGCCGGCCAGGGTGGGGGCCGCGGCGGCGATGTTGAACATCCGGGCGTTGAGAGCGGGCGCCGTGTAGAACGCCGAGACACCGAGGAGGAAGGTCAGCGTGACCACGGCGACGGGGTTCGACGCGGTGAGGGCCAGCAGGACGAGCAGCACCGCCGAGGCGGTGATACCGCTGAGCATGACACCGAAGAGATGCGCGTCCGCGTACCGGCCGCCCAGCCCCGTACCGACCAGCGCGCCCAGGCCGAAGAGCCCGAGCACGGTCGGGACCCAGCCGCTGTCCATCCCCGCCACATCCGTCAGCAGCGGGGCGAGATACGAGAACGCGCAGAAGACACCGCCCGCGGAGAGCGCGGTGACGGCGATGGAGAGCCAGACCTGGCGGTCGCGGTAGATGGTCATCTCCCGCTTGAGCTGCGGCCTCTCGGCCGGCACCGGGATGCGCGGGATGAGCGTCATGACACCGATCAGCGCGACCGCCGAGGCCGCGCCCACCGCCCAGAACGCCGAGCGCCAGCCGAGGTGTTCGCCGAGGAGCGCGCCGGCCGGTACGCCGAGCACGTTCGCGATCGAGAGTCCGCCGATCATCACGGCCATGGCACGGGCGCGCGCGTCGAGCGGGACCATTGCGATGGCGACGGCCGCGCCGACCGCCCAGAACCCGGCGCAGGCGAAGGCGCTGATCACCCGGGACGCGAAGAGCAACTCGTACGTCGGGGCCAGCGCGCCCGCGACCTGGCCGAGGCCGAAGACGGAGATCAGGGCGATGAGCGTCGTACGGCGCGGCAGCCGCAGGGTGGCCACGGCGAGCACGGGCGCGCCGACCACCATGCCGACCGCGAAGGCCGAGATGAGGAGTCCGGCGGTGGGGATGGACACGTTCATGTCGTCGGCGAGTGGCGGCAGCAGCCCGGAGAGCATGAATTCACTCGTGCCGAGAGCGAAGACCGAGAGGCCCAGGATGTAGACGGCGAGCGGCATGCGGGAGCGTCGACCGGCGGAGTCTGGCATGACAGGTGCCAACGTGGGGGTAGGGCGTTACATTCCCTCGCGTTGCCTCCCGTTGTCGGCCGTTGCCTCGCGTTGCCTTGCGCCGCCTTGCGCGCCCTCGCGTTGCCTTGTGCTTCCTTGCGTTGCCTCGCGGGGAGGTCCGCCGTGGTCGCGTTCCGGTCCGACGGCCTCGGTCATGGCCCGCGCTCTCGGCTACGGTTCCGTCCTCAGCTCCGCCAGCTCCGCCGCGAGGTTGTGGCGGGCGCGCCGCTCCCATTCCCTTACGGCGTAGGGGGTACGGAACAGGCCCGGCAGCGCGAGCAGTTGCTCCAGCACGGCCGCCCGGCCCGCGCGGAAGTCCGCGTCCGGGACGAATCCGTACTCCTCCCGTACCGCCGCCTGGTACGTGGCGTACGCCTCGGGGGCCGAGGCCAGGACGGCGAGATCGGCGTCGCACAGGACGGCGCCGTTACGGTCGCCGGGTCCGGCGGCGTGGGTGGTGGTGAGGCGGACGAGCCGGGCGACCTCGTGCGTACGGTCGTCGCTCAAACCGGCCTCAGGCAGGGCGCGTTCGGCGAGACGGGCGGAGCGTTCCTCGTTCTCGGAGCGGTCGGGGCGGTAGACGGCGTCGTGGAACCAGGCGGCGAGCCGTACGAGGCCGGGGTCGTCGGCGTACTCCGCGAGTGTGTCGATGTGGTCCAGGACGGCGAGCAGATGAGCGGTGGTGTGGTAGCGGCGCTGGGGTTCGGCCCAGCGGGTGAGCAGGTCGTCGGCGTACACGTACGGGTCGGGTGCGCTGTCGTCGCGCAGGGCGAGGAGCGTGGCGGCGAAGCGGTCGCGCAGGTCGAGGCCGCGCGGGTCGCGGGGGTCGGGGGCGGACATGGGACGACCATAGGGCCCGGCGCGGGCTGCATCGTCCCGGGCCCGATACATCAGCCCTCGCCCGGCCGATGAGCCCTTGCCCGGCCTGTGAGTCCTTGTAAGGACCGTTTTACGAGGCCTTGAACCCTCGGAGTCGGAGTGAGTTGCCGACGACGAAGAGGGAGGAGAGGGCCATGGCGGCTCCGGCGATCATGGGGTTGAGGAGTCCGGTGGCGGC
>NZ_JBIASO010000019.1:0-166221 GCF_042890865.1 Streptomyces sp. NPDC002018
CTCCCACTCAGCATCGCTCAGATCACCCCGCCCCATGCCCACACCAACGACCCGCACACGAAGCAGTCACATGATCGACCGGACAAGTCCTAGCTGAAGGAGTCACCGCAGGCGCAGGAGCCCGTCGCGTTCGGGTTGTCGATCGTGAAGCCCTGCTTCTCGATGGTGTCGACGAAGTCGATGGACGCACCGCCGAGGTACGGAGCGCTCATCCGGTCGGTGACGACCTTGACGCCGCCGAACTCCTTGACGACGTCCCCGTCGAGCGAGCGCTCGTCGAAGAAGAGCTGGTAGCGCAGGCCGGAGCAGCCGCCGGGCTGAACAGCGACGCGCAGTGCGAGGTCGTCCCGGCCTTCCTGGTCCAGCAGCGCCTTGACCTTGCCCGCGGCGGCGTCGGACAGGAGGATGCCGTCGCTCACGGTGGTGGTGTCGTCCGATACGGACATCTGCTTCTCTCCCGGGTTGTACGGACTGCTTGCCGACAGTGCAACCGGCTCCGCCGCGGATTCATTCCGGGCGCTGGCGCGCGTCTCGCGCCTTCTTCATGCTCGCACACCGGCTCGTGAATCGTCAGTGGGGCGAGTGTGCCTGGAATGCGTCACATCGACGCTATCGCCATCGTCAAAGTGACGTGAAGGGGTTATGATAGATAACGTCAAATAGACGAAAAGGCTTCGCAGACTCGTTCGCAGAGAAGAAAGGGTGCGTGACGTGACCACCGCCCAGCCCCGACAGGATCTCGGTGTCCAGCCGACACCCCTCGCCCTGCTGCTGCTCGGCCGCGAGGCCGACCCCCGCAGCGAACGGGGCGTGGAGTGTCCCGGCGATCTGCCCTCCCCGTCCGACCCGGACCTGGTGGAGCGTGCCCGCGTGGCCAAGGAGAAGCTCGGGGACAAGGTGTTCGTCCTCGGCCACCACTACCAGCGCGACGAGGTCATCCAGTTCGCGGATGTCACCGGCGACTCCTTCAAGCTCGCCAGGGACGCGGCGGCCCGGCCCGCCGCCGAGTACATCGTCTTCTGCGGTGTGCACTTCATGGCCGAGTCGGCGGACATCCTCACCTCCGAGGACCAGAAGGTCGTCCTGCCCGACCTGGCGGCCGGCTGCTCCATGGCCGACATGGCCACGGCCGAGCAGGTGGCGGAGTGCTGGGACGTGCTGACCGAGGCCGGCATAGCCGGGCAGGTCGTGCCCGTCTCGTACATGAACTCCTCGGCCGACATCAAGGCGTTCACCGGCAAGCACGGCGGCACGATCTGCACGTCCTCGAACGCCGAGCGCGCGCTGAACTGGGCCTTCGAGCAGGGCGAGAAGGTGCTCTTCCTGCCCGACCAGCACCTCGGGCGCAACACCGCCGTACGGGAGCTGGGGCTGTCCCTGGAGGACTGTGTCCTCTACAACCCGCACAAGCCGAACGGCGGGCTCACCACCGAGGAACTGCGCGACGCGAAGATGATCCTGTGGCGCGGGCACTGCTCGGTGCACGGCCGCTTCTCGCTGGACTCCGTCCAGGAGGTACGGGAGCGCATCCCCGGGGTGAACGTACTGGTGCACCCCGAGTGCAAGCACGAGGTCGTGGCGGCGGCGGACCACGTGGGCTCGACGGAGTACATCATCAAGACCCTGGAGGCGGCGCCCGCCGGCTCGAAGTGGGCGGTCGGCACCGAACTGAACCTGGTCCAGCGGCTGGCGAACCGTTTCGCCGCGGAGGACAAGGAGATCGTCTTCCTCGACCGGACCGTGTGCTTCTGCTCGACCATGAACCGTATCGATCTGCCGCATCTCGTCTGGACGCTGGAGTCGCTGGCCGAGGGCAACGAGGTCAACCGCATCCAGGTCGACAAGGAGACGGCGGACTTCGCCCAACTGGCGCTGGAGCGGATGCTGGCCCTGCCGTAGCAGCCGCCGTGACACCCCGGCCCTACGGCGGCGGGGGCGGCCCGCACCCGGCGGGAACGCCCCCGCCGCCGCCCGTCTCCACGAGGGCCGGCGGCCGGTCTCCGCAAGGAGCGGCAGCCCGTCTCCGCGGGAAGCGGCCCCCACGCGGGCCCCGGCCCGAGACCGAGGGCACGTCCGCCATCAATGACGCGGCGCGGGGTACGCCCTGGGCAGGCGCATACCGCGCTCGGCCATGAGGGCGCGCACGCGGTCGGGATAGTCGGTGATGATGCCGTCGACCCCCAGGTCCATGAGCGCCTCGATCGTGGCGGGGTCGTCACATGTCCACGGGATGACCTTCAGACCGCGCCGATGGGCCTCGGAGATCATTTTCCTGTCGGGGTAGAAGCGGAAGTCCGGGTCCGCGACCGTGCCGTTCTGCGGGAAGCCGTAGTTCGGGGAGAGCGCGGTGACCCCGGGGACGGCGGAGGCGGCCCTGACGAAGTCGCCGTCGTGGTCGTCGGCGTCGATACCGCCGAGCCACGGGGAGGCGCCGTCCTGGCCGACCTGGAGGAAGTCGTAGTTCGTCAGCGCCACCAGCGGGTACCTCGGCGCCAGTTTGTGCATCGCCTTCAGCGCGCCCCAGTCGAACGACTGGATGGTGACCTGCCGCTCGATGCCCGAGCGGTGGATCTCCTCGTAGACACGGCGGACGAACAGCTCGCGCGGGGCGGTCTGCTCGGGCGCGCCGGCCTCCACCTTCGTCTCGATGTTCAGCCTGACCTGCTTGGCCCGGTAGCTCTTGACCAGGTTGAGGACGTCCTTCAGCTCCACCATCCGGAAGCCCTTGATCTGCTCCTGCTGGGGGAAGCCGGGCAACTGCCGGTAACCGCAGTCCATGGTCCTGATCTGGGCCAGGGTCAGGTCCTTGATGTACTTCCCGACGTACGGGTACATCGGGTCCCCCGGCCTGAGCGGCCCGGTGTCCGCGCACTTCTGGGCGCTGATCTGCCGGTCGTGGTTGACGACGACCTTCCGGTCCTTGGTGACGTGGGTGTCCAGTTCCAGGGTGCTCACCCCGAGCCGCAGCGCCTTGCCGAAGCCTTCCAGGGACTCCTCGGTCGTCAGACCCAGGCCGCCGCGGTGGGCCTGGAGGTCGAAGTGGGTCTTCTGGGGCGGAACGCCGGGGCGGGCCGTGGTCGCCTGCACGGTCGCCGGGAGGGCGAGCGCGGGCGCGACGGCCAGTGCGGTGGCGGCGAGTGCGTACCGGAGGGACATGCGAACCTCGTCTGCTTCGGGCGAATGGGACTTCGCGACGCCAGGGCCTCTCGTCCGGATCTCGCTGCGCTCGCGCCAGATCCGGACGACAGACCCTAGGTCGCGGGTCCAGCGCCTACGAAGCCCGGATATGAGGGGCTCGTGAACGCCGGCGGAACGGTCCTTCCCCTGAGTACAGACTCTCCGGTCGTCCGGAGGAAGGCCTCCGCACAGCACATCCCGCGCGCGTCCGGCGACCGCCTGTGGACGGGCCGACGCGAGCGGACGCGCCCGCGACCGCCGCCCGATCGCACGAACGCCCCGGAGCGGCCCGCGTGTCGCGGGCGCTCCGGGGCGCGTTGGCGTCCGTCGGACGCCGGACCGGAGGCGTCAGACGCCGGCCGGCTCCGGGTCCGGGGCGGGCTCGGTGGCCGGGGTGCCCCCCTGGCCCTTGTCCCGCTTGGCCGCCTTCTTCTTCGCGCGGCGCTCCTTGCGCAGCTCCACCATCGCGTAGAGCGTCGGCACGAGCAGCAGGGTCAGCAGCGTCGAGGTCACCAGACCGCCGATCACCACGACCGCGAGCGGCTGGGCGATGAAGCCGCCCTCGCCGGTGATGCCCAGGGCCATCGGCAGCAGCGCGAAGATGGTCGCCAGGGCCGTCATCAGGATCGGGCGGAGCCGGTGCCTGCCGCCCTCGACGACCGCCTCGACCACGCCGAGTCCCTGTCTGCGGTACTGGTTGATCAGGTCGATCAGCACGATCGCGTTGGTGACCACGATGCCGATCAGCATCAGCATGCCGATCATCGCCGGGACCCCCATGGGCGTACCGGTCAGGATCAGCAGCCCGAGCGCGCCGGTGGCCGCGAACGGGATCGAGACCAGCAGGATCAGCGGCTGCACCAGCGACCGGAAGGTCGCGACCAGCAGCATGAAGACGATCGCGATGGCCGCCAGCATGGCCAGACCGAGCTGGACGAACGCCTCGTCCTGGTCCTGCGAGACCCCGCCGATGGACGCGGTCGCGCCCTCCGGCAGATCCAGCGCGTCGATCTTCGACTGGAGCGAGGTGCTGACCGCGCCGGTGTTGTCACCGGTCGGCCTGGCCGTGACCGTCGCGGCCCGCGAGCCGTCGATCCGCGTCATCGAGACCGGTCCGGGGACCAGCTTCACCTCGGCGATCTGGCCGAGCTTGACCGGTCCGAGCGACAGGTTCCTCAGCTCGGCCACGGTCGTGGCCGGCTTGGCGGAGGTGATGACGATGTCGCGCTCGGTGTCGTCGAGGATCGCCTTGCCGGAGGTCGTACCGCGTACCGCCTGGCCGACGGCGAGACCCAGCGTGGCATCGGTGAACCCGGCGTTCGCGGCCTTGGCGTTGGCCTTGACCGAGATGCGCGGGACGCTCTGCGACAGGTCGCTCTGCACATCCGTGACGTCGTCGAGATCCGCCACGGTGTCCCGCACCTGGTCCGCCGCCGTGCGCAGCGTCTTCGCGTCGGCGGCCTTGACCACGACGCTCAGGTCCTGGCTGCCGAAGCCGTCGCCCGCCGAGAGGGTGGTCTCGCCGATGCCGTCGAGCCCCGCCAGTTCCTTCTCGATACGGTCCTGCGTCTTCTCGAACGACGCCGTGTCGTCCAGCGTGATCTGGTAGGACGCCTGGTTGGCGCCCGTACCGCCGCCGAAGGCCGCCATGAAGCCGGAGGAGCCGACGGTGACCTGGTAGTCCTTGATCTCGTCGATTCCGGCGAGGACCGCCTCGATCTTCTTCGCGGAGGCGTCGGCCGCCGTCAGGCTGGTGCCGGGGGCCAGCTCCTGCTTGATGGAGAGGACCTCCTGCTCGCCCTGGTCGAAGAAGTTGGTCTTGAGCAGCGGCGCCATGCCGAAGGTCCCGAGCAGGACCACGATCGCGATGGCCACACTGGTGAGCCGGCGGCGGGTCGCGAAGCGCAGCACCGGCACATAGAGCCGCTGGAGCCGGCTGCGGGCCTCCTTCTCCTCCGCCTGTCGGCGCGCTTCCTCCGCGCCGACGCCCTGGGCCTCCTTGGGCGCGCGCAGGAACCAGTACGAGAGCACCGGCACCACGGTCAGCGAGACCAGCAGCGAGGCGAGCAGCGCCGCGGTCACCGTCAGCGAGAACGAGCCGAACAGCTCACCGACCATGCCGCCCACCAGACCGATGGGCAGGAACACCGCGACGGTGGTGAGGGTGGACGAGGTGACCGCGCCCGCGACCTCCTTGACGGCGGTGAGGATGGCGCTCTCGCGCTCCTCGCCGTAGCCGAGGTGCCGCTTGATGTTCTCCAGGACGACGATCGAGTCGTCGACGACCCGGCCGATCGCGATGGTCAGCGCGCCGAGGGTGAGCATGTTGAGCGAGAGGTCACGCGTCCACAGCACGATCAGCGCCAGCACGACGGAGAGCGGGATGGAGACCGCGGTGACCAGCGTGGAGCGGATCGAGGCCAGGAAGACCAGGATCACGATCACGGCGAAGACCAGCCCGAGCGCGCCCTCGGTGGTCAGACCGGAGATCGACTTGGAGACGGCCGGGCCCTGGTCGCTGACGACCGTGAGGGTGGCGCCGGAGCCGAGGTCCTTACGCAGGTCGGGCAGCTTGTCCTGGACCGCGTCGGAGATGGCGACGGCGCTGCCGTCGTTGTCCATGGTGGCCATGACCGCGAGGCTGGGCTTGCCGTTGGTGCGGGTCAGGGCGGTCGCGGCGGACGGCGTCTGCTTGACGGTGGCGATGTCCCCGAGGCGTACGGGGGTCGCGGGTCCGGCGGAGCCCTGGCCGGCCGGCGGGATGATCCGCAGGTCCTGGATCTGCTTCAGCGAGGTGAATCCGCCGCCGACCTGCACCGTACGGCTCTTGCCGTCCTCGGAGAACGAACCCGCGGGGATCGCGGCGCCGTTCGTCCGGAGCGCCTCGGAGAGGGACATGGTGTTCAGTCCGGCCGCGGCGAGCTTCTTGTCGTCGGGCGTGACGGAGACCTGGAGGTCGCGGACGCCGTCGACGCTGACCTGTCCGACCCCGTCGATGCCTTCCAGCGCCGGTACGACCGTGCGGTCGAGCTGGTCCGCGAGGGCCTGCTGGTCCTTGTCGGAGGTGACGGCGAGGACGACGGTCGGGATGTCGTCGGTCGAACCGGCCACGACCTGCGGGTCGACCTCGCTCGGCAACTGGGCGCGGGCCCGGTTCACGGCCTGCTGGACATCGGCGACGAGCTGCTTGGTGCCCTCGCTCCCGAAGTCGAAGCTGGCCATGATCAGGGCATTGCCCTCGCTCGCCGTGGAGGTCATCCCGCTGATGCCGTCGACGGCCTTGAGCGAGTTCTCCAGGGGCTCGACGACCTGCTTCTCGACCACATCGGGCGAGGCGCCCTGGTAGGGGGCGAGCACCGACACCATCGGGAGTTCGATGGAGGGCAGGAGCTGCTGCTTGAGCTGCGGTATCGCGATCGCTCCGAAAACGATCGCGATGATCGACATCAGCCCTATCAGGGCCCGTTGCGCGAGGCTGAATCTGGACAGCCAGGACATTGGGGTCTCTCTTCTGTGGTGTACGCGGCAGTCTGTGGTGTACGCGGCAGGTTGGCGCGGCGACCCGTCTCCGGGTGGCCCGTCCCCGGGCTGTCCGGCTACGGCTCGCCCGTCGACGGAAGGGGGACGGATGGGATGAACGGCCCCTCTATACGATCTGCCATCCCCGGGGGTGGATGCGTAGGCCCCAGGTCCATTTCCTTATCCGCCGCATACCGCGCCTGGAGTACGCGAGGGTGGGGGTTCACTCCACCCTTGGACGTACCAGGCCCGATTCGTACGCGATAACCACCAATTGGGCACGGTCGCGGGCACCGAGTTTGGCCATCGCGCGGTTCACATGGGTCTTGACGGTCAGCGGGCTGACCGCCAGCCGCTCCGCGATCTCGTCGTTGGAGTGGCCTCCGGCGACCAGGACGAGCACCTCGCGCTCCCGTCCGGTGAGGGCCGTCAGCCGCTCGGAGCGCACGGCGGGGTCGCTGCCCTCGGCCGCCGTGCCGCTCTGCGCGAGGAACGTGGCGATCAGGCCCTTGGTCGCGACGGGCGACAGCAGGGCCTCGCCGGCCGCGGCCACCCGGATGGCGTTGAGCAGCTCTTCCGGCTCCGCGCCCTTGCCGAGAAAGCCGGAGGCCCCGGCGCGCAGCGACTGCACGACGTACTCGTCGACCTCGAAGGTGGTCAGCATGACGATCCGTACCCCGGCCAGCTCCGGATCGGCGCTGATCGCGCGGGTGGCGGCGAGTCCGTCCGTACCGGGCATCCGGATGTCCATCAGGACGACATCGGGCCGGGCGGAGTGGGCGAGGGCGACGGCCTGCGCGCCGTCGGCGGCCTCCCCGACGACCTCCATGTCGGGCTCCGAGTCCACCAGCACCCGGAAGGCGCTGCGCAGCAGTGTCTGGTCGTCCGCGAGCAGCACCCTGATCGTCATCTGTCTTCCCCGGTCGCCGCCATGTCCCCCACCGGGGTCTCCAGGGGCAGTATCGCCTGGATGCGGAAGCCTCCCCCGTAGCGGGGTCCCGCGGTGAGGGTGCCGCCGAGGGCCGTGACCCGCTCGCGCATACCGAGCAGACCGTGGCCTCCGCCGTCGGCGGGTTCACCAGTGCCCTCCCCGTCGTCCAGCACGGTTATCTCCACGGTGGCGCCCACCCGTACGACACTGACCTCGGCCTTGGCCGCGGGGCCCGCGTGCTTGCGCACATTGGTCAGGGCCTCCTGGATGATCCGGTACGCGACGAGATCGACGGCGGCGGGGAGCCGGGTGGGGTGCTCCGCCCCGTTCGCGGCGAACACCACGGGCAGTCCCGCGTTGCGGAAGGTGTCGAGAAGGCCGTCGAGATGCTGGAGGCCGGGGGCCGGTTCCGTGGGGGCCGCCGGATCGCCGGACTGCCGGAGCAGACCGACGGTGGCCCGCAGCTCGTCGAGCGCGGAGCGGCTGGCCTCCCGTACATGCGCGAGGGCTTCCTTGGCCTGGTCGGGACGTCTGTCCATGACATGGGAGGCCACACCGGCCTGCACATTGACCAGGGCGATGTGGTGGGCGACGACATCGTGCAGATCGCGGGCGATCCGCAGCCGCTCCTCGGCGACCCGGCGGCGCGCCTCCTCCTCACGGGTGCGCTCGGCGCGCTCGGCCCGGTCGCGTATGGCCTGGATGAAGTCACGGCGGCTGCGTACGGCGTCGCCCGCGGCGCTCGCCATCCCGGTCCAGGCGAAGATCACCAGATTCTCCTGGGCGTACCAGACTCCGGAGCTGAAGACCATGGCGACGGCGGTCAGCACGGTCATGGTGGCGAGCCCGACCCGCCAGGTCGTGGGCCGGTCGGTGTGCGCGGCGACGGTGTAGAGCGCGATGACGGTGCTCAGCACCACGGGGGCGGGCGGCTGGACCGCGATCAGCTCGACGACGGTCATACCGCCGACGCACAGCAGTACGGGCATGGGCGCGCGGCGGCGGAAGACGAGCGCGCCCGCGGTCAGCACCATCAGGACGACGCTGAGGGCGCCGGGGGTCCGGTTGCCGAAGCTCGGTCCCGCGCCATGGCCGTCGGGCGGGTCCGCGAAGGATCCGACGAGCATGCAGACGAGCACGGCGGCGGCGAGGGCCCCGTCGGAGGCGAGCGCGTGCGCGCGCACCCAGCACTGCGTCCGCGCGACCGCGGTTCCGAGGGATGTCACGTCAAGCAACGGTACGGCGTGCGGCGGGCGGCGTTGCCGGAGACCGTGCCTCGGTCCCGGCGCGGTCCCGGCGCGGGGGTGGGCGCGGGGGCGCATGGCCGCACGGCGGGGCGCCCGGGACGGCGCGTGCCCCCGCACCGTCGGCGGCGCGGGGGCACAGGGGTCGCTGGAGTGCGAGGGACCGGCCGGTCCCTCGGCGGGGATCCCGGCCGGACCGGAAGACCGGGCGCGGAGGCACGGAGAACAGCGGAGGGGACCAGGGCGCCGGAGTGAGGGAATGAGGGCCGGAGCGAGGGGGCCAGAGCGCTGGAGCGAGGAGATCAGGGCTGGAGGGAGGGGATCAGGCCCTCGTCGTCGAGCATCTCCCGGACCTCCTCCAGGGTGGCGCCCGGGGCGGGCAGGATCAGCTCGGACGGCGCCAGGGCGTCGTCCGGCAGCGGCTCGCCGAGCTCGCGCACCCTGGCCAGGAGGGCGTGGAAGGTACGGCGGAAGCCGTCCCTGTCGCCGCTCCTGACCTCGGCGAGCAGTTCGTCGTCGAGCGTGTTCAGTTCGGCGAAGTGGCTGTCCGCCAGCTCCACCTGACCCTCCCCCATGATCCGTACGATCATGACGAGTCCCTACTGTCGTAGCTGCGTACTTTTGCCGCCGCGTACTTTTGCCGGCGCGTACTTTTGCCGCCGCGTGCCGAAACGGCGCCGTGTGCCGGACCGCTACTTGTCGAACTTGCGCAGGTTCGGCGGGGTGTCCTCGGACTCGGAACCGGACTCGATCGCCTGCTTCTGCGCCGAGCCGCCCGCCAGCTCCGCCTTCATACGCTGGAGCTCCAGCTCGACATCCGTACCGCCGGAGATCCGGTCCAGCTCGGCGGCGATGTCGTCCTTCGCCATCCCCGAGTGGTCGTCCAGGGCGCCGGAGGCCAGCAGCTCGTCGAGCGCGCCGGCCCTCGCCTGAAGCTGCGCGGTCTTGTCCTCCGCCCGCTGGATCGCCATACCGACGTCGCCCATCTCCTCGGAGATGCCCGAGAAGGCCTCCCCGATCCGGGTCTGCGCCTGCGCCGCGGTGTAGGTGGCCTTGATGGTCTCCTTCTTCGTGCGGAAGGCGTCGACCTTGGTCTGGAGGCGCTGCGCGGCGAGCGTGAGCTTCTCCTCCTCGCCCTGGAGCGTCTGGTGCTGGGTCTCCAGGTCGGTCACCTGCTGCTGGAGCGCCGCGCGGCGGGAGAGCGCCTCACGGGCGAGGTCCTCACGGCCGAGCGCCAGCGCCTTGCGGCCCTGGTCCTCCAGCTTGGTGGACTGGCCCTGCAACTGGTTGAGCTGTAGTTCCAGCCGCTTGCGGGAGGTCGCCACATCGGCGACCCCGCGGCGTACCTTCTGGAGCAGTTCGAGCTGCTTCTGATACGAGTAGTCAAGGGTCTCGCGCGGATCCTCGGCCCGGTCGAGGGCCTTGTTCGCCTTCGCGCGGAAGATCATCCCCATACGTTTCATGACACCGCTCATGGGCTTCGCGCGCCCCCTTCTGACGGACTCCGGCTCCAGCACTCCAACAGAACCCACAGTACGGGCCCCGCCTCTATTACCGCACTGTTCGAGTGCGGATGCGCTCCTCCCCAAGGACGACTGCTCCCCGCCCGCACTCCGGCGCAAGGAGTAGACGACCGTCAGGGAGATCGGGGGGACGGCGTCCCCTCTGTCCCGGTACGGTCGCACTGTCCCAGGTAAGGACGCAGGCTGTTGCGGGATCGTTCCCCGAGGGGGTGGGGTCCAACCACGACACCCCGTACCCTTGGGCTTTGTGTTCCGTAGCCGTTCCAAAGAAGAGAAGGCCCCCGCCACCCAGGTGACGCCGGACTCCTCCACGCAGACCCGCGACCCGCAGGCCCCCAAGGGCCGCCCGACCCCCAAGCGCAGTGAGGCACAGACGCAGCGGCGTCGCGCCTCCACGACGCCGACCGACCGCAAGACGGCCATGAAGCGCCAGCGCGAGGCGCGCCGGGTGGACCTGGCCAGGCAGCGCGAGGCGCTGGCGAGCGGTGACGAGCGCTTCCTGCCCGCCCGTGACAAGGGTCCGGTGCGGCGCTTCGTCCGCGACTATGTGGACTCCCGGTTCTGCATGGCGGAGTTCTTCCTGCCGCTCGCCGTGCTGATCCTCGTCCTGAGCATGGTGCGGGTCGGCCAGCTCCAGAACATCGCGCTGCTGCTGTGGCTCGTCGTGATCGTGCTGATCGTGGTGGACTCGGTCGGTATCTGGTTCCGGCTGCGCAAGCAGCTCGCCGAGCGGTTCCCGGACACCCCCAAGCGCGGTGCCGTGGCCTACGGCCTGATGCGTACGCTCCAGATGCGCCGACTCCGGCTGCCCAAGCCGCAGGTCAAGCGCGGAGAGCGGCCCTGAGCGCGGAGATCCCCGGTTTCGCGGGAGGCTCGGCGGCCTGGCTCGCCGGGCTGGGGGCGCTGCGTGATGTCGTACGGCAGGAGCTGGTCGCGCGCCAGCTCGACGAGCAGATAGCCGGCCGCTTCCCGGTGGGGCGGCGGCTGCGGGTGCTGGACGTCGGGATGGGGCAGGGCACCCAGGCCCTGCGGCTGGCGCGCGCGGGACACACGGTGACCGGACTGGAGTCCGACTCCGGGATGCTCGCCAAGGCCCGGGAGGCGCTCGTCGGGGAGCCCGCGGGCATTCAGGAGCGGGTCCGGCTGGTCGAGGGCGACGGTCTGGAGACCGGGGTCCACTTCCTGCCCGGCAGCTTCGACGTGGTGCTCTGCCACGGCGTGCTGATGTACGTCAGCGAGCCGGACGCGATGCTCGCGGCCCTGGCCAGGATGCTGGCGCCCGGCGGTCTGCTCTCCCTGCTCGTACGGAACGGGGACAGTCTGGCCCTGCGGCCGGGCCTGGCCGGGGACTGGACGGGCGCGCTGGAGGGCTTCGAGACCGACACCTATGTCAACCGGCTGGGGCTGCGGGTGCGCGCGGACCGGCTGGACCGGCTGACCGCGACACTGGCGGGGATCGCCGCGCCGCTGCACGCCTGGTACGGGGTTCGTGTCTTCACGGACGGCGCGGCCGACGGCGCCGAGCCGCCGACCGGGGAGGAACTGGACCGGCTGCTGGCCGCGGAGGACCGGGCGGGCCGTACGGAACCGTACCGCCGGGTCGCCGCCCTGCTGCATCTGTGCGGCGTGCGTGGCTGAGTCAGGCGGCGGGGCCCGTACCGCGTCCTCACGAAGGTGAGCAGCGGAGAGAACGACGGCAGAGCCGGGGACGCGCGCGGTCGCGGTCCTCGGAAGGACACGCGCGAGAGCGCCCGGGAACGCGTATCCGAGCCATCCGGGCAGGACCCGCCCAAGCTGTCCGCCGGGGAGACCTGGCGGGCGCTGTACCGGCACTTCAGGCCGCACCGCAGGACCGTCGCCCTCGGCGGGTTCCTCGCGCTGATCGGGGCGGCGACGGGGCTGGCGCAGCCGCTCGCCGCCAAGGCCCTGGTGGACCGGCTCGGTGAGGACGGCTCGATCACCGGGATCCTGCTGATGCTCACCGCCCTGGTGGTGGCGGGCACGGCGATCGAGGCGGTCGCCTCCTATCTTCTGGAACGGACCGCGGAGTCCGTCGTGCTGGCCGCACGCCGCACGCTGATCGGACGGCTGCTGCGGTTGCGGCTGTCCGAGGTGGAGCGGACCCAGCCGGGCGATCTGATGTCCCGGGTCACCTCGGACACGACGCTGCTGCGCGCGGTGACGACCCGCTCGATCGTCTCGGCGGCCACCGGCGGTCTCGCGTTCCTGGCGACGATCGTGCTGATGGGCGTGATGGACGCGGTGCTGCTCGGGGTCACGCTCGGCGTGATCGTGCTGATCGGCGGCGCGGTCGCCCTGGTGATGCCCAGGATCGCCCGTGCGACACGGCGCTCGCAGGAGGCGGTCGGCGAGATATCCACGGTGCTGGAGCGGGCCTTCGGTGCCTTCCGCACGCTCAAGGCCTCCGGCGCGGAGGAGCGGGAGAGCGCCGTGGTCGCGGCGGCGGCCCAGGAGGCCTGGCGGCACGGCGTACGGTCCGCCAAGTGGCAGTCGGTCGCCGGGTCCTCGGTCGGGCTGGCCGTCCAGGTGTCGTTCCTGGCGGTGCTGGGGATCGGCGGGGCGCGGGTGGCCTCGGGGGCCATCACCGTCTCGACGCTCGTCGCCTTCCTGCTGTATCTGTTCTTCCTGATCGATCCGGTGTCGAAGCTGGTGGAGGCGGTCACCCAGTACCAGGTGGGGTCGGCGGCCATCGCCCGGATCGAGGAGGCGGAGCGGCTGGAGACGGAGACGCTGGAGCCGGCCGGGACGCACGACGGGGGCGGGGCGTACGGCGAAGGGGGGACGCCGGAGGCGGCGTCGCCCGGACACGGGACGCCGGGGGGCGCCGGGCCGGACCGCGGCCCCGCGACGGTGACCTTCGAGGACGTCCGATTCCGCTACCGGGAGGATCTGCCGTATGTCCACCACGGTGTCACCTTCGAGGTGCCGGGCCCCGGGATGACGGCCTTCGTCGGTCCGTCGGGCGCCGGGAAGACGACGGTCTTCGGACTGGTCGAGCGGTTCTACGAGGCGAGCGGCGGCCGGGTCCTGGTCGACGGCAGGGATGTGCGGGAGTGGCCGCTGCCCGAACTGCGCGCCGCCATCGGCTATGTCGAGCAGGACGCGCCCGTGCTGGCCGGGACGCTCCGCGAGAATCTGGTCTTCGCCGCCCCCGACGCCTCCGACGCGGACATCCGGGAGGTGCTCGTACGGGCCAGGCTGGACGGGCTCGTCGAGAGGCTGCCGGACGGTCTGGAGACCCTGGTCGGCCACCGCGGCTCCAAACTGTCGGGCGGCGAGCGCCAGCGGGTGGCGATCGCGCGGGCCCTGCTGCGCAAGCCGCGGCTGCTGCTCCTGGACGAGGCGACCTCGCAGCTCGACGCGGTCAACGAGATGGCGCTGCGGGACGCGGTGGCGGAGGCGGCCCGCAGTGTGACGGTGCTGGTGGTGGCGCACCGGCTGTCGACGGTGACCCTGGCGGACCGGATCGTGGTGATGGACGCGGGCCGGGTGCGGGCGGTGGGCACGCACGACGAGCTGGTGGCGAACGATCCGCTGTACGGGGAACTCGCGGCGACGCAGTTCCTGGCGGCGGCGCGCTGAGCGCTCCGCGCGCGGAGGTGTCTTCGCGCGCGGAGGTGTGCGCCGATCAGGGAGTCCCGGCTTCCCCGCCCCCTGATCGGCGGTGCATCACAGGCCGCGACAATCAGACAAAAGGGATACTCCGGGCATGACTGTCTCCCTTCGCCCCGGCGCCCCTCCCCGCCGCGGCCGTGTCCGGGCGGCCGCGCGGTACCGGTCGGCCCCGGCCGCCCGGTTCTGCGCGACCGCCCTCACCGCCGCCCTGGTCAGCGGCTGTTCGGGCGCCGTGCCGGGCTCGGTGGGCCCGCTGTCCGGGCCCACGACGCCGTCCGGGCCGACGACCCGGGCCGCCGCCGCACCGCGCTCCCCCAACAGCCTCCAGAGCGACTACGAGGCCGTGATCAAGGATGTGCTGCCGTCGGTCGTCCAGATCGACACGGGGAACAGCCTGGGCTCGGGAGTCGTCTACGACAACCGGGGCCATATCGTCACCAACGCCCATGTGGTCGGCAAACAGCGGACGTTCGGGGTCACGGTGGCCAACAGCGAGCGCCTGCTGGCGGCCAAGCTGGTCTCCAGCTTCCCGGAGCAGGATCTCGCCGTCGTGAAGCTCGACACGGTCCCGAGCGGGCTGAAGGCCGCGTCGTTCGGTGACACGTCCAAGGTCGCGGTCGGTCAGATCGTGCTGGCCATGGGGTCCCCGCTGGGGCTGTCGGGCAGCGTCACCCAGGGCATCGTCTCGGCGGTCGGACGGACCGTCAGCGAAGGCACGGGCGGCGGCGGGACCGGGGCGACCATCGCCGACATGGTGCAGACCTCGGCGGCGATCAACCCGGGCAACAGCGGAGGGGCGCTGGTCAATCTGGACAGCCAGGTGATCGGGATCCCGACGCTGGCCGCGACGGATCCGCAGCTCGGCAACTCGGCCGCGCCCGGCATCGGATTCGCCATCCCGGCCTCGATGGTGCGCACCGTCGCCGACCAGATCATCAAGAACGGCAAGGTCACGGACTCGGGCCGGGCGGCCCTGGGGATCACCGGCCGGACCGTACTGGGTCCCGACTTCCAGCCGGCCGGTGTCGCGGTGGTCTCGGCCGCGAAGGGCGGCGCGGCCGACAAGGCGGGGATCAGGGCCGGGGACATCATCGTCAAGGTCGGCGACGCCCGGATCACCACCATCACCTCGCTCTCGGAGGCGCTCGCGTCGGACAGGCCGGGGCAGAAGGCCGAGGTGACCTATGTCAGGGCGGGCGGAACGAGAACGGCGGAGGTCACGCTCGGCAAGGTGTAGCCCGTCGTACGGGGGCGTCCGGGTCCCGCCGGTGTTGAGGACGCCCGCGGCCGGCCGGGCGGGCCGGAGCGCGGGCGTCCTCGCGTGTGCGGTCGGCTCTCGTTCAGGCCTCGTCGGCGCGCAGGCTCATCGGGCCGTAGATCTTGCTGCCGTCCTCGAACAGCGACACCTGCTCGGCGCCCCCGCTCAGCAACTCCTTCCACGCCTCACCGATCCATGACTCGGCGTCCCCCTGCGTGGTGAACTCCTCCGGCTCCACCGCAGGCGGGACCTCCGTACCGTCGGCCTTCTCGAACCGCCACGTCCACGCCATATGCGCCTCCCGGGTCCCGCGGAACTGATCGATTTCCTGCCCGCAGCGTAGCCGGGCGCGCACCGTCAGCGGGGACACGGGAGGATCATCCCCGTGGAACTGACTCTGCTCGGCACCGGAGCCCCCGCCGGACTCCCCCGCCCCCACTGCCCCTGCGCCGCCTGCGCGACCGCCCGCGGCGAGCGGGCCCGCGCCGCGACCGCGCTGCTGGTGGACGGTGTGCTGCTGCTGGACCTGACCCCGGGCGCCGCGCTCGCCGCGGCCCGCGCCGGGCACTCGCTCGCGGGCGTACGGCAGGTCCTGCTCACCCATCCGCACGACGGTCCCGCGGTGGAGCTGCCCGCCGGACTGCCCACGGCCGGCCGGGTGGCGGACGGACGGGTGCTGACGCTGCTCAGCGGGCACCGGGTACGGGCGCTGGCGATGGACGCGCCGGGCACGGGGTACGAGGTGACGGGACCGGGGGGCGAGCGGCTGCTCTATCTCCCGCCGGGCGGAGCGCCCGCGGGGGTGCCGGACCACGGCCGGGCGGCCCCCGCCCCGTACGACCTGGTGGCCGTGGATGTCACCGGCCGTCCCGACGCGCTGGCGCGGCTGCGGGCGGCCGGAACGGTCGGTCCCGCGACCGAGGTCGTCGCCGTCCATCTCGACCACGACGTACCGCCGGGCGGGGAACTGGACCGGCGGCTCGCGGCGGCGGGCGCGCGGGCGGTTCCCGACGGGACGACGCTCACCGTCGGCGCGTACCGCCCCGGCCCCGAGGTGCCCCGGCGCACGCTGGTGACGGGCGGGGCGCGCTCGGGCAAGTCCTGGGAGGCGGAACGGCGGTTGGCGACGTTCCCGGGGGTGCTGTACGTGGCGACGGGCGGGGGCCGCGAGGGCGACCAGGAGTGGGCGGACCGGGTGCGCGCGCACCGCGAACGGCGGCCCGCCTCCTGGCTCACCGCCGAGACCTGCGATCTCGTACCGCTGCTCGCGCGGGAGGGGCCGCCGCTGCTGATCGACTGTCTCTCGCTCTGGCTGACCGACGCGATGGACCGGGTGAAGGCGTGGGACGACACGACCTGGGCGGGCGGCGGCGAGACGGCGCTGCGCGGGCGGACGGAGGAACTGGTGGGCGCGATCCGCGCGACCCGGCGCACGGTGGTCGCCGTGACGAACGAGGTGGGCTCGGGGGTGGTCCCCGCGACGGCGTCGGGCCGGCGCTTCCGCGACGAACTGGGACGGCTGAACGCGGCGGTGGCGGGCGAGTGCGAGCGGGTGCTGCTGGTGGTGGCGGGCCAGACCCTGACCCTGCGCTGACGCCTCCCGGCCACCCGGAGGCGTTGCGCGCCTGCGGCGCGGGTGCGGTGTGCGTGTGGTGCCGGTGCCGGGTGCCAGGGCCTCCGGAGCACATGTCCGGACGGCATGCTGTGTCTCCTCGGAGGACACCCCCGGACCCCCGTACACCGCCCTCGCCGGTACGCCGGACACCCGGCCACCTCCGGGTGCGGATCCGTGCTGGTTGCGCCCGGCCGCCGGCGAGTGAGCCGAAGGGCGCGCCGCTGTCGAGAGGGAGAGCGCGCGGAGGGTTCCGAGGTACGAGGGACCCGAGCACGGTCGACCGTCGACAGTGGCACAAAGCGCCCGGAGGCGAACCGAGCCCTCAAAAAAGAAGGTGCGTGAGCCGAAGGGGCGCGTCGGTGCCGAAAATGGAGAGCGCGCGCAGGCCGTGAGGAACGAGCGGTCGAGCACGGTCGACTGTCGGCATCGACATAAAGCGCCCCGGAGGCGAACCGAGCCCCCAAAAAGAAGGCGAGTGAGCCGAAGGGCGCGCCGCTGTCGAAAGGGAGAGCGCGCGGAGGGTCCCGAGGTACGAGGGACCCGAGCACGGTCGACCGTCGACAGTGGCACAAAGCGCCCGGAGGCGAACCGAGCCCCCAAAGACAACGCAGTACTGTTCGGGGAATGAGCGCGCTGAATCTCGATGACTTCTCCGATCTGATCGAGCGCCCCGACAGCGGGACGCGACGGGACGCCGAAGAGCGCCGGGAACGGCTTGTGGTGCCGCCCGGGGCGCTCGGGCGTCTCGACGAGCTGGGCGAGTGGCTCTCGGCCGCACAGGGGTCCGTGCCGGTCAAGGCCGTCCGGCAGCCCCGCGTGGTGCTCTTCGCGGGCGATCACGGGGTGGCCGGTCTCGATGTCTCCGGCCGCCCGGCGGGCAGCGCGCACCGGCTGGTACGGGCCGTGCTGGAGGGCGGGAGCCCCGTCGCCGTGCTGGCCCGCCGGGCCGAGGTGCCGGTGCGGATCGTGGACGCCGGGCTCGACTGCGATCCCGGGCTGCTGCCCGAGGAGGTCGTACGGCACCGGGTGCGGCGCGGCAGCGGGCGGATCGACATCGAGAACGCGCTGACCGTCGAGGAGGCCGAGCGGGCCGTACGGCTCGGGATGGCGATCGCCGACGAGGAGGCGGACTCCGGTACGGATCTGATCGTCCTGGGGGATCTGAGCGTCGGCGGGACGACCCCGGCGGCCACGCTGATCGCCGCGCTGTGCGGTACGGACGCCTCCGTGGTCACCGGGCGCGGCGGCGCGGGCATCGACGATCTGGCGTGGATGCGCAAGTGCGCGGCGATCCGGGACGCCCTGCGCCGGGCGCGCCCGGTCCTCGGCGACCAGGTGGAGCTGCTCGCGGCGGTGGGCGGCGCGGATCTGGCCGCGATGACGGGCTTTCTGCTCCAGAGCGCCGTACGGCGGATGCCGGTGATCCTGGACGGTGTGGTCTCGGCGGCCTGCGCGCTGGTCGGCCAGCGGGCCGCGTTCCGCGCGCCCGACTGGTGGCTCGCGGGTCAGGTGAGCGGGGAGCCCGGCCAGGCGAAGGCGCTGGACCGGATGGCGCTCACCCCGCTGCTCGACCACGGAGTCACCGTGGGGGAGGGCGCCGGGGCGCTGCTCGCGCTGCCGCTCGTCCAGGCCGCCGCCGCCCTCGCGGCGGAGCTGCCGGAGCGGGAGCCGGCCGAGGAGGCGACCGAGGAGGCGACCGAGGAGGCGACCGAGGAGGCGACCGGGGACGACGACGCCCTCAAGGCCGAGGAGAGCGCCGCCGGCTGAGGCATCGACAGACGAGCCGGGGCCGCCGCCACTGACGGCGGCCTCAGCCGTCCCCTGAGGCGTGATGCCCCATATGATCGTTTTTATGGGAGAAGTCCGTCTGGCTGTCGATCGAACGACCCGAGGCACCGACCGCTCGCGGCGTGCCGCGGCGTTCGCCGTCTGGTATCTGCGTGCCGTCACCTTCGTCAACTTCCTCAGTGCCGTCTGGGTCTCCCTCGGCCAGGATCTGCGGCGGCACAACACCGACAACTACTTCACCCCGTATCTGCTGACCGCGGGCTTCGCCTCGGGCGTGTTCACGCTCTTCCTGGCGGTCACCATGCGCCGCCGCAAGCGCGCGGCCTGGATCCTCAATCTCGTGCTCTCCGGGCTCTTCCTGCTGCTGCTCGCCTTCGTGATGGACTTTCCGGAGATCAGGCGCCATCCGCAGAACTGGATCTCGCTCGCCCTCTCCGCCGCGTTCGTCTGCGCCCTGCTGCTCGGCCGGCGGGAGTTCTACGCGAAGGGCGACCGGTCCAATCCCAGGCTGGCCGCGGCCGTGGCGGCGGGCGGACTGCTCGTCACCTCGCTGCTGGCCGCCCTGATCGTCACCGTCACCAACACCGCGCGCGGCGGCTCGGCCTTCACCGAGCGCTGGCGGTACGGAGCGACGCGGCTGGTCTCCCTGACGGCGGACGAGGCGCGGTTTCCCGGCATCACCACCCCCGCCTGGGCCAATGCCGCCATCAACGTCCTCTCCACCCTGCTGCTGCTCGCCGTGGTGTACGCGGCCTTCCGCTCACGGCGCGCGGTCGACCCGCTCACCCCGGTGGACGAGGCGAAGCTGCGTCTTCTGCTCGACCGGTACGGGGAGCGCGACTCCCTGGGCTACTTCGCGCTGCGCCGGGAGAAGAGCGTCGTCTGGTCCCCCACCGGCAAGGCGGCCGTCACCTACCGGGTCGTGGGCGGGGTCTCGCTGGCCTCGGGCGATCCGATCGGCGACCCGGAGGCCTGGCCGGGCGCGATCGTGCCCTGGCTGGCCGAGGCCCGTGAGCACGGCTGGATCCCAGCCGTGATGGGCGCGGGCGAGGAGGCGGGGACGATCTACGCCCGGTACGGGCTCGACGCGCTGGAGCTGGGCGACGAGGCGATCGTGGAGACGGCCGACTTCGCCCTGGAAGGCCGGGCGATGCGGACCGTGCGCCAGGCGTACAACCGGGTCGCGCGGGCGGGCTACCAGGTGCGCGTCCGGCGCCACGAGGACATTCCCGCCGACGAGATGGCGGAGCTGCTGCGCCGCGCCGACGACTGGCGCGACGGTGCCACCGAGCGGGGCTTCTCGATGGCGCTCGGCCGGCTCGGCGATCCGGGCGACGGCCGCTGTGTGATGCTCGAATGCTGGGACGGCGAGGGGCGGTTGCGCGCCGTGCTGAGCTTTGTGCCGTGGGGCCCCAAGGGCCTCTCCCTGGACCTGATGCGCCGTGACCGCGACAGCGAGAACGGCCTCATGGAGTTCATGGTCATCCAACTCCTCCAGCGCGCCTCGGAGATCGGGATCACCCAGCTCTCGCTGAACTTCGCGATGTTCCGGTCGGTCTTCGAGCGCGGCGGGAAGCTGGGCGCGGGACCGGTGCTGCGGCTGTGGCGGGGGCTGCTCAGCTTCTTCTCGCGCTGGTGGCAGATCGAGTCCCTCTACCGCGCCAACGCCAAGTACCGGCCGATCTGGGAGCCCCGCTTCATGCTCTTCGAGAAGAGCGCCGACCTGCCGCGCATCGGCCTCGCCGCGGGCCGCGCCGAAGGCTTCCTGGAGGCTCCGGGGCTTCCGGGGTGGCTGCACCGCCGCCGGCTGGAGTCCCGGCGCTGACCCCGGTCTCACCGCCCTGACGTGCCGGTCCTGTGCTCGTCGTCCGGCGTACCGGCGATCCAGTCCTGGATCCGGCGGCGGGGACCCGACCAGCGGGCGTCGCGGCGGTAGACCCGCAGGGCGGCCCGCGCCCGCGCCTTGGGCCGGTCGCGGTAGAAGCGCCTGGCCCACGGCGATCCCGGCCTGGCCAGCCTGATCGCGCCGACGAGCGCCAGGAACGGTACGAGGGTGCCGATGAGCGCCAGCCGCAGCTTGCCCTTGAACGCCGCCATGAGGACGAAGACGAAGTTGCCCAGGAGCGTCGCGATCGCCGAGCCGCGGTCCTGCTGCTCGTCGGGGGTCAGGGAGTTGACCTCGAACGGCGAGAAGCCGACGAGCACCAGCAGGGCGAGGGCGGCGGCCATGATCACGACCTCGACGCTCTGTCTGCCCTGTTCGGTCCAGTACACGTCATGGAGATGGAGGATCAGCGCGAACTCGTCGAGCACGAGACCGGCGCCGACGCCGAAGATCACCGCGCACACCGAGGCCGCGACCCCGTGTTTGCCGCTGCCGACCGCGCCGAAGCCGCCGATCACGGTCAGCACCACGCCGGGCACCACATGGTGGATGTGCGTACCGCCCGGGGAGATGTTCCGGAACGGCCCCTTCCCGGCCCGGATCATCCGGGTGACCGTACGGGTGAGCAGAAAGGTCAGCACGAAGGAGACGAGGGCGACCAGGGTGGGCACCTTGCCCGGTTCGACGATGTTCTGCTGAAACCAGTGACCCATGCCACCTGCTTCCGAATGGTGCGGTACGGGCCAATTTAGCGGTATTCGCCGCCGGTTCGGTGGCGACGGCCGGGCTACTCTCGCGCGATGACCCCCCTGGACGGCGCGGTCGGCGGACCGGCCGACGACACGAACGGCGAGACGAGCGGCGCGAAGGGCGGGACCGACCGGACCGACCGGACGGACCGGACCGGCGGGACCGACCGGACCAACCAGAGCGGCGGGACCGACCGGACGGGCGGGAGCGGCGGGGAGGCGAGCGGAGAGGACCCGCACGACGCGGCCGGCGGGGACGCGCGGGCCTCGGTCGCGGACGGTCTGCGGTTCGCCTTCGGCACCCTCACCGTCCTGCCGGTCCGTGTCACCCGCTGGGACCGCCCCGCCGCCCGCGCCGGAATGCTCTGCGCGCCGGTCGCCGGACTCGTGGTGGGCCTGGGCGCGGCGGCCCTCGGCGCGCTGCTGCTGCTCGCGGGCGCCGCGCCGCCGCTCGCCGCGGTGGCCGCCGTCGCCGTACCCGCCGTGCTCACCCGCGGTCTGCATCTCGACGGTCTCGCCGACACCGCGGACGGACTGGGCAGCGGCAGACCGGCCGGGGACGCGCTGCGGATCATGAAGCGTTCCGACATCGGCCCGTTCGGGGTGATCACCCTGCTGCTCACGCTGCTGGCCCAGATCGCGGCGGTGTCCGAGCTGTACGGGGAGGGCTGGGCCCGGGGCGCGGTGGCCGTCGCCCTGGCGGGCGTGACGGCGCGGCTCGCGCTCACCCTCGCCTGCCGTACGGGCGTGCCCCCGGCCCGGCCCGACGGTCTGGGGGCGGCGGTGGCGGGGACGGTGCCGGTACGGGCCGCCGCCGTCACGGCGCTGCTCGTCACGGCGGCCTGCGCGGCGGCGGGCGGCGTCTTCGGGGTCTCCGGCGCCGTCGGACACGCGCTGGCCGTCCTGACCGCCCTGGGCGCCGCGTGGCTGCTGCTGCGGCACTGCGTACGGCGGTTCGGCGGGGTCACCGGCGATGTGTTCGGCGCCCTCGCGGAAACCGCGGCGACCGCGGCGCTCGTCGTACTGACACTGGGTTGAAAGCCGGCCACGGACGGGTGAACCACCGCCGCCGTGGGCCGCGTCCATCACTCAGCGTAGGCTCGTTCCTGCCGCCATTCGGGCCGAAATACGATACGGCGGGCTCGGTCGGCCCACCCTTCGACCGCCGATGAACACAACGGAAGCGAGATTCCACCACCGTGACTGCTCTCACTCTCAGCACTGCCGGCGCGGCGACCCTGCGTGCCGACGCGATCGTCGTCGGCGTCGCGAAGGGCGCAAAGGGGCCGGTCGTGGCGCCGGGCGCCGAAGCCGTCGACAAGGCGTTCGACGGGAAGCTCGGCAGCGTCCTGGAGACCCTCGGCGCCTCGGGCTCCGAGGGCGAGGTGACCAAACTGCCGGCGCCGTCCGGGCTGAAGGCCCCGCTGGTCCTCGCGGTCGGGCTCGGCCCGGTCCCGGCCAAGGGCGCCGCCTACGGCTCCGAGCCGCTGCGCCGCGCCGCCGGTTCCGCCGCGCGCGCTCTCTCGGGCCGGAAGAAGGCCGCGTTCGCGCTGCCCGTCGAGTCCGCCGAGGGCGTCGAGGCCGTCGCCGAGGGCGCGCTGCTGGGCGCGTACGCCTTTGTGGCGTACCTGGGCGGCGAGAAGAACGGCAAGAAGGGCGACAGCGGTCCGAAGCTGCCGCTCGCCGAGGTCACCCTCGTCGGCGCCAAGCCGCGCGACAAGGCCCACAAGGCCGCCGCGGACCGCGCGATCGCGCTGACCGAGGAGGTCAACCGCGCCCGTGACCTCGTCAACACCCCGCCGAACGATCTGACCCCCGAGGCCTTCGCCGCCGTGGCCACCGCCGCGGGCAAGGAGAACGGCGTCAAGGTCCAGGTCCTCGACGAGAAGGCGCTCGCCAAGGGCGGCTACGGCGGCATCCTCGGTGTCGGCCAGGGCTCGGCCAACCCGCCCCGGCTGGTGCGGCTCGCGTACACGCACCCCAAGGCGGAGAAGACGCTCGCCCTGGTGGGCAAGGGCATCACCTACGACTCGGGCGGCATCTCGCTCAAGCCGGCCGGTCACAACGAGACCATGAAGTGCGACATGAGCGGCGCGGCCGCGGTGTTCGCCACCGTCATCACCGCCGCCCGGCTCGGCCTCGCCGTCAATGTCACCGGCTGGCTGGCCCTCGCGGAGAACATGCCGTCCGGCACGGCCACCCGTCCCGGTGACGTTCTGCGCATGTACAGCGGCAAGACCGTCGAGGTGCTCAACACCGACGCCGAGGGCCGGCTCGTCCTGGCGGACGCGCTGACCCGCGCCTCCGAGGAGAAGCCGGACGCGATCGTCGACGTGGCGACCCTGACCGGCGCGATGGTGCTGGCGCTGGGCAACCGTACGTTCGGCATCATGGCGAACGACGACGCGTTCCGCACCACCGTCCACGCGCTGGCCGAGGAGGCGGGCGAGGCGTCCTGGCCGATGCCGCTCCCCGCCGATCTGCGCAAGGGCATGGACTCCCCGACCGCCGACATCGCGAACATGGGCGAGCGGATGGGCGGCGGCCTGGTCGCCGGACTCTTCCTGAAGGAGTTCGTCGGCGAGGGCATCACCTGGGCCCACCTGGACATCGCGGGCCCGGCCTTCCACGAGGGCGCCCCGTACGGCTACACCCCCAAGGGCGGCACGGGCTCCGCGATCCGCACGCTGGTGAAGCTCGCGGAAAGCTTCTGATTTTTTAGAGGCCCCTTCTTCGGGGCCTGTCCGTCGCGCCTGGAATACGAGTCCGGTCCGGGGTGTTCCGCACTCCGGGCCGGAAGTACCCGCGGTGGTGACCGACCGGTGATCCTCGTTACCCATCTCACCACCGGCCCCGCGTCCCGTCGTCCCCGAACAAGTGCGAAGATGGGTTCTCGGCAGGACAGGGCCCACCACAGGGCCGAAGTAAAGCGGCCGAACACCAGCCGCCGCCCGGTCATGGAGACCGCGCCCGGCGCACATGCATGGAGGACGTGACGTGGCGAACGACGCCAGCACCGTTTTCGACCTAGTGATCCTCGGCGGCGGTAGCGGCGGTTATGCCGCGGCGCTGCGCGGAGCGCAGCTCGGCCTGGACGTGGCCCTGATCGAGAAGAACAAGCTCGGTGGTACCTGCCTGCACAACGGCTGCATCCCCACCAAGGCCCTGCTGCACGCCGGTGAGATCGCCGACCAGGCGCGCGAGGCCGACCAGTTCGGGGTGAAGACCACCTTCGAGGGCATCGACATCGCGGGTGTGCACAAGTACAAGGACGAGGTCGTCTCGGGCCTCTACAAGGGCCTCCAGGGCCTGGTCGCCTCCCGCAAGGTGACCTACATCGAGGGTGAGGGCCGGCTCTCGTCCCCCACCTCCGTCGATGTCAACGGCCGACGGGTCGAGGGCCGCCATGTGCTCCTCGCGACCGGCTCCGTGCCGAAGTCGCTGCCGGGCCTGGTGATCGACGGCGAGCGGATCATCTCGTCCGACCACGCGCTGAAGCTGAACCGCGTCCCGCAGTCCGCGATCATCCTCGGCGGCGGTGTCATCGGCGTGGAGTTCGCGTCGGCGTGGAAGTCCTTCGGCACCGACGTGACCGTCATCGAGGGTCTGAAGCACCTGGTCCCGGTCGAGGACGAGAACAGCTCCAAGCTCCTGGAGCGCGCGTTCCGCAAGCGCGGTATCAAGTTCAACCTCGGCACGTTCTTCGAGAAGGCCGAGTACACGCAGGACGGCGTCCGCGTCACGCTGGCCGACGGCAAGACCTTCGAGGCGGAGGTGCTGCTGGTCGCGATCGGCCGCGGCCCGGTCTCGCAGGGGCTCGGCTACGAGGAGCAGGGCGTCGCGCTGGACCGCGGCTATGTCCTCGTCGACGAGTACATGCGGACGAACGTGGAGACGATCTCGGCCGTCGGTGACCTGGTCCCGACGCTCCAGCTCGCCCATGTCGGCTTCGCCGAGGGCATCCTGGTGGCCGAGCGGCTGGCCGGTCTCAAGACCGTTCCGATCGACTACGACGGTGTGCCCCGGGTGACGTACTGCCACCCCGAGGTCGCCTCCGTCGGTATCACCGAGGCCAGGGCCAAGGAGATCTACGGCGCGGACAAGGTCGTCGCTCTCAAGTACAACCTCGCGGGCAACGGTAAGAGCAAGATCCTCAAGACCGCGGGCGAGATCAAGCTCGTCCAGGTCAAGGACGGCTCCGTGGTCGGCGTCCACATGGTCGGTGACCGTATGGGCGAGCAGGTCGGTGAAGCTCAGCTCATCTACAACTGGGAGGCTCTGCCCGCCGAGGTCGCGCAGCTCATCCACGCGCACCCGACCCAGAACGAGGCGCTCGGCGAGGCCCATCTCGCCCTGGCCGGCAAGCCCCTCCACTCCCACGACTGACCCAGTCCGGGCGCGACGACCACTACCGCACATTCGTTAGGAGCAACTGAAACCATGGCGGTTTCCGTAACCCTGCCGGCGCTCGGCGAGAGCGTCACCGAGGGCACTGTCACCCGCTGGCTGAAGGCCGAGGGCGAGCGCGTCGAGGCCGACGAGCCGCTGCTGGAGGTCTCCACCGACAAGGTCGACACCGAGATCCCGGCCCCGGCCGGCGGTGTACTGGCGTCGATCAAGGTCGCCGAGGACGAGACCGTGGAGGTCGGCGCCGAGCTGGCCATCATCGACGACGGTACGAGTGCCCCGGCCGCCGCGCCGGCTCCCGCCGCCGAGCCCGCCCCCGAGCCGGCGGCCGAGCCCGCCCCGGCGGCCGAGGCTCCCGCGGCTCCGGCCGCCGAGCCCGAGGCCGCTCCCGCGCCCGCCGCCGCCCCGGCCGGTGGTGCCTCCGGCACCGATGTCGTGCTTCCCGCGCTCGGTGAGAGCGTCACCGAGGGCACCGTCACGCGCTGGCTGAAGGAGGTCGGTGAGTCGGTCGAGGCCGACGAGCCGCTGCTGGAGGTCTCCACCGACAAGGTCGACACCGAGATCCCCGCTCCGGCCGCCGGTGTGCTGCTGGAGATCGTGGTCGGTGAGGACGAGACCGCCGAGGTCGGCGCCAAGCTCGCCGTGATCGGGGCTCCGGGTGCCGCTCCGGCCGCGCCCGAGGCCCCCGCCGCCCCGGCTCCCGCTCCGGCCGCCGCCGCGCCCGCCCCTGCCGCCGCCCCGGCGGCCGAGGCTCCCGCTGCCCCGGCGCCGGCCCCCGCGCCGGCCGCCCCCGCCGCACCGCCGGCTCCCGAGCCGGCTCCGGCCCCCGCGCCGGTCCAGGCCCAGGCCGCCCCGGCGGCTCCCGCCGCTCCGGCCGCGCCCGCTCCGGTGACCCCGGCGCCCGCCGCCGTGTCCTCCGACGACGACGCCGCGTATGTCACGCCGCTGGTCCGCAAGCTCGCCGCCGAGAACGGTGTCGACCTGGGCTCGGTCAAGGGCACCGGCGTCGGCGGCCGTATCCGCAAGCAGGACGTGGTCGCCGCCGCGGAGGCCGCCAAGGCAGCCGCCGCCCGTGCGGCCGCCGAGGCCAAGACCCCGGCCGCCGCTCCCGCCGCCGCGCCCAAGGCGCCGAAGCTGGAGGCGTCCCCGCTGCGCGGCCAGACCGTCAAGATGACCCGGATGCGCAAGGTCATCGGCGACAACATGATGAAGGCGCTGCACACGCAGGCCCAGCTCACCTCGGTGGTCGAGGTGGACATCACCAAGCTGATGCGTCTGCGGGCCCAGGCCAAGGACTCCTTCGCCGCCCGCGAGGGCGTCAAGCTCTCCCCGATGCCGTTCTTCGTCAAGGCGGCGGCCCAGGCACTGAAGGCCCACCCGGTCATCAACGCCCGGATCAACGAGGACGAGGGCACGATCACGTACTTCGACTCGGAGAACATCGGGATCGCGGTGGACTCCGAGAAGGGTCTGATGACCCCGGTCATCAAGGGCGCGGGCGACCTCAACATCGCCGGTATCTCCAAGAAGACCGCGGAGCTCGCGACGGCGGTCCGGGCGAGCAAGATCACCCCGGACGACCTGGCCGGCGCGACCTTCACCATCAGCAACACCGGTTCGCGCGGTGCGCTGTTCGACACGATCATCGTGCCGCCGAACCAGGTCGCCATCCTGGGCATCGGCGCCACCGTCAGGCGTCCCGTGGTCATCAACCACCCGGACCTCGGCGAGACGATCGCGGTGCGCGACATGACGTATGTCGCCCTCTCCTACGACCACCGGCTGGTGGACGGCGCTGACGCCGCCCGCTATCTGACAGCCGTCAAGGCGATCCTGGAGGCCGGTGAGTTCGAGGTCGAGCTGGGTCTGTGAGACCGGCGCACACCCCGTACGGCACGACGGCGCCCCCGCCCGGACTCTCCGGGCGGGGGCGCCGTCGTAGGCGCCCGGCCGCCGTCGTGGAGCCCGTGGCTCCGCCGTCCGGGCCGGGCCGCCGTATCGTCTACACATCGACCGCTGCCACCGAGGAGCGCTTCATGGCTCAGCCCGTCATCCACTCGCTGCGGGAACAGATCCGCGAGCACATCGTGGAGGGAATCGTCAGCGGTCGCTGGAAGCCGGGCGAGCGGATCGTCGAGCGGCGGATCGCGACGGAGTTGCAGGTGAGCCAGACCCCGGTGCGTGAGGCGCTGCGCGAGCTGGAGAGCCTGCGGCTGATCGAGTCGGCCCCCAACAAGGGCGTACGGGTGAGGAATCTGACCGCGGCCGACCTTGAGGAGAGCTATCCGGTACGGGCGGGGCTGGAGCAGATCGCCGCGGAACTGGCCGCCGAGCGGCTGGCCGTGGACTGCTCGGCGCTGGAGCCGCATGTGACGGCCCTGTACGAGGCGGACCGCAGGTCGGACGGTACGGGGCAGGTACGGCACACGGTGGGCTTCCACCGGGACCTGGTACGGGCGGCCGGCAACAGCGTGCTGCTGCACACCTGGGAGGGGCTGGGCATCGAGGTCTTCACCGCCCTGTCGATCCGCTGGCTGGGGACCGTGCAGCAGTCCTACGCGGAGGAGCACCAGGAACTCGTCGAGGCGTTCCGCCGACGGGATCCACGCATCGGCACACTGGTGAAGGACCATGTGCTCGGATGTGCGCCGCGTGCCTGATTCACCCCCTTCTGCCATGATCTGCCACCCGTCACTCGGTGCCCCCTCATACGGCACGGAATGCCAATTTCTTCCTGTCGAGAAGTTTTGCCCTTCAACCCTTTGATCGATCATCGATCAGCGACTTACAGTCAAGGGCGGGCTGCACCCAGCCCTCGCCCTGTCCTGCCAGACAAGGCACTTCTCCACCCCCCTCCTGTCCGGAAGGCGGCGACCATGACCGACCCCGTAGGCAAGCTTCCGAGCGAGCTGGACCAGCTCCCGGACCGTGACGCCGAGGAGACCGCCGAGTGGGCGGCCTCCCTCGACGCCGTGACCGAGCACGCCGGCCCCCACCGTGCCGCGTATCTGATGCGGCGCACCCTCCAGCACGCGGGAACGGCCGGGGTCCCGGTCCCGGCGCTGCTGGAGACCGACTATGTGAACACCATCCCCACCGCCGCCGAGCCCGCCTTCGACGGCGACGAGGCGATGGAGGCCCGGATCACCGCCTGGAACCGCTGGAACGCGGCGGCGATGGTCACCCGCGGCGCCCGGTTCGGGGTCGGTGGCCATATCGCGACCTTCGCCTCGGCGGCCTGGCTCTACGAGACGGGCTTCAACCACTTCTTCCGCGGCAAGGAGGGCGACGGCTCGGGTGACCAGCTCTACATCCAGGGCCACGCCTCCCCCGGTATCTACGCCCGCGCCTTCCTCGACGGCCGGCTGACCGAGGCCCATCTGGACAACTTCCGCCAGGAGTCGGGCGGCGAGGGACTGCCCTCGTACCCGCACCCCCGGCGGCTGCCCTGGCTCTGGGAGTTCCCGACCGTCTCCATGGGCCTCGGCCCGCTCTCGGCGATCTACCAGGCGCGCTTCAACCGCTATCTGACCAACCGCGGGATCAAGGACACCTCCGCCTCGCACGTGTGGGCCTTCCTCGGCGACGGCGAGATGGACGAGCCCGAGTCGACGGCGGCACTCGCCCTCGCCTCCCGTGAGCAGCTCGACAATCTGACCTTCGTCATCAACTGCAACCTCCAGCGGCTCGACGGCCCCGTCCGCGCCAACTTCAAGATCGTGCAGGAGCTGGAGGCCCAGTTCCGCGGCGCCGGCTGGAATGTCGTCAAGTCCCTGTGGGGTTCGGCCTGGGACGAGCTGTTCGCCCTGGACACCACGGGCGCGCTGGTGCGTCGGCTGCGCCAGGTGCCGGACGCGCAGTTCCAGACGTACGCGACCCGCGATGTCGCCTACATCCGTGAGCACTTCTTCGGTGTCGACCCGGCCCTGATCGAGATGGCGCGGCTGCTGCCCGACACCAAGATCGCCGAGTGCTTCTTCACCTCGCGCGGCGGCCACGAGGCCCGCAAGGTGTACGCGGCGTACCGCGCGGCCCTCGCGCACAAGGGCGCGCCGACCGTGATCCTGGCGCAGACCGTGAAGGGCTACACGCTGGGCGCGGGCTTCGAGTCGCGCAACGCCAACCACCAGATGAAGAAGCTCTCGGGCGAGCAGTTCCGCGCGATGCGCGATCTGCTGGACCTGCCGATCCCGGACTCGAAGCTGGACGAGAGCCTGGTGCCCTACGGCCACCCCGGCGCCGACTCCCCTGAGGTGCGCTACCTCCAGGAGCGCCGCGCCGAGCTGGGCGGCCCCGCGCCGGCCCGGCGGGTCCACCCCGTCGTGCTGCCGGAGCCGTCCGAGAAGCCGTTCCAGACGGTCTACAAGGGTTCGGGCAAGCAGTCGGTGGCCACCACCATGGCGTTCGTCCGGCTGATGAAGGACCTGATGCGGGACAAGGAGACCGGCAGGCGCTGGGTCCCCATCGTCCCCGACGAGGCCCGCACCTTCGGTATGGAGGCGCTGTTCCCGTCGGCGGGCATCTACTCGCCGCTGGGCCAGACGTACGATCCGGTCGACCGCGACCAGATCATGTACTACAAGGAGGCCAAGGACGGCCAGATCCTCAACGAGGGGATCACCGAGGCCGGTTCGATGGCCGATTTCATCGCCGCCGCGACGTCGTACGCGACACACGGCGAGCCGATGATCCCGTTCTACATCTTCTACTCGATGTTCGGCTGGCAGCGTACGGGCGACCAGATGTGGCAGCTCGCCGACCAGTTGGGCAAGGGCTTCATCGTCGGCGCCACGGCGGGCCGTACGACCCTGACGGGTGAGGGCCTCCAGCACGCGGACGGCCACTCGCATCTGATCGCGTCCACCAACCCGGCCTCGCTCAACTACGACCCGGCGTTCGCGTACGAGCTGGCCGTGATCGTCAAGGACGGTCTGCGGCGGATGTACGGCCCCGACGCTGAGAACGTCTTCTACTATCTGACGGTCTACAACGAGCCGATGCCGCAGCCCGCGATGCCGGAAGGCGTCGAGGAGGGCATCGTCAAGGGCCTGTACCGCTTCAAGGAGGGCGCTCCCGCGGCGCCCGACGCGCCCCGCACCCAGTTGCTGGCGTCCGGTACGGCGATCCACTGGGCCCTGGAGGCACAGGAGTTGCTCGCCGCCGACTGGGGCGTCAGCGCCGATGTCTGGTCCGCCACCTCCTGGGGCGAGCTGCGCCGGGACGCGATGGAGGCCGACGAGGCGCTGCTGCGCGGCGAGGAGCGGGTGCCGTATGTGACGCGCGCGCTCTCGGGCGCACCGGGTCCCGTCCTGGCCGTGAGCGACTGGATGCGCCAGGTCCCCGACCAGATCAGCCAGTGGGTGGAGCAGGACTACACCTCGCTGGGTACGGACGGCTTCGGTCTCTCGGACACCCGTGACGCGGCCCGCCGCCACTTCGGTGTCGACGCCCGGTCGATCGTGGTCGCGGCGCTGGCGCAGCTCGCCCGCAGGGGCGAGGTCAAGCCCGAGCGGGTGGTCGAGGCCCGCGAGCGCTACGGCCTCTGAGGTTCACGGCCCACGCCCCACGGCCCACGGCCGCCTTTGAGGGCGGCCGGCGGATCTCCGGCGGACACGGCGCCTCTCCCGGCTCACTGGGCCCGGGAGAGGCGCCGTCCTCGTCCACCACGCTCCCGGACCTACGCGTGCCCGCGTCCGGGGGATTCATGAGTGGACGACGGCGGATGACGCGCGCGGAGGGGTGAGGTGCGCGCGTTCACGAGACTCACGGGCGGGTGACCTGTGTGTGTACGTGGGTGACGCGCGGGTGTGCGTGACGTGTGTACGTGCGTGATGTGCGCGACGTGCGGGCGGGCGGTGCCTCGGCGACCGGATCAGCGGGCGAACCGGGGCAGCCACTTCACCTGGTAGTCGGGATGACCCGCGTGCTCCGCGGCCATCTGCCGGACCACGAACCCCAGCCCCACGGCACGGCCCGAGGCGAAGTCGTGCGCCGGACGGTCGATGTCGAGCGGCGCCACCTCCGTGTACTCGTCCAGGAGCACCCTGTTCGTCTCGATACGGCGGAGCGTGTACGCCGGGTCCTGGCGCGCGATGTGCTGGTCGTAGCCGCGCGTGCGCACGCTGAACGCGATACCGCCCGCCCGGTCGTGGATCTCGCCCGGCAGCTCGGGCGGACACCGCCAGTTGTCACCGCCGGCCTCCGCCGCGATCCGCTCCTCCTCGTCGAGTCGTGCCCGGACGAAGGCCACCAGCGCGTCGTTGTGGTCTGTCATCAGGTTCCGGTCCTTTGCCATCTCGCTCTCGTACCCACGACTGCCCGGCCGCCGCGCGATGCCGTCTCCGGCTCCCACGCACGTACCGACAGTTCCCGGGTCATCCAACCTCACCGGTGGCCGGTCGCGCGGGGCGCCCGGGTGCCGTCGAAGCGCCCGGGTGGGGGGAGTTCACCGCCCGTGCGTGATCCATGCGTGATCTATACGCGATCTGTCTGTGTTTACGCCACTTATCACAGAATCAGGCCACGTGAATTGGCCAACCATCGCTCCGTGCGGGGAGGCTCCCCGGCATCATGGAGTCATGCGCGCTGCCCGGCTGATCAAGATGGTGCTTCTCCTCCAGTCCAGACCGTCCATGACCGCCGCCGAGCTGGCCCGCGAGCTGGAGGTCTCCGAGCGGACGATCACCCGTGACGCCCAGGCGCTCTCCGAGGCGGGGGTACCGGTCTACGCGGACCGCGGCAGGACCGGCGGCTACCGGCTGATCGGCGGCTACCGCACCCGGCTGACCGGTCTCGCGCGCGGTGAGGCCGAGGCGCTGTTCCTCTCCGGTGTGCCGGGCGCGCTGCGGGAGATGGGGCTCGACGACATCTCGTCGGCGGCCCGGCTGAAGGTGTCGGCGGCGCTGCTGCCCTCGCTGCGGGACGCCTCGGAATCGGCGGCGCAGCGCTTCCATCTCGACGCGCCGGGCTGGTACCACGAGCCCGAGACACCCCCGCTGCTGCCCGCCGTCGCGGAGGCGGTGTGGGACGACCGGATGCTCGGGGCGCGCTACCGGCGCCGGGACACGGAGGTGGAGCGGGAGCTGGCCCCGTACGGTCTGGTCCTCAAGGCCGGTGTCTGGTATCTCTGCGCCCATGCGCAGGGGACCTTCCGGGTCTACAGAATCGACCGGTTCGCCGCCGTGGAGCCCAGGAAGGAACGTTTCATCAGGGATGAGTGCTTCGATCTGCCCGCCTTCTGGGAGGAACAGTCGGCGGAGTTCGCGCGCTCCCTGCTGAGCACCCGGATCGTGGTACGGCTCTCGGCGGACGGCGCCCGCCGGCTGCCGTACGTCGTGGACCGCGTCGCCGCCCAGGAGGCGATCGCTGCGGCGGAGGCACCCGACGGGGACGGCCTGCTGACGGTCACTCTGCCGGTGGAGTCGGAGGAGGTCGCGTTCTCCCAGTTGCTGACGCTCGGTCCGGACGCGGAGATCCTGGAACCGGCCGCCCTGCGGGGCCGGTTCGCGGAGGCGGCGGAGCGGATGCGCGCGCTCTACGGGTGAGAGCCGGTGCGGCACCGGCACCGGCGCGGCGCCGGGAGCGGGCAGCCCCCGCCGGGCGAGCGGGGACCGGCCGAACGGGGACCGGGCGAGCGGGGACCGGCCGAACGGAGGCCGGTCGGACCGGCCGGCCCCGGTGGCCGTCCGGAGCTGCCGACGATCCCCGGCGAGGAGTCACGCCGGGAGCCGGCCGCACGCCCGCCGCCCCCGGCCGACGAGCCGGGTTCCCGCGAAACAGGGGTGATTTCGGCGGCTCCGCGTGCGCGGCCCTCCGCCAAGCACGATGCTTGACCCGTGATGGACGAGACGGAGTTCTGGGAGATCGTCGACAGTACCCGCGAGGCCGCCGAGGGCGACCCCGAGGACCACGCCGATCTGCTGGTCGAGCGGCTGCTGACGCTCGACCCCGACTCCGTGCTCGACTTCGCGCGTCACTTCGAGTCCCGCTACAACCGCGCGTACCACTGGGATCTGTGGGGCGCCGCCGCCGTGCTGCTGGGCGGTGCGAGCGACGACGCCTTCGACTACTTCCGCTGCTGGCTCATCGGACAGGGCCGCGAGATCTTCGAGGGCGCGGTGCACGAGCCCGACAGCCTCGCGGAACTGCTGGACGAGTTCGACGAGGACCTCGACGGGGACGGCGAGGAGCTGGGGTACGCGGCGGACGAGGCGTACGAACAGCTCACCGGGGTGGTGGCACCCGATCTGGGGATCCCGCCGCAGCCCGCCGAGCCGCAGGGCACGCCCCTGGACTTCGAGGACGACTCGGCGCTGGCGGAACGGTTCCCACGGCTCTGGGACCGCTTCGGGGGCGCGGCGGGGCAGGGGCAGGAGAGCCGGATGAGCCGGTAGACCGCCCCGGCGACCGGTCCACAACCGGTCCACGACCAGTCCACGAGCGATCCGTGGACGCCCCGGGCCGTACGCGGCCCGGCCCGCAGGCGCGCCCGCCCGTCTCGGCCCGGTTCGCGGCACCCGGCCCGTACGCGGCCCGGTTCACGGCGACCCGGCCGTACGCGGCCCACGCCGGGCGCGGCCCGCTCCCTCAGCGTCCCGGCCCTCCGTCGGGCCCGTCCGTCAGTGACCGTCCCATGAGCGACCGTCCCATGAGCACATCGTCGATGTACCGCCCGTCCCGGTAGAACTCCCCCGGCTGGATCCCCTCGACGGCGTACCCCTCCGACTCGTAGAGCGTGCGCGCCGCTGTGTTGTGCCCCAGGACCCGCAGCGTCAGCCGCCGCGCTCCCTGGTTGCGTGCGTGCAGGGCCGCCGCGCGCAGCAGGGCGCGCGCCACACCACGGCCGCGCGCCCACTCGTGCACCGCCAGGCCCTGTATCTGCCGCACATGCGCGTGGGTGGCGAGCGGCGAGGCCCGCGCCACCCGGATGTACCCCGCGATCCGGTCCTCGGCGCCCTCGATCCCCACCTCGGCGACGAGGTAGTCCTCGGGCACATGTCTGGAGTCGAAGAAGGGAGGGAAGGGAGGGCGCGGTTCCGGTGTCACCGCGTGCACCGGCGACCAGGTCAGCCGGTCCAGCTCGGCCAGGGCGTCACCGTCCTGGAGGGAGGCGGGACGTATCTGCGGTGCGGACAGGCCGCGCTGAACGGACATGGCGCAACTGTGCCACGGGGCCTCCCGGCATCTCTCCGCGTCCCTCCGCGTCCCCCGGCGTCCCCCGGCGTCCCCCTGCGTCCCTCTCCCTGCGTCCCCGGCGTCCCCCCGCGTCTCGCCGCGTCTCGCCGCGTCTCACCGCGCCCCACGGGGCAGGATGGAGCCCATGAGGATCGCGGTCACCGGCTCCACCGGTCTCATCGGTACGGCACTCGTACGCTCCCTGCGCGCTGACGGCCACAAGGTCGTACGCCTGGTGCGGCGCCCCTCGCGGGCCGGCGACGAGGTCGAGTGGGACCCGTTGCGGCAGTACGTCGACGCGCGCGGGCTGCACGGGTGCGAGGCGGTCGTCCATCTCGCGGGGGCGGGAATCGCCGGCCGCCGCTGGACCGAGGCGTACAGGAAGGAGATCCGGGACAGCCGGGTCCTCGGTACGGCCGCCGTCGCGGAGGCCGTCGCCACGCTGGACGACCCGCCGAGGGTGCTGGTGTGCGGCTCCGCCATCGGCTTCTACGGCGACACCGGGGACCGTGCGGTCGACGAGCACGCGCGGCCGGGTGACGGCTTCCTCCCGTCGCTCTGTGTGGAGTGGGAGGAAGCCGCCCAGGCCGCCGAGGAGGCGGGCGTACGGACGGTGTTCGCCAGGACCGGGCTCGTGGTCTCCCGCGCGGGCGGCGCCTGGGCACGCCTCTTCCCGCTCTTCCGCGCGGGTCTGGGCGGCCGGCTCGGCGGAGGGCACCAGTACTGGAGCTTCATCGCCCTGCACGACGAGGTCGCCGCGCTGCGGCATCTCATCGACACGGAGACGCTGGAGGGTCCGGTGAATCTCACGGCGCCGGAACCGGTGACCAACCGTGAGGTCACGGCGGCGATGGGGCGGGTCCTGCGCCGGCCGACCCCGTTCCCGGTCCCGGCGGTGGCGCTGCGGGCGGCGCTGGGCGATCTGGCGGAAGACGTGCTGGGCAGCCAGCGGGTCCTCCCGACACGTTTGTCGGAGTCGGGCTTCACCTTCGCGTTCCCCACGGTCGACGAGGCGATCCGCGCGGCCTGACCCCCTCCACGCGGCCTCACCCTTCCGCGCGGCCTGCCGCTCCCGCCCGGACCTGGCTTGGTCCTGTCTGCCACGGAGCGCCCTCCGCCCCCGGGCGGGGCGCGCACCCCCCATGCACCGGTGCCCCCGCTCACGCGCGTACGCGGCGCGGCCCTTCCCTTCCTAGGCTCGACGAGGACCTGAGCGGACCCGGGGATCCCCCGGGGCCCCTCGGGCATTCCGGGGCCTGATGAGGGCATCAGCAACCCCACCAGCCGCGCCGACCTCGGGGAGGGGCACGTGCTCAGCGCCGCACACCACTCGACCGCACACCAGGCGGACGTCGTCATCATCGGAGCCGGCATCGCAGGTCTGTCGGCGGCCCGTCATCTGACCAGCTCAGGTGTACGGGTCAGGGTCCTGGAGGCCGCTCCCCGGGTGGGCGGCCGTATGGCCACCGACTCGGTCGACGGCTTCCGGCTCGACCGCGGCGGACAGCTTCTCACCACCTCGTATCCGGAGCTGCTCCGTACACCGGGTCTGGACGGCGCCCGGCTGAGGAAGTTCTCGCCGGGCGTGCTCGTGCACAGCGACGGAAGGACCTACCGGACGGGCGCCGTCGCCGTCGGGAGCGCGCGGAGCGCACTGACGGTGGCACGCGCCCTGGCGAGCGCCCCCCGTCCCCCGCTCGGCGGCGCGGTCGACCAGGCCCGGCTGGGCGCCGCCCTGGGCCGTCTCGCGGGGACCCCCACACACCGGCTGCTGGCCCGCCCCGAACGCACCGCCCTGGAGGCCCTGTCGGCGCGCGGGCTGCCCGCCCGTACCGTCAACGCCTTTGTGCGACCGCTGCTGTCCGCGCTCCTCTGCGACCCCGATCTGGGGACGTCCAGCCGCTGTGCGGATCTCGCGCTGCGCGCGTTCGCCCGGGGCAGGCTGTCCGTCCCCGCGGGCGGCGCCGCCTCGCTCCCCGAACTGCTGGCGTGGACCCTGCCCCCGGGCACCGTCCAGACGGACGTCTGTGTCACGGACACGTCCATCAACCGCGTCACCACCAAGGAGCACGGCGAGATCGCGTGCCGCGCGCTCGTCCTGGCGACCGGCGCGCGGGCCGCGGCCGAACTGCTGCCGGGGCTGCGGGTGCCGGACTTCCACGCCGTGACGGTTCTGCACCACACCGCGCCCGCACCCCCGATGACCGATCCGGCGCTGCTGCTGGACGCCGACGGGAGCGGCCCGGTCGCGCACACCGCCGTGATGAGCGCGGTCGACCCCTCGCGGGCCCCGGAGGGCCGTGTGCTGATCTCGTCGACGGTGCTCGGCACGCCTCCCCCGGCCGCCGAACTCGACCGCGCGGTCCGCGCGCATCTCGCGAGGCTGTACGGGACACCCACCGACGACTGGGAGTTGCTGGCCGTCCACCACGACCCGGAGGCGGTGCCCGCGATGCCGCCGCCGCACGATCTGCGGCGCCCGGTGCGGCTGCTGTCGGGGCTGTATGTGTGCGGCGACCACCGCGACACGAACACGGTCCAGGGCGCGCTGTTCTCGGGCCGCCGCGCCGCTCACGCGGTCCTGCGCGATCTGGGCGTGCAACCGGCGTACGAGACACCGCATCTGCCCGCGGCGGCGTAACGGAACGCGGACCCCGGGGTCCGGGCTCCAACCGACACTCCGGTCCCGTCCGGCGCCCACGAACCCCGGACGGGACCGGCTTCAGACAACCACCCCCACACCGACAACAGGGCCAGGCCACAGGGCCACAGGGCGGATCGTGGGCACGGGGCGGTCGCGGGCACAGGGCGGTCGCGGGCACAGGGCGGATCGCGGGCACAGGGGGGCGGGGCCGCGGACCGCTCAGCCGAGCGCCGCGATCCGGTCGCGGTAGTTCCGTACGGCCGCCGCGTCCCGATAGGGCTCCAGCCGCCGTTCGAAGTCCCGTACGTACTCGATCGCCCGCGCCGACCGCATCTCGGTCGCCTGCTTGGCCGCCTCCGCCCCCAGCAGGCATGCCTGGTCCAGCTCACCGAGCCCGAGCCGGGCGCAGGCGAGCACCACCCGGCAGAAGAGACGGCTGCGGGCGTACGCGGGGGCGCGTAACTGGAGCGATCGTTCGGCGTGCTGTACGGCGGCGCGGTACTGCTGGAGATCCCGGTAGCAGTGCCCGAACTCGTCCGCGAGCTGCGCCTCGTCGAAGAAGCGGGCCCAGTGCGGCACCTCGTCCCCGGGCCGCGCCGACTCCAGCGCGCGTTCGGACCGTACGAGCGAGGCGGTGCACGCCCGCGCCTCGCCGAGCACCCCGTGCCCACGCGCCTCGGCGGCGTGCAGCAGCGCCTGGACGACCGGTGGCGCGGAGCCGCCGACGCCCTGCTGGGCCACCCGCGCGAGCTGGACCGCCTCCCGGCCGTGCCCGAGATGGACGGCCTGACGGCTCATGGTGATCAGGACGTACGAGCCGTAGGCACGGTCCCCGGCCGCCTGCGAGAGCCGGAGCGCCTGCACGAAGTAGCGCTGGGCAAGGCCGTGGGCGGCGATGTCGTACGAGGTCCAGCCCGCCAGCCGGGTGAGATGGGCCGCCGCGGCGAACAGCCGACGGCCGGTGGTCTCCCCGTACACCCCGCGCAGCATCGGCTCCGTCTCGTGCTCCAGATAGCGGACGAGCGCCTGCCGGGCATGGCCCCCGCCGTAGGTCTGGTCGAGGGCGCAGAAGAGATCACCGACCGAGCGCAGGGCCGCGACATCGCCCAGGGTGACCCGCTGGCCCGGGGCGCGCTCGGTGCGCGGCCTCGGGACGGAGACGGCGACGGACCGCCCCTGGACGGGCAGCCGGGCGGCGGGGTCGTGACCGCGCGCGCCGGTCTCGGGAATCCGGGCACCGCTCTCGGGGATCCGGCCGCCGGTCTCGGGGGCCCGGGTGCCGCCTTCGGGGATCCGGCCGCCGGTCTCGTACACCCGGTTCTCCTGGCCCCAGGTCTCCTGCCCGCGGACGCCACCGTCCTGGCCCCGGCTGCCGTTCTCCTGGCCTCCCCGGCCGCCGCCGGGCGTCTCGAAGCCGGGATGGCCGACCCGTTCGTCCGCGCGTCCGATCAGCCAGTCGCGGCTGGGCACGACCAGTCCGGCCGGGGTGAACGCGATCTTGCGCAGTTCGGAGTGGCTGCCGGAGTCCTTGCGCCACAGTCCGGCGACGATGTCGACGGCCTCTTCGGGGGAGGACGCGAATTCGAGCCCCGCGTAGACCGGGGCGCAGGCGTCCAGGCCCAGATCCTGCGCGGAGAGCCGGCGGCCCAGCCGGCGGGTGAACACCTCGGCGATCAGCGCGGGCGTGGTGCCACGGGGCTGCTGCCCGCGCAGCCAGCGCGTCACCGACGTCTTGTCGTATCGCAGATCCAGGCCGTGTTCGAGACCGAGCTGATCCACGCGGCGAGCGAGACCGGCGTTGGAGAACCCGGCTTCCGCGATCAGTGCGGCGAGCTGGCGGTTGGGGGTGCGCTGCGGAGGTCGTTCCGACATCAGCTCTAGGGTCTCCTGCCTTCCGGGCCCGGGAACAGCCCATATGGAACGGCGCGAATTTAGCGGTAGTGAACGCCTCCACCACGGCCTTGGCCCCACATTCATCCGATCGTGTGAGGATCAAGGATCCCGCTGACGGGGGCGCCCGTGGAGAGGCCGGTGGCGGGTCCATGGCGAGGTCCGTGGAGGGGCCCGTGGAGGGGCCGTGGAGGGGCCGATGGCGGGTCCGTGGAGCCCCCGGAACACCTGCCCGGTCACGCCGCCGGGAGCCGCCGTACAGTGGCGAGGGCACTACACGTGCACGATGAAGGTTCTGAGGAGGCTGCCGTGAGCGAGCTGCGGTACGTCCGAATGGGGTTCGGCGACCAGGCCGTCGAATACCAGGAGGCATGGCAGGAGCAGCGCCGGGTCCACGCGGCCCGGTTCGCGGACGAGATTCCCGACACCTGTCTGCTGCTGGAGCATCCGCCGGTCTATACGGCGGGACGGCGCACGGCCGACAACGAGCGTCCCCTGGACGGCACTCCCGTCATCGATGTGGACCGCGGCGGGAAGATCACCTGGCACGGCCCCGGTCAGCTCGTCGGCTACCCGATCCTCAAACTGCCGCGTCCCGTCGATGTGGTGGCGCATGTCCGCCGTCTCGAAGAGGCGCTGATCCGTGCGGTCGCCGAGTTCGGTCTGGAGACCAGCCGGGTCGAGGGGCGCAGCGGGGTGTGGGTGCTGGGTGACCCGGTGCAGGAGCGTCCCGCGCTGGGCGGCCTCTCGCTGGACTTCGATCCGCGGCTGGCGGACGAGGAGTTCGACGCGCGGCTCAACGGCCCGGAGTACGCGCCGTCCAACGCCGGCCAGCGCCGCGAGGACCGCAAGCTGGCGGCCATCGGTATCCGGGTCGCCAAGGGCGTGACCATGCATGGCTTCTCGCTCAATGTGAACCCGGACAACACCTGGTTCGACCGGATCGTGCCGTGCGGAATCAGGGACGCGGGGGTCACCTCGCTCTCGAACGAGCTGGGCCGGGACATCACGATCGCGGAGGTCGTCCCCGTAGTGGAGAAACATCTGCGTGACGTGCTGGAGAGCACGGTGCCGAGGCCGCGCGAGATCGAGCGCGCGACGGAACGTGAGACCGAGCGCGCGAGCGAACGCGTGAACGCGTGAACGCGTAACCGCCGACGCCGGCGCCGTACGGTCCGGGCCCCGGCCCGCTCCGACCCAGGGTTCCGACCCCGGGCGGCTCCGCCCCCCGAGCGGCTCCAATCCCCGGGCGGCTCCGGTCCGGAACCGGGCTCCGGTCCGGCTCCGGGCGGCTGCGCTCCGGCCGGACACCGGTCCGGTTCCGCGCAGGGGAATGCGCCCCTCTGGCCATGGGTTGGCCAGACGTAATGCCACGCAAATATCGGGCGTAACCTGGTGTTCGCCGAAGAATCGAATGCCGCGCCAGCAGAGAGAGGTGCCGGACGTGTCCGCTGTCGCACCCGACGGACGCAAGATGCTGCGTCTGGAGGTCCGGAACAGCCAGACCCCCATCGAGCGCAAGCCCGAGTGGATCAAGACCCGGGCGAAAATGGGCCCCGAGTACCAGCAGCTCCAGAAGCTCGTGAAGAGCGAGGGACTGCACACGGTCTGCCAGGAGGCGGGCTGTCCGAACATCTTCGAGTGCTGGGAGGACCGCGAGGCGACCTTCCTCATCGGCGGCGACCAGTGCACCCGGCGCTGTGACTTCTGCCAGATCGACACGGGCAAGCCGGACGCCCTGGACCGCGACGAACCGCGCCGGGTGGGTGAGTCCGTCGTCACCATGGACCTGAACTACGCGACGATCACCGGTGTCGCCCGTGACGACCTGGACGACGGCGGTGCCTGGCTGTACGCGGAGACCGTGCGCCAGATTCACACCCAGACGGCGCAGCGCGAGGCGGGCCGTACGAAGGTCGAGCTTCTGGTCCCCGATTTCAACGCGGTGCCCGAGCAGCTCGCCGAGGTCTTCTCGTCCCGTCCCGAGGTGCTCGCGCACAATGTCGAGACCGTGCCGCGCATCTTCAAGCGCATCCGGCCGGGGTTCCGGTACGACCGCTCGCTGGAGGTGATCACGCGCGCCCGTGAGGCGGGTCTGGTCACCAAGTCCAACCTGATCCTGGGCATGGGCGAGGAGCGCGCGGAGGTCAGCGAGGCGCTGCGGCATCTGCACGACGCGGGGTGCGAGCTGATCACGATCACGCAGTATCTGCGGCCGTCCGTACGGCACCACCCGGTCGAGCGCTGGGTGAAACCGCACGAGTTCGTGGAGCTGAAGGAGGAGGCCGAGGAGATCGGTTTCTCCGGTGTGATGTCGGGGCCGCTGGTGCGTTCCTCGTACCGCGCGGGCCGGCTGTACCAGCAGGCGGTCGAGCGCCGTGGTACGGCGGTGGCGGGCGCTGCGGTGGCCGCCCAGGCGGTGTGAGCCGGGCGCTGCGGCTTGTGCGTGCCTGGGCGTGCGGGCCGGGCCGTGTGAATCCGAGCACAAGCGAATACTGAGCAGTAGAGCCGACCGTGACGCGGTCCGTACGCTCCCCGCAGGTCGGGGGCGCCGTACGGACCGCGTCGGTGTTTCCCTCCGTTCGTGGAGCCCGCATCCGGGTTTCATTCGCGTTTGACCGGTCGGTCACGCCCTGGTAACACCAGTGAGTGACTCTGCTTTTACGCACCGCGCCCGCTCGTGCACCGTGCACCAGACCCGCTCATGAGGGGATCGCCATCATGCAGGACGCGCCGGCCCGACCCGTCACCGAAGTGCCGGTACGACCCGTCACCGAGGCGATGGCCAGCCGCCCCCGGACCACCGCGACCACCCTGGTCCTGCCCTCCGTCGCCGGCGCCCTGCGCGCCGTCGAGTCCCTGCTCCTGAGCGGCGGCCAGCGCACGGCCCGCCGCAACGCCTGGACGGCCGTCCTGGAGGACCGCCGCAGGGCCAAGGACCGGGTGGAGGCGCAGCACGTAATGGAGGCCGTGTCGAAGGCCACTTCCCGCGCCACGTAAACTCCTCGGCATGGCGAGGAAGGAAAACGCAGACACTGCTGCGAACCCGGGGCGACTGAAGCAGATCGCTCTTACCTACAAGATGACCCGACGGGCCGACTCCAAGGTCGGTCTTGTCGTCGCTGGTGTGGGAATCGTCACCTTCGGTGTCTTCCTCGCGATCGGCTTCTTGATCGGCCACCCCATCTATCTGGGCATCCTGGGCTTCATCCTGGCGTTCCTCGCGATGGCGATCATCTTCGGCCGTCGCGCGGAGAGGGCGGCCTTCGGGCAGATGGAGGGCCAGCCGGGCGCGGCCGCGGCCGTCCTGGAGAACGTGGGCCGGGGCTGGACGACCACACCGGCGGTGGCGATGAACCGCAACCAGGACGTCGTCCACCGCGCCGTCGGCAAGGCGGGCATCGTGCTGGTCGGCGAGGGCAACCCGAACCGGGTGAAGACCCTGCTGGCGGCCGAGAAGAAGCGGATGGCGCGCATCGTGGTGGACGTGCCGGTGCACGACATCATCGTCGGCGACGGCGAGGGCCAGGTGCCGCTGAAGAAGGTGCGTACGACGATGCTGAAGCTGCCGCGGGTGCTGGCGGGCCCGCAGGTGACGGCGGCCAACGACCGGCTGCGGGCGATGGGCGACCTGATGAGCAACATGCCGCTGCCGAAGGGCCCGATGCCGAAGGGCATGCGGATGCCACGCGGCGGAAAGATGCGCTGACCGAGCACGACGGACGCATACGGCGGAGGGCGGCCCCGATCACTCGGGGCCGCCCTCCGTCTGTCTGTCTGTCCGTCTGCGCGATGCCCATGGATCCGCGCCCGCAAGGGACCTGGGTCAGGACGGGCCGGAAGCGGGGCCGGGCCCGAGGAGCACGGGGGCCGACCCGGAAGTCGGGACCGTACGCGAGCGGCTAGATCCGGACCTGCACGGAGCGGGAGAGCCGGTCGTGGAGCCCGCGCCCGTCGCGGTCCCAGATGAGGGCCGGGATGGCGAGGCAGAGCAGGACGCTGCGGACGAGTACGCGGCCGAGGCCCAGCCGGTCGCCGTCCTCGGCGACGACCCGCAGGCGGAAGAGCCGCTTGCCGGGGGTGAAGCCGACCGTACCGACGGTCAGGACGCTCAGGACCAGCAGAACCCCGAGGGCCCAGTTGCCGGCCGCCTGCCAGTCACGGCCGGCGAGCAACCCGTATGCGATCAGCACGCAGAGCGCCCAGTCGACGAAGATGGCTCCGAAGCGTCGCCCGAGGGGGGCCACCGAGCCCGGTCCCCGCTCGGGAAGACCGAGCCGCTCACCCCGGTAGCCGAAGTCGACACCCATGTCCTCGGCGGCCGCACGGGGGCCGGAGAGCCACGATCCGATTGCTTGCCTGTTGTCCACCCGTCCACGGTACTGCGGGCGTTTTCGGCGCCCGGGAACGGGGGGTGCGGAGCCGTCGTACGCCCCGGCGCGCACCCGGGCTGGTTAACTTGGGCGAAACAAATGGGTCATGCTTGAGAAATCCCGGAAACCTATGGTCGGGTCCAGCGTGTGCCACCGCACTGGCCGCACGACCGAGGACAACCCCCGCCCCTCCTCGGGACGGGAGGAGGAGGAGCTGGATGTTCCAGAACGCCGACGAGGCCAAGAAGTTCATCGCGGACGAGGACGTCAAGTTCGTCGACGTCCGCTTCTGCGACCTGCCTGGCGTGATGCAGCACTTCACGATCCCGGCGAAGTCGTTCGACCCGGCGGAGGAGCTGGCCTTCGACGGCTCGTCGATCCGCGGCTTCCAGGCCATCCACGAGTCGGACATGGCGCTGCGCGCGGACCTGTCGACCGCCCGGGTCGACTCGTTCCGCCGTGACAAGACGCTGAACATCAACTTCTTCATCCACGACCCGATCACGGGCGAGCAGTACAGCCGCGACCCGCGCAACATCGCCAAGAAGGCGGAGGCCTACCTCGCCTCCACCGGCGTCGCGGACACCGCGTACTTCGGCCCCGAGGCCGAGTTCTACGTCTTCGACAGCGTGCGTTTCAACACCACCGCGAACGAGGGCTTCTACCACATCGACTCCGAGGCCGGCGCCTGGAACACCGGAGCGGTCGAGGACAACCGCGGTTACAAGGTCCGCTACAAGGGCGGCTACTTCCCGGCCCCGCCGGTGGACCACTTCGCCGATCTGCGCGCGGAGATCTCCCTGGAGCTGGAAGCGTCCGGCATCCAGGTCGAGCGCCAGCACCACGAGGTCGGCACCGCCGGCCAGGCGGAGATCAACTACAAGTTCAACACGCTGCTCGCCGCCGCCGACGACCTGATGCTCTTCAAGTACATCGTGAAGAACGTCGCCTGGCGCAACGGCAAGACCGCGACCTTCATGCCCAAGCCGATCTTCGGTGACAACGGCTCCGGTATGCACGTCCACCAGTCCCTGTGGCAGGGCGGCACCCCGCTCTTCTACGACGAGCAGGGCTACGCGGGCCTCTCGGACACCGCCCGCTACTACATCGGCGGCATCCTCAAGCACGCCCCGTCGCTGCTGGCGTTCACCAACCCGACGGTGAACTCGTACCACCGCCTGGTCCCCGGCTTCGAGGCCCCGGTCAACCTGGTCTACTCGCAGCGCAACCGCTCCGCGGCGATGCGTATCCCGATCACGGGCTCGAACCCGAAGGCCAAGCGCGTCGAGTTCCGCGCCCCGGACCCCTCGTCGAACCCGTACCTCGCCTTCTCCGCCCTCCTCCTGGCGGGCCTCGACGGCATCAAGAACAAGATCGAGCCGGCCGAGCCGATCGACAAGGACCTCTACGAACTGGCCCCCGAGGAGCACGCGGGCGTCCCCCAGGTCCCGACCTCCCTCCCGGACGTCCTCGACGCCCTGGAAGCGGACAACGAGTACCTCCAGGCCGGCGGCGTCTTCACCTCGGACCTGATCGAGACCTGGATCGACTACAAGCGCACCAAGGAAATCGCCCCCATCCAGCTCCGCCCCCACCCCCACGAGTTCGAGCTGTACTTCGACATCTAAGAAGGCCCCAGGTCAGAGCGGCTTTCGCTCCCCTGAGCCGTCCAAGGGCCGTCGGCCGTGCCTCAGCGAGCAGAGAGGCACGGCCGACGGCTTCCGTACGCTTAAAACTTAAAAGAGGCCAAACTGCGTGGGACAGTGGCCTGCAACGGCGGGCCCAGGACTACTACCGGCTGTCCCTGCGGGCCGCACACGCGGGCGGCGACCGTCTGTGGGGCGCCAACGTGCTGGCGGGCATGGCCCGTCAGATGCTGTACAGCAACCGACCACAGGACGCACTCGAACTTGTTCGCCTCGCCCAGGACGGCGCCCGCGACGTGGCCGGGCCCCGGGTGCGGGCGATGCTTCGCACCCGGGAGGCATGGGCACTGGCCGCCCTCGGGCGCACCTCGGCGTTCACACGGGCGACCGAACAGGCGCGACAGGATCTGGGCGAGGCCGCTCCCGAACAGACCGAGCCACACTGGATCGCCTACTTCGACGAAGCCGAACTCGCCGGCACCACCGGCGGCCGACTACTGGAACTCGCCCGGCAGGACCCTCGTACACACGCCAACCGCGCAGGTGAGGAAATCCGGCAGGCCCTCTCACAGCGCGGCCCGGAGGCGGGCCGCAGCAACGCCCTCGACCGGCTCGGTCTCGCGGAGGTCTACTTCCTCGGCGGCGACCTGAGTGCCGGGTGCCAGGAGACCCACGCCGCGCTGGACGTCGCCGAACGGGTGCAGTCCGGACGCGTACGGGAGGGCATGGCGTGGCTCTACTCGTACACCGTCGGTCACGGCGCGTCCCGCCCGGTCCGGGAAGCTCGGGCCAGACTCCGCGAACAACTCGCCGACTGATGACCCCGCTTGAGAGAGAAGAAGCCGCTGTGACAACTCTTGCCGTAACCGGCCACATGGACCTGACGGACGCATCGGTCTCCTTGGTCCGCGACGCTCTGCGAGACCTGCTGGCCGGACACAGCGGCCCGGATCTGGTCGGGGTCTCCTGCATCGCCGCCGGATCGGACAGCCTCTTCGCGGAAGCCGTACTCGCCGCCGGCGGCCGTCTCGTAGCTGTGATCCCCTCCCAGGACTACCGCCGGACAAAGGTCAGGCCACAGCACGCTCCCCTCTTCGACAAGCTCATCGAGGCCGCCGACGAAGTACTGACCATGCCCTTCGAAACGGCCGGCAGAGAGGCGTACGAGGCAGCCAACCACGTACTCCTGGAGCGCGCAGACCGTCTGGTCGCCGTCTGGAACGGCCAACCCCCAGGCGGCAAGGGCGGCGGCACAGCCGACGTGGTCCTCGAAGCCCGCACCGCAGGCATCCCGGTCGACGTGCTGTGGCCGGAGGGCGCCGAGCGCATCGGTCGGTGATCTCTTCGCCGCCCATGTCGACCTCGCCCGCGGGTATCTGCTCCTGGGCGACCTGGGAGGCACCGAGGCGATGCTCGGCTTCGTCCTCGACTCCCCACCGGAGCGTATGTCGGCCAGCATCGTGCGGCGGCTCACCGCGCTGGGCCGGGAGCTGAGCGAGCCGCAGTACGGTGGGGCCGCGCAGGCGGCACACCTGCGCGAACGACTCCAGCACACGGCCGTCCTCGCGGCCTCACCCGCCGCCCGTCCCCCGGAGCCGCCGACGTGACCGACCTCTCCGCCGCACACGACGCCGCCGTCACCGACCGGCGCCGCCTCGCCGGGAGCGCCTACAGCAGCGACCGGGACCTGGCCGCGCGCCAGTCGCTCTACCAGTGGCAAACCCCGCGCCATGACCTGCCGGGCATCGTCGCCGAGCAGCTGAGCGGCGTGCGCGGGCGCGTGGTCGATATCGGCTGCGGCAATGGCAAGTTCATCCAGCGAATCCGCCAGGACCGACCCGATCTGACCCTGCTGGGCCTGGACATCGCACCTGGCATCCTCGCCGGCGTCCCCGGCCCGGTCGCCGTGGCGGAGGCCACCCGCCTGCCGCTGGCCACGGGGAGCGTCGACGCCGCCCTGGCGCTGCACATGCTCTACCACGTCCCCGACATCCCCCGGGCGGTCAGGGAGCTGTCCCGGATCGTTGGCCGTGACGGGCTGGTGATCGCCTCCACCAACAGCGACCGGGACAAGGCCGAACTCGACGACCTATGGCAACGGGCCGCAGGCGAGGTCCTCGACATCGGACGCGGCCCAGCGCGCATCTCACTCGGCGCGCGCTTCTCCCTGGAGAAGGCGCCGACTGTCCTCGGCGAGGAGTTCAGCCGCGTGGAGACCATCGAACTACCCGGCACCATCACGGTCCGCGACCCCGAACCGGTCATCGCGTACATGGCCTCCTACCAGGCATGGGCAGACCAGCACGACGTGCCCTTCGACGCGACCATCGAGCGGGCCCGCGACCTCCTCGACGACCACATCGCCCGGCACGGGACGTTCGAGATCAACTGCAAGGGCGGCATTTTGATCTGCCGTCGCTGAGCAGGCGTAGCCGCTATCAACGGGATCGTGTGGCGCATGGCGATCTCGAAGCGTTGGGCGGTCTGGGGACGGGGTGTGCGGCGGATGAGTTCGGCCAGCACTGGTGTGGCTGCCTGTTTGTAGCCGACCTGGAGATGATGGAGAGCTCGATCACGTACTCGCGCATGTCATCGAGGACCTCGTCGGCATCCCAGTCGCATGTGCTCAGCAGCCGCTGGATCCGCCCGGTGCCGGCGACGCGTGCGAGCGGCGGCACGCCGGGGTGGGATCCGTAGCACGCTCTTCCACCCGGCGTGATCCCGGTCCCCGGGGCGTCCCGTCCCGGGAGCATCCCCCGGACTCGCTGCTCGCCGCCGATGGACCCCCCGCCCGCTCAAGCGCGGAGTGGGCCCCGCTTGTACTGTGCAGACCTGAACATCTGAAAGGAAATCCCGTCGTGAAGACCTTCACCATGCCCGGCACCGACATCCTCGCCCCGAACGTCGTGCTCGGCCTGATGCGTATCGCCGACAAGACCGACGACGAGGTCCGCGAGCTCGTCCGCACCGCGCGCGACGCGGGCATCGACTTCGTTGACCACGCCGACGTCTACGGCGGTGAGCTGCACGGTTGTGAGCGCCGCTTCGCCGACGCGATGGCGCTGAGCCCGTCGCAGCGCGACGAGATCACGATCCAGACCAAGGCGGGAATCGTCACGGACGGCCCGTACTTCGACTTCTCCTACGAGCACATCGTCAAATCGGTCGAGGGCTCGCTCGCGGCCCTGCGGACCGACCGCATCGACATCCTGCTGCTGCACCGCCCCGACGCGCTTGTCGAGCCCGAAGAGGTCGCCCGCGCCTTCGACGAGCTCGAATCCTCGGGCAAGGTGCGCGCCTTCGGTGTCTCGAACCAGACCCCACGCCAGATCGACCTGCTGCGCAAGTACGTGCGTCAGCCCATCGTGGCCAACCAGCTTCAGCTCTCGATCACACACGGGCCGATCGTCGCTCAGGGGGTCGCTGCGAACATGCTCGCGGAGCAGCAGTCGGTCACCCTCGACGGCGGAGGGATCGTCGACTACTGCCGTCTGAACGACATCACCATCCAGGCGTGGTCTCCCTTCCAGGCCGGGTTCTTCACGGGTGTCTTCCTCGGCTCGCCGGACTACCCCGAGCTCAACGCCGTCATCGACCGCCTCGCCGGCCAGTACGACGTCCCCGCCATCGCGATCGCGACTGCCTGGATCACCCGCCACCCCGCTCAGATGCAGGTCGTACTCGGCACCACCAGCCCGGAGCGCGTCGCGGGCGCCGCCCAGGGCTCCGAGCTTCCGCTCACCCGGGCCGAGTGGTACGAACTGTTCCGCGCCGCGGGCCACCTCGTTCCCTGAATCCGGATACGCGGCACCACCTGATCATCCGGGACCGGGCCGCACTGGCCGGTGTGGCCCCCGCACCTTGATCTCCGGGACCTCTTGTGCACAGCGGCACGCGGCAGCGATCTCGGCAGACCGCGGTCATCGGGGCCGGGGGGTCAGGGGCTTCGGGCGAGGCGGCGTTGGAGTTCCGCGTGGCGGAGTTGGTAGGTGGCGCCGACTTGGCGGAGGACTCCTCGGCGGTGGGCGTCCGCGAGGAACGGCATCAGCCGCCACGGCACCTGTCCCCGCAGGGCCAGCCAGCATCGGGCGAGCGTGAACGATCCGTATCTGGCTTGAAGGAAGCCCCAGGCCAGTCCGGTCGCCAGCCCGTCGGCCAGTCCGGTCCTGAGTCCCTGCCACGGTCCAAGATCCGATCCGACGACAAAGGCGGCGGCGAGTCCGATGGCGAGGCCACCCGCCGAGGCGGTGGTCCAGAAGGTGACGCGGTCCTGGCTCAGTACGGTCTGGGGATCCGCCGCGACCGTCGCCTCGGCCGGCCTCGCCTCCAGGCCGGCGCCGAAGGAACCTCCGGCGGCGGCGACCAGCCCGCACAGCAGACCCGCGAGCGCGCCTGCCTGGAGGGTGACCGCGAGCCCGATCGCGAGGCCACCGCCCATGGCGGTGACGATTCCGAGCGGGGACCAGCGGAGTCCTCTCGCCGGAAGGTGACGCCTGCCCAGGGTGACGACGCAGGCGGCGGCGACGGCGAACCCGAAGCTGTTGACCAGCGGCGCCGCCTCGCCCATCGTGGGCTCGCCGACGAACGCCCCGACGAAGGACGCCGCGACACCGCCGGCCAGGCCGGCTCGGAAGCCGCCCAGGAATCCGGGGACGAGGCCCAGCGCCAGTCCGCCGACGAGATACCCCGCCGGGCTGTCGACCCCGAGCGCGAAGCGAATGCCGAGCCCGCACGCGGACCCGAGGAGGCTGCCGATCAGGCCGCCCGCGAGTCCGCGGTTGAAAGTGCCGGCAGGCGGGCTCCACCGTCGGCCGATCATGGCTACGACGACCCCGACGAGCATGCCGGCTCCGAGCCAGGCACCGAACGGCATCACCACCGCGGCCGGCACCGCCGCGAGACCCACGGCGATCCCCGCCAGGGGCTTCGGTGCCGCGTCGGCCAGGTCCCACCAGGTGAGGTCGGTGGTCCCATGCCTGCGGCCCTCCAGATCGCGGGCGAGGAAGGTCAGGAAGTGGGTCGCCTGCCGCCTGGTCCAGTCGCGTCGTGGTTTCGAGGCCGGCCGGAGTGCGTAGGCCGCGGGGAGGAAGGCATCCACCAGATGCGCCCGGATCGCACGGGGTGCGGGGAACCGCGAGCGGTCCAGGAGTTCTACCGGACGGGCGGCGGGAGCGGCGTGCTTGTCCGGCAGGGGGGTGTAGGCGACACGGGCCAGCGACGCCATCAGCGGCGTGGTCAGCACCTGGGCCAGGGGGTGGGGATCGTTCTCGGCGGCCAGCGCGGCGAAGACCTCCTGCCAGGAGGCCGCATTGGTGGGTCCGCCCGCGGAGTCCCGCAGATACAGGGCGACGGTGTCCAGGTCCAGCGGCAGCAGTTCGACGCCCGCCGCGCCGGTCACCCGTACCTCTGTCCCGCTGCGGGGCTGGACCGTGGCGGTGAACGGGTCGCTGCGAGAGGCGAGCACCAGTCCCAGGTCCGGGTGAAGACCGAGGGCGTTGTTGATCTGCGTGATCGCGCGGCCACGGACGTCCTCGGGGATCTCGTCCAGCCCGTCCAGCACCAGCATGATGAAGCCGGCGTCGAGGAGTTCTCGTCCCCGGCTGGTTCCCGTCCGGCCAGGTTCGCTCAGCGCCGGATAGTCGACACCTAATCGCTGCTCCAGCCACTGGTCCAGGTCCTCCCGGTCCGGATCCCACGATGCCAGCGGCGCCAGCACGGGCACCGGGTCTCCGGGGCGACGGCGGGCGAGCAGGTCCAGCACCAGCCGCACCAGCAGAACGCTCTTGCCGGAGCCGGGTTCGCCGAGCACCACCAGGCGTCCGGTGGGCACCCTCGCGAGCACCTTCACCAGCTCACCCCCCGCGCCGAGCAGCGCTTCCGGCCCGGACGCCCATCCCGAGGGGGAGGCCGACCACGCGCGGCCGACCCCCGTGGTGGCCAGCCGGACCAGCGAAGGCCAGGGCTCCATCAGCCCCGACGCCGCCGACTCCCACCGGACCGGAAGCGGGTACGGATCGTTCAGCCGTCGCAGCGCCACTTCCTTCTCCCACTGGCGCTTGACCGCGAACGCCAGGTCGTCCGCGGCCTGGGCCAGGGCGGTGTCGCCGGCCGCTCGGGCCGGCGGCTCCGGGGCGGGCCGCGGCGACGCGTTGATGGTGATATTGCCGAGGAAGTCACGCCCCTGGATCACCGGGCCGCCGGATCCGGAAAAGTCGTTGCGCGTCTCCCCGCCCCTGTCCCCGGTACGGTTCTCGCCGTGCGGATCCGGATCCCTCCCCACGAAACGTGCCCCCCTGTCGTTCCGAAGATCCTGGTGTTCCGAAGATCCTCACCGGCGGACGGGCGGGCGGGCCCACCACCGCTCCCCCCCGCGGATACGAGAGCCTGGCGGCTGCTCCGGGAAGCCACGGTGCGGCTTCCACCCCCGTCCCCGGCCTCGCCAGAGCCGCCCTCGCCCTCGCCCTCGCCCTCGTCAGAGCCTTCCGCGCCCTCGCGCTCCATCTCACCAGCTCACCCCGAGGTTGGAAAGAGCCCCCCGGCCGGGACCCCGGGCTCCCGCTTGATCCGCTGCGTGGCTCAAAAAGGCAGGAAGTCAGGAAGGCAGGGAGGCAAGGAGGCAAGGAGGCAGGAAGGGTGGTCAGGGGGTCGCAGTGCGGGTGTAGTGGGCGGCCAGTTCGTCAGTGGTGGTCAGCCATACGTCCGGGTGGTTCGCTATGTACTCCAGCGCCTGGTCCAAGTACCTGTGGCGGAAGGGCTGGTTGATGACGAAGGGGTGCAGGACCAGGGACATCACCCGGCCGCTGTCGGCCGCGTCGCTGTGGAGCTGGTCGAGTTGGTCCTTGACGATCTGTACGAAGTCCGGGCCGCTGAGGCTCTTGCCGACGAACAGGGTGATGTCGTTCACCTCGACGGAGTACGGCACGCTCAGCATGCCGGGCACGTTCAGACGGTAGGGCTGATCGTCGTTGGCCCAGTCCAGCACATAGGTCAGGCCCAGTTCGGCGAGCAGTTCCGGGGTACGGAAGGTCTCGGTGAGCGCCGGTCCCAGCCAGCCGCGCGGCCGGCGGCCCGTGGCCTTCTCGATGGTGGCGATCACCTCGGTCAGATAGGCGCGTTCCTCGTCGGGCGTCATGTCGGCCTGAAAGATGGAGTTGTTCTTGCCGTGGGCCGCCCATACCCAGTCCCGGTCGAGGCCCGCCCGGATGATCTGCGGATAGCGCTCGGCGACATCGGAGTTGAGCATCACGCTGGCGCGGATCCCGTACCGGTCGAGGCTCTCGATCAGCCGCCAGACGCCCACCCGGGGCCCGTAGTCGCGCCAGCCGTAGTTCAGCGGGTCCGGGGCCAGGCCCGCGGTGCCGGGGAAGATGCTCGTCGAGGGGCGGTCGATCTGGTAATGCTCGACGTTCAGCCCGAGGTAGAAGGCAATACGGGCCCCGCCCGGCCAGCGGATCGGGTCGCGTTCGACGATCGGGTGGTAGTCGAAGAGCTGGTTGTCCATCAGAACTCACCTCGTGCCGGTCGTGTGCCGTGGTTCCGTCTGACGCGTATCCTCGAACCCTCACATTGATGAGAGGGTCAACGCGGTACTACGTGAGGGACTACGTGAGGGCGGTCACATGCGCATCGGGGAGCTGTCGGACCGTACCGGGACCCCCCGTCGGCTGCTGCGCTACTACGAGGAGCAGGGGCTGATCGCCGCCGAGCGCTCCCCGAACGGCTACCGCGAGTACGACGAACGGTTCGTGGACCGGGTCATCCAGATCAGGGGGCTGCTCGACGCCGGACTGCCGACCCGGATCATCAAGCAGATCCTGCCCTGCCTCGACAAGCCCCGGACCATCTACTTCCCCGACGCGACACCGGAGATGATCGCCACCCTGGAGCACGAGCGCGACCGGATGACCGACCGCATCCGCTGTCTGACCCGTAACCGGGACGCCATCGGCGAATACCTCGACGCGGTGCTGGACTACAACCGCGACGGAGAAGACGGGCGGGACGGAGAAGACGCCCGGGACGAAGGAGACAGCGAGGGCGAACCGGCGGTGTCCACGGCACGGTGACACCGCTCGTCCACGGGGTGGCGTTCGTGTGTCCGCCTCATGGAGCCCCCTCGGTTTGCGGGCCGTTGGGTGTCGGTTGTCAGTGGGCGCTGGCACGATGGGAGCCATGAAGATCTACAACTGGCGGCCCTTCCTGGATCGGTGGAGTGCGGACTGGGAGGACTCCGTCGGGACGGGGGCGCGATGGCTCGGTTCACCGGCCGTGGCGGAGGAGCGTATCGCCGAGCTGGAGGAGCGACTGGGGACGGCGCTGCCGCTGACCTACCGTTCCTTCCTGGCGGTCACCGACGGCTGGCGGGCGGCCGGGACCGACATCGGTGTGGTGGGGACGGCGGAGGGGCTCCGCTGGGACGAGGGGCCGGGCGGGGAGTCCACCGGCAGGGCCGGGACGGCCGGGGCACGCCTTCGGCTGGCCGTCACCTCGGACGCCGAGGTCCTGCTCGACCCCGGTGAGGTGAACGCCGACGAGGAGTGGGCCGCGTATCTGTACCGAGGACGGCCGTCGGACGACGGGCCGGCGCGGTACGAGGACGAGGAGCGGTACGAGGACGAGGAGCCGGAGCGGTACGAGTCGTTCCTGGAGCTGATGCAGGCCCTGTTCCGGGAGTTCCACCGTCACCACGCGGACTCCCCCGGTTTTGTGAACGCCACGACGCGCGAACTCGACGCCGATGTCGAAGAGGCCCGCGCGGGCTGTCTGAGCGGGGACGACATCGACCGGCGGCTCGACCTCCTCATCGAGGCGGACAGATGCGGCCGGAGCCGTGCCCATGGGCTGCGCGCCCAGATGGAGGCGATGCTGGGCGGCGGACCCCTGTACGCCGAGGAGTTGTCGCCCCTGGCCGGGCTGGAGGGGATCGGTTCCGAGGAGATCGAGGAGATCGAGGAGCGTACGTTCCGGTACGAGCCCTCCGGGGCCTTCGGCAAGGCGGTCGCGACGGCACGGGAACAGGCGCGATGGGGCGACACGGGCGCTGCGTGGGAGACGCTCGCGGACGCCGTCGCCGACTGGGAGCCCCACGGCAGCGAGCACATAGCCCCCGTCGGACTGCTCGCCGATCCCCTTCTCGGGCCGGTGACCACGCCTGAGCGCGGCCGGTACATCCTCGAAACGCCCCGGGGCGAGGGGCGGACGGAGGGCCTGGCGGAGAGCGGAGAGCCTGACGCGTCGGCCCTTCATGGGGCCGACGGAGGCGGCAGGAGCGACGGAGGCGGCAGGGCCGGCGGATGGGACCGGGCCGACGGGGCCGAGGGAGGCGACGGGCTCGCCTGGCTCGCCGATGAGGAGGACCAGCACCAGGACTCCTACCGGTTCCTTCTTGTGGAGGGCGTCTCGCCCGAGGATCTGGCCGCCCGCATCGCGCGGGAGCCGGGCCGGTCGGTGACCCTGTCCGCACCGGCCGACGCGCGTGAGGTGGGGGGAGCGGCCCGTATCGGATCGTGCGGGGGCGACGGCGGCTGGAGTTTCGCCTTCGAAAGCCTCGGCAGCCTCGGCCTCACTTCGGCCGGAGCGGCCGGAGCCGTCGAGGAATTCGAAGCGGTCGAGGAATTCGGCGAGTTGGGGGACCTGGGGAAGCTGGAAGAGCTGGCCTCGCGGGGTACGGCGTCCGTCATGGTGTGGGTCGAGCGGGGCAGCGAGTCGGAGGAGCTGCCCGGCACCTTCCACTTCTCCTACGCCGAGGACGGACAGCGCCGGTACGGATTCACGGTGCACGGCGGAGACATCGTCGAGTGGGGGACCCTGCCGGACACCCTCGACCCGGAGGACTTCTTTCCCGGGTCGGAGGAGCTCTCGCTCGATCCCGACGACGAGTTCGAGGCGCTCGACGCCATCGCGGAGGAGTTCGAGGTGTCCCTGCCCCGCTTCGCGCTCACCCAGGGGCGTCTTCACACCGTGCGGACCAGGCCGTGGAGCACCGCCGCCTGACACCGGCCTCGCCGCTACGACGGACGTCCGGCTCCCCGGTCCCTTGCGGGCCGGGGAGCCGGTGTGCGCCGTGCCTCAGCCGTAACGTGCGCCGTGCCTCAGCGGCTGTCGACGGCTACGGCTGAGCGTCGTAGCCGTCCGTCGCAGCCGTCGGCGGCCCTATCGGATCAGGGCCCGCACCATGCGGCAGGTGGTGTCGGACGGCGGGTGGATCCCGATCCGGGCGGCCGTGTTCCGTATCCTGCGGTTGGTCGCGTTCGCCGGGTGATACACGCCCGAGTCGAGCAGGGCGATGGCGAGACGCATGGCCTTGAGTCGGCGGTTGTGGGTCTCGTACCACTCCCGGGGCTGACCCGCGGGCAGTGGCTTGCGGACGATGGTGGGCACGATGAGCTGACTCTCGAAGGACTTCGTCGTGATTGTGGCAACGGCCATCGGCGACCTCCCGGCGCGGTGGTGGGACCCTCACGAACTACCTCCATTTTACTGCCTTCCACTGACAATCGCCCCTGGCCAGAGGGCATGTGACGGTGTCCGGAGCCGGCAGCGGAGCCAGCGGGGGGAACCGGAGGAAAGAGTGAAGGACGAGGAAGGAGGAGAACGGGGGAACGGCATGTCCGGGTCCGGGTCCGGGTCCGGGGGCGAGGCGCGGCCGAGCGGTGCGGTCGGCGTTCCTCGGTGCTCGCGATGCCGTGACGGTTGAACAGACCGGCCCGAGCGCCCGTACCCAACGGCACACGGAACCCAGCCGGCCGGCCCACAGACGGCCGGGAACAGGAGCCCCCACACGTGTCCCGTAAGAAGACCTTCAGTTCCAGGAAGAAACTGGCCCTGCTCGCCGCCTCGGTGGCGCTCGTGGGCGGTACGGCGGTGGTGATGACCGGTACCAGCCAGGCATCGGTGGTCTGCGACGGGCTGGCCACGGCCCTGGGCAACAACGAGAACTTCATCGCCGGGCAGCGCGCCGAGCCGGACGCGCAGTCCGAGGCACGGATCGCCAACCGCGTCGCGGTCATCGAGCAGATCAAGCTCCAGCAGGCGGCGTCCGGATGCCAGGTGGGCGAGGGAAGCACCGGCGCAGGCGCCCAGGCGGGCAGTGGCCAGACGGGCAGTGGCCAGACGGGCAACGGGCAGACGGGCAACGGCCAGGTGGGCGGCGATCAGGCGGGGGACGCGCAGGCCGGAGGCGCCCCGGCGGGAGAGGGTGCCCAGCCGCCGACCGTGGAGCAGCCCCCGGCGGAGGAGGCCCCGCCCGCCGCCGGAGAGGGTGGGGGCGAAGTCGTCTGTGCCGGCTCCACCATCACACTCTCCGGCGAGGCGGGTGCCCCGGCCGCGTCGAGCAATCAGTTCCCGGTCGGCACGACGCTCCGCGTGACCAATCTCGACAACGACAAGTCCACGACCGTACAGGTCACTTCGCCCTCCGGAAGCTGCGCCCTGCTGAACGACGCCGCGTTCGAGCAGGTCCGCGAACCCGGTAAGTTCCTGATCCGCAACGCCCGTATCGAACGTGTCGGGAGCGCCTCCGGTCAGGCCGGCTAGTCCGGTCAGACGGCTCTGACCGGTGGCGGATGCCCCGGTCGGCCGAGCGGCCGAGTGGCCGGTCGACCGGCCGGGCCCTACGCGTGCGTCGGAGCCGCGTCGGACCGCGTCGGACCCCGCGTCAGTCCTTCGCTCCCGCCTCCTGGGGCTGCTGGGGCTACTGGGGCTGCTGCTGGGCCTCCGCCTCCGTCAGGATCTCGGTCAGCCGCAGCCCGAACCGTACGTCGCAGGGGTGCGGCTGTCCCGTACGGACCGACTCCAGCAGCGCGTCGGTCGCCGCGCGGAACGAGTCGACCGGGTCACCCCACTCCGTCGGCAGCACCGCCGTACCGTGCTCGCCGCGCAGCTCGACGCCCGACCCCGACCCCGCCTCCGGCGCGCTCAGGCTCAGCGCCACCGTACTGGCCGCCCCGGACACATGCCGGAGCACGAGGTGGGTGAGGTCGGGCTCGCTCCGTACGGCCGTCACGTCCGTGACATCGCCGAGCAGCGGGATCAGGGCCGACAGCGCGTGCGGCCCGACGTCCCACAGGCCGCCCTTCTCGCGGCGCCAGGGGGACGCGGCGTACGGACTGTCCGCGCCGGTTCCGTAGAGCGCGCCGAGCCAGTACGCGTGGGCGGTGAACCAGCCGCCCTTCGCGGCCTGCTCGTCGATCCAGTCCGCGGTCCCGGGGGCGAAGCGCAGGGTGCAGAAGACGACGGACGAGACGCCCGCGTCGGCCGCCGCGTCCGCGACCTCGCGGGCGCCGGCCACCGTCGTCGCGACCGGCTTGTCCATCAGCAGATGGCATCCGGCGGCGGCGGCCCGTGCCGCCAGCGGCGCCTGGATGTCGGGCGGCAGGGCGAAGGCGATGGCGTCGCTCTCGGCGAAGAGTGCGTCGAGGCCGACCTCGCCGGAGTGCGGAGTGGTGTCGTAAGCGGCGGCGAGCGCGGCGGCGGCCTCGGGGCGCCGCCCCCAGACACCGCTGAATTCGATTCCGGGATGGGCGGCGAGGGCGGGGGCGTGCGTGCGCTCCGCCCAGGGGCCGGTGCCGAGGAGTCCGATACGTGGCTTGCTCATGGCGATCAGTGTGCCCCCTGCCCCTGGGACACAGCAGGTGCCCCCTGGGGCAGAGCACGTGCGGCGGACGAACGGTACGGCGGCGGCCCCCGCAGGACGCCCGGCACCCGGCGGCCAGGACAGCGGGGCAGCGCCCGGCACCCGGCACCCGGCACCCGGCACCCGGCACATAAAACAGTGGCCCCCGGCCCCACGGCCGGTGTTACGTTGCACGGGCCGGCCGCGGGCCTCCGGCGCGACTTCCGGGACTTGCCTCGTAAAGCAGTGATTTCGCTGATCGCGCCCCCATGCCCCGGCCGGCACCGCCGATTCAGGCAGGCACTGGGGGACACACCATGGCGGAGACCTTCTCCGATCTGATCGCGGCCGAGGACGTGCTGCTGTTCGTCAACGCGGCCGTCACGGCGACCGGGCAGCGCGAGTTCCACTCGGACGCGCACACGCAGCGGCTGTCGCTCGCCTTTCTGCATGAGTACGTACGGGTCAACTACCGCCCGGTGTACGCCGCCACGCTCGCGCTCGACATCAACGACCACAACGCGCTGCTGATCATCGAGGGGCTGCTGCGCACACCGCGCGAGGCGGGCCCGGAGGAGAAGCGCGCGGAGGGGCGGCTGATCGCGAGGCGGCTGACCCTGCTGCCCCCGCAGCGTGTCTACCGGCTCTTCGGCGGGCTGCGGGCCTCGGGGGTCGGCAACCGCCGCACCCGCGCCATCCTGCGCGAGTGGCTGGCGGGCCGGCCGGATCTGGCCCACGACGCGGTGAAGTACCGCAACGGTCTCAAGTCCGCCGCGCGCCACTTCCACCTGCCGCTCCACACTCCCCCGCACACGCCCCTCCACGCTCCCCTCCACCCGCCTCTGCACACGCCTCCGCACACACCTGTCCACGCGCCTCTCCACCCGAGGACGACAGCGACAGCGACAACAACGGCGACAGCGCCCGCGCAGCGCGGCCGTTCGTCCGAACTCGGTGACTTCCTCTTCGCGCCCGGCCGCCGCAAGCGCTACGACCACGGGCTGCTGGACGCGTACCGCCGTGCGCACTTCGAGCAGGGCGCGCTCTACGAGCTGCCGTTCACGGTCGCCGAGGGATTCGCCGCCAGGCACGGCGTCCCGCGTGGGGAGTTCCTGGAGCGGATGGAGCCCCGGATGACCCGGCTGGAGCGGCTCCGTACGCAGCGCGCCGCGACGGCGCGGAGCGCCGCGGACGCCGGCACCGAGGCGACGCGGACCGATCTGACCGTCATGCCGCTGACCCGGCTCGCCCTGTACGTCCTGTCCCTGGCCACGGACGAGCGGATGCGGCGCCGGGCCGAGCTCACCCGTGCCCTGCGTACGGCCGCGCGCCGCGTGGCCGGTCCGTACACCGGCACCTGGGGACGGGTCGCCGCCGTGCTCGACGACAGCTACTCCTCGTCCGGGTCGGGCGAGAAGCGCCGCCGTCCGCTCGCCACCGCTCTGGCCTGCCACTTCCTGCTGGACGCGCTGGCGGCCGCCGGTTCGTACACCCCGTTGTGGACCTCGGGGAGCACGGATCCGCTGCTGGTCCGCCCCTATGGACCGACCCCGCTCGGCACCCGGATCATCGACGCGCTCGACCACGCGCCCGACCGGCTGGTCATCGTCTCGGACGGCTGGGACAACGCGCCTCCCGGGCTGGCGGGCGAGGTGCTGCGGGTCTGGCGTACCCGGCTCGACCGGGAGGGCAGGACGAGCGCGGTTCATCTCAACCCCGTATACGACGCGGACGGCTTCGACGTACGCCGGCTGGCGGCGAGCGTGCCGACGGCGGGGATACGGGACGCCGAGGATCTGCCGGCGCTGGTGGAGATCGCGCAGTTCGCGGAGGGCCGTACGGGACTGGCCGAGCTGCGCGCGTATCTGGACCGGCGGGCAGAGCGTTTCGTGGACGCCGGAGCGACGCGCGGCGAGACCTTCCCGGAGGGGCGATGACCCGGCTCGATCTCACCGGTCTGATCACACGTCCCGCGCAGGTCTGGGGCGGTATCCGTCTGGTGCCGCTGGTGCGCGCGGAGCCGCTGCCCGGTCTGCGGCTGCACCGGCGGATCTACGAAGGTTACGGAGACGGCGCAAGGCACGGCGAGGTCGAGGTGGGTCCGGGCACCCGCTATGTGTCGTACATCCCGCACGGTTTCGTGGCCGACTGGTCGGGCGACGGGAGCCAGGCGGCGGCGTACGGCACCCAGCTCGGTGTCGGTGACGACGACGGCCACGGCCACGGCCACGGCGGAGGGCGCGGCGACGGCGAAGGTCACGGTCAGCGTCACGGCGACCGGCCCGACCCGTACGACCGGTCCGACCCGTACGACCGGTCCGGCCCGTACGACCGGCTCGACCCGTACGACCGGCCCGGCCTGCGACCCGAGACCGTGCCCGTGCGCCGTCATCACCGGATGGTCAGGCGCGCGCGGGCGGGGAAGGGCGGCAAGGGCCTGTCCCACGCGGCCGCCGCCACGCGCTGCCGTTTCCTGCCCCTGCATCTGGCGCTGGAGGGCTATCTCTCCCTCCACTTCGGGGGTCCGTCCATCGCCTGGGACGAGTGGTCCCAGCAGGCGGTACGGCAGGGGCTCTCGCCCCGCGCCGAGGACGCCTATCTCGGCCTCGGTGTCCGGGGACTCACCGACGCCCTCCGCGTGTTCGAGATCCATCCCGGGCAGTGCGGGGTGATGGTCTACACGTCGGACTCGCTCGCCGCCGCCTTCGTCGTACCGCACCCCGACGACTATCGGGCCCTGCACCCGACCCTGGTCGAGGACCTGTACGGGGAACTGGTCCATCAGTACGCGTTCTTCGGCGCCCCGGTGGCGGAGTTCGAGGCGCGGATCCGCGACGGCCGTCATCTGGAGACGCTCGCCGATCTGCGGGCCGCGGCGCGTGCGCAGGAACGCGTGTGGAGCGAGACGCATGAAGCGGTCCTCGCCCGTGAACTCCTCTCCACGTCCTACTCCTTCGAACGCGTGTATAGGAGGGGTTCGTATGAGTTGCACCGTTTCCTCCCGCCGTTCCACCGGGACCGGCAGGAGCAGCACATCGGCGAACTCATCAGCGACCACAAGGGGCGCACGGCGTATCTCAAGACGTTCCGGCTCTCCGACGCGCAGATCAGACGCGGCCATCTGCTGACCCGGCTGGCCGATCACGACTGGCATCTCGGGCGTACGGCCGAGGCGTTGGGGGCGACCTACGACGAACTGGTACGCCGGATCCGCGCCGCGGGATTCGAGTCGCTGGTCAACACGCACGCGGTGGCCAGGCGGTCGGCCGGCCGCGCGGCCGGTCACCCGGACGTTGGTACCGCCGGCGGTACGACCGGGCACCCCGAACACCCCGAACACCCCGAACAAGCCACAGGGCGCGCTTCCCCACGCGACGCCGCTGAAACAAAGGAAACCTGAGTAACACGTGGTTCACGGTCGGGCAACAGACGGGAAATCACAGATTGCGAAGCTTCGGGTCAAAATTGCTGCACCCGTAAAGGATGAGGCCCCGTGACCTTCAAGGCTGAGTACATCTGGATCGACGGCACCGAGCCGACCGCGAAGCTGCGCTCGAAGACCAAGATCCTCGCGGACGGCGCCGAGCTGCCCATCTGGGGCTTCGACGGGTCGAGCACCAACCAGGCCGAGGGACACGCCTCCGACCGGGTGCTGAAGCCGGTCTTCTCGTGCCCGGACCCGATCCGCGGCGGGGACGACGTCCTCGTCATGTGCGAGGTCCTGAACATCGACATGACGCCGCACGAGTCCAACACCCGTGCGCGGCTCACCGAGGTCGCGGAGAAGTTCGCAGGCCAGGAGCCGATCTTCGGGATCGAGCAGGAGTACACGTTCTTCGAGGGCTCGCGTCCGCTGGGCTTCCCCGTGGGCGGCTTCCCGGCCGCGCAGGGCGGCTACTACTGCGGTGTCGGCTCGGACGAGATCTTCGGCCGCGACATCGTCGAGGCGCACCTGGACAACTGTCTCAAGGCGGGTCTGGGCATCTCCGGTATCAACGCCGAGGTCATGCCGGGCCAGTGGGAGTTCCAGGTCGGTCCCCTGGCCCCGCTCGACGTGGCGGACCAGCTCTGGATCGCCCGCTGGCTGCTCTACCGCACCGCCGAGGACTTCAACGTCTCCGCGACGCTCGACCCGAAGCCGGTCAAGGGCGACTGGAACGGCGCGGGCGCGCACACCAACTTCTCCACGCGGGCCATGCGCGAGGGGTACGAGGCGATCATCACCGCGTGCGAGTCGCTGGGCGAGGGCTCCAAGCCGCTCGACCACGTCAAGCACTACGGCGCGGGCATCGACGACCGTCTGACCGGACTGCACGAGACCGCCCCGTGGAACGAGTACAGCTACGGCGTCTCCAACCGCGGCGCCTCGGTCCGTATCCCCTGGCAGGTCGAGCAGGACGGCAAGGGGTACATCGAGGACCGCCGCCCCAACGCCAACGTCGACCCCTATGTCGTCACCCGGCTCATCGTCGACACCTGCTGCACCGCCCTGGAGAAGGCCGGCCAGGTCTGATCCGGGCGGGTCTGATCCGGCCAGGTCTGATCCGGGCGGGTCTGATCCGGGCGGGCCGTCCCGCTCACGGCACCCGGAGGGGGCGGACACCGGTTCGGTGTCCGCCCCCTCCGTCGTGCGCCGCCTGCCCGTGCGCCGCCGCCCGTGCGCCGCCTGCCATGAGTCCGCGCGCGTCCGGCACGCGTCCGCCACGCGTGCGCGAGGGCCGTCACGCCGCCGTTTCGTCGCCGCTTCGCCGCCATTTCGTCACCGCTTCGTCGAGGCTTCGTCGCCGCTGTGCTGACCGTCACGCCATGGGCGGGTAAGGACAGCGGAAAGTGACCTGCTGCCGCCCGTCGGTATCTGCTTCAATGGGGTCATGGCCAGCTTCCAGCACCCCGCGACAGGTCGCACCGACCTGGAGCCTTTCTGGCCGTCCCGGCAGCACCACGACTTCGACCGCGTGTGTTGCCGCGCGAGGAACGCGCCGGCCCTCTAAAACCTCCTTCGAGGCCTTCGGCCGCCGCGCACGACGTACGTCCCGTCCGTCTCCTGTCGACTTGACGACTCCCTCGCGCGAAAGAGCTGACCTCTCATGGCGAACCCCCGTTCCTTCTCCGCCGGCGCGGCCACCGCCTCGGCCGCGGCACACAACCAGAAACCGGCGACGCCCGGCCGTCACCGCCTCCGTGCCGTCGACCGCGACGAGACCGTCCCGGCCGCCCGCCCCGCCGTCGCCCCCACCGGACAGGTCGTGGACTTCCTGCCGCCCGGCGCCACCTGGCTGCCCGCGCCCCAGCACACACTGCCCTCCCTGCCGGGACAGCCGCCGATGATCGGCTATCTCGTGCTCGTCCCCGCCGACCAGCAGGCGGCCGTGCTGGCCGCCTCGGCCCCGTACCGTCCCGTGGAGACGGAACCGGCCGGGTCCGAGGTCACCTCCGAGGCGCGGGCCGCGGGCGGCGGTCCCGTCCGGATAGACAGCGCCCAGCGGATCGCCCTGGTGGACGGGAAGCCGCTGGACCTGACGTATCTCGAATTCGAGCTGCTGGCCCATCTCGTGGCACATCCCCACCGGGTGCACACGCGCGACCAGTTGGTGACCACGGTGTGGGGCTACGGTCATGTGGGCGACGGACGCACCGTCGATGTCCATGTGGCGAGGCTGCGCCGGAAGCTGGGGGCCGAGTACCGGCACACCATCCAGACCGTACGGCGCGTCGGGTACAAGTACACGCCCTGAACCGCCCGGAGGGCAGCCTTGCCGGTCCGGTGCCGGACCGGTGCCGGACCGGTGACGGACCGGCAGGGCTCCCCGCGCAGGGCGCACCCCGCACACCCCGCACACCCTGCGTACGGAGCGCACGGGGCGCGCCCTGTCTACGGGGCGTACGGGGCGCGCCCGATGCCGAGGCGTTACGTCCGGGCGCCCGTCCCGGATCCCGTTCCCGTCCCGGTTCCGGTGGTGGCTCCGCCGCGGGCGCGGGCGCGGGAGAGCGCCCCCAGCACCCCGTCGAGAACCAGGAACACCAGCAGGCTGATGCCCAGCAGCGGGACGAACCAGCCGACCAGGGCCACCACCGCGGCGAGCGGCAGCAGGACCGTGAGCGGCACCTTGCGCCAGGCACCGCGCGGTATCGGCCTGCCCGCGGTCAGCCTGCGCTCCTTGGTGGGCCTGCGCTGCCACCACATCCGGTAGCCCCACACGATCAGCAGGATCAGTGCCAGGGCGAGAGCCGCGAGCGCGAGCTGGTTGACCACTCCGAGGAAGACCCCCATGTGGGCGTCGATGCCGAAGCGGGTGAGCTGGGCGAGCACGGGATAGTCCGCGAAGCGCAGTTCGTCGATGATCGTGCCGTTGGCGGGGTCGACGGCCACCGAGTCGAGTGCGACGGGGAACTGGGTGTCCGTCTGGGCGACCACATAGCCGTCGCCCTCCTTCGGCAGGGTCACCGAGAGCGGTCCGTCGAGACCGGCCTGCCGTGCGGCGACGACCACCAGATCGATACCGACGTCCATGGCGCCCGCGCCGTCCGTCCCCTCCATCCCGGGCATGTCCTCCATGCCCTCGTGGCCCTCATGGCCGCCGCCCGCCGCGCCGCCGCCTCCTTCGAGGGTGGCCGAGACGGCCGGGGTGGCGCCGCCGAGCTGGTCCTGGACCGCGCCGATGTTCTCGCCCGCGTACCGCGACCAGGTCAGCCCCGTGGCCGAGAGCAGCACCAGTCCGGTCACCGCCCACAGACCGACCGAACCGTGCAGCGAGAGCGTCCGGCGCCGGCCGGTGGCCCCGCGCTCGGGCACCAGCAGCGCCCGCTTGGAGGCACGTCTGCGCCCGGCCCAGAGCAGCACTCCGCCCAGGGCGACCACCCACAGCCAGCTCGCGGCGAGTTCGCTGTAGAGACGGCCCGGCTCGCCCAGATGGAGATGGCGGTGGAACTCGGAGAGCCAGGTGCGCAGCGGCAGGGCGCCCGAACTGCCGTAACTGGTCAGCTCGCCCCGTATCTCCGCGGTGTACGGATCGACGAAGACGGCGAGCGACTTGCCCTCCTCGACACCGGGCGCGGTCATCAGGACCCGGGTGGTGGCGCCTTCGTCCGACGGGAGGCGTACGGAGGTGACCGTGCCGTCGGGGCGGGCGGCGCGGGCGGCGTCGAGCTGCTGGGCGAGCGGAACGGTGCGGTCACCGACCGGCACCCGCAGCTCATGGCGGTAGATCACCTTCTCCGCCTGGAAGGAGAGGGCGTAGAGGAACCCGCTGGTGGCGGCGACCAGCAGGAGCGGGGCGATGAGCAGCCCCGCGTAGAAGTGGAGACGCAGCACAAGAGGCCGCAGGGAACTCCGGACGGACGGCGTCTCCGCCGGGGCCGGGGGCTCGGACGTGGTGCTGTGCGCTGCTGCGGCGCCGTGCGCTGCTGCGCCCTGTACGGGGTCGTCAATGGCCATGACTGTCCTCGGTGTTGGCGTTGGCATGGGGAAATCGGCCCCGGCCGCCGCCCGACGTCAGACAGTGGTGCTGAGAGCGGCTCCAGGGGCCGTGGTACGGGTGGTACGGAACGCGGGCGGCCCGCGCCGCGACAGCGTGTGCGCCGGTACGACCCCGTGGACGCGGTGGTGCGCGGAGGCCTCCGGCCGGGGGCGTATCAGCCGGGGCGCGGCGGGCAGCCGTACGGCGGCGAGGAGCAGCCGCAGCGGCGAGAAGGCCAGGGCGCCGGCGGCGTGCACGAGCCGGAACAGGGCGGCCTCGCCCCGGGCCAGCCAGAGCGCGCAGAGGACGGCGGCGAGGAGATGCGCGGCCGGCATCGCGGGGGAGCCGTCGGTGAGGGCCTCCAGCACGGTCGGCCGCCCGTCGGGGCCGGTGCCCGCGCCGCCCATGGTCATGCCGACGCCCATGCCGGAAGGCATACCGGCAACCGCGCCCGTGCCCCCGCCCATCCCCGTCCCGGGCCCGGTGACCGGATGCGGTCGCGGGCCGTGCGCCACCGCTGACAGCCGTGCCGCCGTGGGCAGTCCGTACGGCAGCGCCCCGGCGAAGATCAGATGCAGCACACCCTGGACCGTGACGAGGGCGGCCCCGATCGAGCACGCCCCGCGGCGCCGGCCGCCCGCGAGCCAGCCGAGGCATCCGGTCACCGCGAACGCCGTCCACAGCGCGCCGACCGGGATCTCATGCCCGGATGCGAACAAATGCCCTACGGCCGCCAGAGTCACGCAGACCGCCGCGAAGGCCGCGGCCCGCAAGGCGCGCAACGGCGACCGGGCATCTGTCATGGTGCGCACATGCTGCCATCCCGGGGGACCGTACGGCAGATCCCAAAAGCCCTTGATTCTCCCGACGGCGAACTTCCCTGTCCTCGGCGCCCGCTCACGGGCAGAGTCGGTGCCATGAGACTCCTGATCCTCGGTGGTACGGAATTCGTGGGCCGCGCCGTCACGGAGGCGGCGCTCGCCCGTGGCTGGCAGGTGAGCGTCTTCCATCGCGGCCGTCATGAGGCACCGGCGGGGGCGGTCACCCTCCTCGGTGACCGCACCGCCCCCGGCGGTCTGGCCGCCCTGGCCGAGGGCGAGTGGGACGCGGTCGTCGACACCTGGTCGGCGGCCCCCTCCACGGTGCTCTCGGCGGCCCGGCTGCTGGCGGGCCGGGCCGGCCGGTACGCGTATGTCTCCAGCCGCTCGGTGTACAGCCACCCGGCCCCGGCCGGACTGGACGAGGACGGCCCGCTGGTGACGGGCGCGTCCGCCGAGGCCGGACAGACCGCCTACCCCCAGGACAAGCGGGGCGGCGAACTGGCCGCCGAGGCGGTCTTCGGCGACCGGGCGCTGCTGGTGCGCGCCGGTCTGATCCTCGGCCCCTGGGAGAACATCGGCCGGCTGCCGTGGTGGCTGAACAGGATCGCCAGGGGCGGTCCCGTGCTGGCCCCCGGGCCGTACGACAACCCCGTCCAGTACATCGACGCGCGCGATCTCGCCGAGTGGACCCTCGACGCCCTGCGGCAGGGTCTTGGCGGCCCGTACAACCTGGTGAGCTCGGCCGGGCACACCACGATGGGTGAACTCCTCGACGCGTGCGTACGGGTGACGGGCTCCGGTGCCGAACTGCGCTGGACCGCACCGGAGCCGATCCTCGCCGCGGGCATCGAGCCCTGGATGGACCTGCCGATCTGGCTGCCGCCGGGGGAACTCCACGACACCCTGCACCGGAGCGATGTCACCAGGGCACTGGCCACGGGGCTGCGCTGCCGTCCGGTGGCGGAGACGGTCGCGGACACCTGGGCCTGGCTGCTGTCGGTCGGGGGCCGGGCACCGCAGCGCCCGGACCGCACCCCCGTGGGCCTGGCGCCCGAACTGGAGGCCAAGGTGCTGGGCGGCTGACACCCCCACCGCCGGGCTCCCCGCCCCGGGCCCGTGCCGCGCCCGGCTTCCCCGGCGACCCAGGATCGCCCTCAGCCCACCACTCGTGCCGCTCCGGCCGCTCGGGCCGTCCTCACCGGCCGTGCGTGTCCCCGGCCCTGGTCCTGTCCCTGGCCCCGCTCCTGCCGCCGTCCCCCGTGATCGTCCCCGTCGGCACCGATGAGGCCGTGACCGATGGCGCCGGGGCGGGCACCGGGGATATCCCCGGGGACGCCGCCGTGGATATCGCCGCCGCCAGCGCGGTCCGCAGCTCCGCCGTCCCCCGCTGCCACGCGCCGGCCTCTCCGTCCGCCTCCGCCCACAGATCGCGCAGCTCGGACCTGTCCGCCGTCACCCGGTCCAGGGCCCGGACCGCGAGAACTCTCAGCTCCTCGGGAAACCGGGGCAGGGGCTCGTCCGGGCCGTACACCGTCTCCACGGGCGGGCCGCCGGGGCACTGCTCGGCGACCAGCGCGGCCGCCGCCACGGCCACCACCGCCTCGTCGCTGTCCAGATACTCCTCGGCGGCGATCGCGCGGAGGAGCGCCGCACGCACCAGATCCGTACGCCCCGCCTCGGTCGCCTCGTCCAGGTCGGCGGCGAAGTCCGCCGCGGTGTCGTTGTCGAAGTGGCCGGTGTCCCATGTGCCCACGGTCTGCCCCCTGGTCGTTCTTCATCCCGTTACGGAGATCGTGCCAGGTGCCACTGACAATCGGCCCCGCGCACGGACATGGCCCGGACACCCCCCGTACGGTGTCCGGACCATGGGCCTGTGAGGCCCCGCCGGCGAACCGCCCGGCGCGACGGCCGCCGCCGCCTCAGCGGATCAGCTCCCCCGGCGCCTCAGCGCCAAGTCGTCGGCGCCACGTGCCGGGGCCCCGCGGCCGACGGCTCCGTACCCACGCCGGCTCCCCCGGCCGACGCGCCGCCCGCTTCCCCCTCGACGTCGCCGTGCCTGATCCCCGGCAGCCGTCCCAGCCCCTTCGGCGTACGCCAGTTCCGCTCCCCTAGCAGCACCATCACCGAGGGCAGCAGCACCATCCGTACGAGCGTCGCGTCCAGCAGTACCGCCACCGCGAGCCCCACGCCCATCTGCTGCATGTCCTGCATCGACAGCGTTCCGAAGACCGCGAAGACGGCGACCATGATGACCGCGGCGCCGGTCACCGCGCCCGCCGTGCGGCGGATGCCCTCGTGGATCGCCGACGGGGTGTCCAGACCCCGGTCGTGGGCCTCCTTCATCCGGGAGACCACGAACACGTGGTAGTCCATCGACAGGCCGAAGAGCACCACCAGCACGAACAGCGGCATCCAGCTCTCGATCGCCCCGATCTTCTCCGTACCGAGCAGTTCGGCGCCCCAGCCGTGCTGGAAGACGGCGACCATCACCCCGTACGCGGCCACCACCGAGAGCAGATTGAGCACGATCGAGGTGGCGGCGATGACATACGACCGGAAGCAGAACAGCATCAGCAGGAAGGTCACCGCGGTGATGAAGACGAACACCGGGACGATCCCGCGCCTGAGCTGAGCGGTGAAGTCGACCGATCCCGCGAGATCGCCGGTCACATGGACCTGTGCGCCGGTGCCCGCGAAGGCGGCGGGCAGCCGCTCGTCCCGCAGCTCGGACAGGGCGGCCTTCGAGCGCGCGTCGCTGCCGTTGCCCGCGAGGGGGACCTCGATCTCCGCGATGTTCCGTTCCGGGTGCACGGTCACCGTGTCCGCGGGGAACCGCCCGAGCGCCTTCCGTACCCCGGCCGCCCCGATGTCGTCGGCCTTCACGACCACCCGCGCGGGTGCGGGACCGCCCGGGAACGTCTCGGTGATGTTCCGGTGCGCGACCGTCAGCTCGGACCCGGAGCCGAACTGCTTCTCCATGCCCAGCGATTCCGTCTTCATGCCGAGCGCCGGCACCGCCAGTGCCACCAGCACGGCGGCCGAGGCCACCGCGAAGAGCTTGGGCCTGGCCAGTACGGGCCGCAGCAGCGCCCCCGCCAGCGCGCCGCTCTCCCGCGCGCCCTTGCGCGCGTTCTTCTTCCCCCGGCGGTTCAGGAACGGCACCCGTCCGGCCTCGACACGGTCGCCGAGCCAGGCCAGCAGCGCGGGCAGGACGGTCACCGAGCCGATCATCGCGATGAACACGACCAGGATCGTGGCGAGGGCGAAGCCCTTGAAGAGCATCAGCCCGGAGAGGAACATCCCGGCCATCGCGACCATCACCGTCACACCGGAGACCAGGACGGCCCGGCCGCTGGTGGCCGCCGCGATCCGCAGCGCGGTCTCGGCGTCGCGCCCCGCGGCCCGCTCGTCGCGTTCACGCCGCAGGTAGAACAGGCAGTAGTCGACGCCCACGGCCAGTCCCATCAGGAACATCACGGAGTAGGTCGTCTGGAAGAGATGGAGCTGGTGGCTGGCGAGGGAGAGCAGTCCGAAGGCGGCCAGGCACGCGGTGAGCGCGAGCCCGACGGGCAGCAGCGCCGCGACCACGGCCCCGAAGGCGACCAGCAGGATGCCGAGCGCCAGCGGTACGGCGGTGAACTCGGCGCGCTGGAAGTCGTCGGCGAGCAGATCCCCGAGCAGCTTGCCCGAGCTGGCCTCTCCGAACTGGTAGAGCCGCACGTCCCGGTGCGCCTCGCCGGTCTCCCGTACGGCGTCGAGCACGGGCCCCACCCGGTCGGCCGCCGTCGTCGAGTCGCCCTTGATCTCGAAGCGGATCAGCGCGTCCTTGCCGTCCTCGGAGGCGAGGGGCGGGGCGATCCCGCCCACCTCACCCGTCGCGCGCAGGGCCTCGGTCAGCGCTCCGGCCGCCGTACGCCAGCCGCCCTCGGCCCGGCCCGCGACCATGACCAGTTCCCCGGCGGGTTCGTCGATGCCGGCCTCGTCGAGGATGCGCTCCGCTCGCGCGGAATCGCCCGCCCCGCTCTCGGACGCGGACATCTCGACCATGCCCGAGGCACCGCCGAGACCCGCGGCCAGCACGACGAACAGCAGCCAGCCGATGATCGCCGTCTTGCGATGGTGTGCGCTCCACACACCGATACGTGCCGCGAGGTTCTGCCTCATGGCGTTTCGCCCCCAGAAGTACATGCGTCGTAAGCGATGAACAGGTCGTCCATGACGCTAGGAATCCGGGGCCCTCCGCCCCAGCCGCCGAAGCCCCTGATCGGGGGTGGTGCTGGCAACACCCCCGGTCGGGGGGTGACCGGCTGACGGGTCGGGCCCCGGAGAGTTCAGACTGGGCGGCATGCCCGGAGGCCGGGCCGTCGGGGGCCACGGGAACTCGCCCCGGCCATGAGGAAGAGAGATGACCATGGACGGATGGAAGCTCCGGGGGGCGCTGACGGCGATGGGGCGCGGGCTGGTGCTGTCGTTCGCCGCGCTCGCCGGATCGATCACGCTCTTCGTGCTGACGGTGGTCTCGATCGCCCTCGTGCCGCTGGGCGTCGGGGTGTTCACCACCCCGGCGCTGCTGACGGCGGTCAGGAAGCACGCCAACCAGCGCCGGCTGCTGGCCGCCACCTGGTCGGACATACCGATTGCCGTGCCGTACCGGCCGTTGCCGCCGGATGTGCGCGGTGGGGTCACCGGTCAGGTGGAGCGCTGCACCCTGCTGCTGAAGGATCCCGCGACGTGGCGTGATCTCCAGTGGATGCTGGTGGACATGACCCTGGGCGCTGTCCTGGCCCTGCTGACCTTCGCCCTGAACGTCTACGCGCTGGAGGGGTTCGTCCTGGCCGCCGGCCTGTGGCGGGTGTTCAGGGACGATCAGTACTGGTACGGATTCGTGCCGGTCGACAGCCAGGTGACAGCGCTGGCCGCCGCCGCTCTGGGGCTGGCGCTGTTCGCGCTCGGTCTGCGGTACAGCGCGGATCTGCTGCGGCTCCACTTCCTTCTGACCAGGGTGATGCTCGCGCCCGGCCGGGACCGGCAACTGGCCCTGCGCATCGAGCGGCTGACCGAGTCCCGCCATGACGCGGTGGACACCTCGGCCGCCGAGCTGCGCAGGATCGAGCGCGATCTGCATGACGGCGCGCAGGCCAGGCTGGTCGCCGTGGGCATGGATCTGGGCACGGTCGAGGCGCTGATCGAGAAGGATCCGGCGCGGGCCAAGGAGCTGATCGGCAAGGCCCGTCAGTCCTCCGCGGAGGCGCTGACCGAACTGCGGGATCTCGTCCGGGGGATCCATCCGCCGGTGCTCGCCGAGCGGGGGCTCGGTGACGCCGTGAAGGCGCTGGCCCTGCGGCTGCCGCTGCCGGCCGAGGTGAGTGTGGAGCTGCCGGGCCGGGCGGAGGCGCCGGTGGAGTCGGCCGCGTACTTCGCGGTGAGCGAGGCTCTGGCCAACGTGATCAAGCACGCGCGTGCCGACCGGATCTGGGTCGATCTCTCCCATACGGAGGGCATGCTGCGGATCGCGGTCACCGACGACGGCGGCGGGGGCGCGGCGATCGGGAAGGGCTCTGGGCTGAGCGGTCTGGAGCGCAGACTCGGTACATTCGACGGCATCCTGGCCGTCAGCAGCCCCGCCGGCGGTCCCACCATGGTGACCATGGAGATTCCTTGCGAGTTGTCCTAGCCGAAGATCTCTTCCTGCTGCGCGACGGTCTGGTCCGGATGCTGGAGGCGTACGGCTTCGAGATCCTGGCCGCGGTGGAGAGCGGACCCGAACTGACCAAAGCGCTGGCGGAGTTGACGCCGGACATCGCTGTCGTCGATGTCCGGCTGCCGCCGTCCCACACGGACGAGGGCCTTCAGTGCGCCCTCGCCGCGCGCCGCGCGCGCCCCGGCCTGCCCGTCCTCGTACTGTCCCAGCATGTCGAGCAGTTGTACGCGCGTGAGCTGCTGGCGGACGGCGACGGCGGGGTCGGGTATCTGCTCAAGGACCGGGTCTTCGACGCGGACCAGTTCATCGACGCGGTACGGAGGGTCGCGGCGGGCGGTACGGCGATGGACCCCCAGGTCATCTCGCAGTTGCTGTCCCGGCGTGCCCAGGACAGACCGATCGGCGGTCTGACACCGCGCGAGCGGGAGGTGATGGAGCTGGTGGCGCAGGGCCGCTCCAACGCCGCGATCGCGGGCCAGCTCGTCATCACCGAGCGGGCGGTGGCCAAGCACACCTCGAACATCTTCGGGAAGCTGGACCTGCCGGTGTCGGACGACGACAACCGCCGGGTGCTCGCGGTGCTCGCCTATCTGGACCGTGACAGATGACGGTGATGTACCCGGAGCGCCGCACATGAGCTGTCCGGACCGGACAGGTGAAACGGTGCCCAGGGCCGATCCGGGGCCGATCCGGGGCCGATCCGGGGCCGATCCGGGCCGGTCGGGGGCCGGTCCGAGGCCGATCCGGGCCGGTCGGGGGCCGATCCGGGCCGGTCCGGGGCCGGTCCGGGCCGTGACAGGTGCCCCTTCCTGTCCGGCCATCACCCCCTTCGCGCGGCTCGGCCGCAATGAGGACGCAATCAGGGGTATCCGCCCGTTTTGTTGATGGAGTTTTCTATGAATTCGCGCGGCGGCTGAACACGCCGCGAATGGTGTCCGTATGGAACGGAGCGCTTCGCTTCTCCCCCTGCCGAGATTTCCCTGTAACCGGCAAACGAAGCTTGAGGAGTTCCATGGGACGCACATCGAGAAAACGCTCCACACTGGCAAACCGGGCGATCGCCGCCTCGGCTGCCTTGCTCCTGGGCGGGGGTGGCCTGGTAGCGGTGAATGTCTACGCATCCGCGGGTGAGGGCAGGTCCCACCAGCGTCCGCCGCAGAGCGAGAATGCCGGACAGGCAATGTCGACCATCGACTGCCCTGATGTGGCGAACGAACTTACGGACGTGCCCCGAGGGGCACGCTGGCAGGTCGACCGGGAGCTGGCCAGGATCGACAGCCAGATCACCCAGGCGTACAAGCGGTTCGCCGATCAGAAGGAACAGATCGAGCAGGACCCCGCGTTCGCCGAGAATGCCATTCTCAATCCGCTGAAGCAGAAGCGGCTGTCCTCGCTGGAGCGGATCGCGAACGCGATCGACCGCGTCGGCGAGCGGCCGCAGGGCCTGGAGGCGCTGGCGCCCTGCACCCTGCGGGCCGACGACAGCCAGGGCGGCGAAGAGCCCGGCGGCCAGGACGGCGGCCAGGGTCAGGACGGCGGCCAAGGCCAGGACGGTGGTCAGGACCAGGGTCAGGACGGCGGTCAGGGCCAGGACGGCGGCCAGGACCAGGGTCAGGATCAGGGCCAGGACGGTGGCCAGGGCGACGGTCAGGACGGTGGCCAGGCCGGTGGCGGTCAGGCCGGCAACGGCCCCGAGGCCTCCGATTTCGTCGACATCACGACCGTCCAGCCGAATGTGAGCCAGCCCCGTCAGCGCCGCGGTTCTTCGAACGGCGCTTTCACCACCGAATGCGGTCGTAACGAGGCCGGAAAGTTCAATTCGGACAATGTCATCGTCGCGCCTGGTGTGAGCAATGGCGCCCACCATATGCACGATTATGTCGGCAACCAGGCCAACGATGCCTTCGCCACCGATGACTCTCTCGCCGCCGCAGCCACCAGTTGCCGTAATCAGGGTGACAAGTCCACCTACTACTGGCCGGTCCTGCGTCTCCAGAACGGGCAGGCCGAGGCGGACGCCAATGCCGACGGCGGTGGCAAGGAAGGCAATGTCGGAGAGATCCAGACTCCGTCGCAGGTGACCCTGAAATTCGCGGGCAGCCCGGTGTCCAAGGTCACCGCCATGCCGCGGTTCCTGCGGATCATCACGGGTGACGCCAAGGCATTCGTCAACGGCAACGCCAACGCCAACGCGTCGTGGAGCTGCACCGGATTCGAGAACCGCCAGCTCAAGGACAAATACCCGATCTGCCCCGAGGGCAGCCAGGTGGTCCGTACCTTCAAGTTCCAGAGCTGCTGGGACGGCCAGAACAGCGACAGCGCCAACCACCGCACGCATGTGGCGTTCGCCGATGCGAACGGCCGCTGCCAGAACGGGTTCAAGGCGATTCCGCAGCTTCAGCAGCGGGTGGTGTACAACGTACCGCCGGGGCCCGGGTTCGCGCTCGACTCCTTCCCCGAGCAGCTCCACAAGCCCGTCACCGACCACGGCGACTTCATCAACGTCTTCGACGAGAACCTGATGAACCGCGTGGTGAACTGCATCAACACCGGGCGCAAGTGCCGCTGAGGCACCCGCCCACCGTCGGACCGGGCGCTCCTCCCGCCCGGTCCGGCACCCCCCGCCCGCGCCGCGCGGCCGGCTCAGCCCATGTCGTGACCGGAGTGACCCTCGTGCTCCCCACCACCATCGCCTCCGGCGTGGTGTGACGAGCCGGTCTCCACGGTCCCGCCGAGCCGGCCGCGCAGCGCCGCGACCACCTTCGCGTCACCGACCGCGACCCACTTCCTGCCGACGAGATACGAGCCGCCGTAGTCCTTGGCCTCGTTGATCCACTCGCGCTGGCCGCGGTCGGTGGCGAAGGTGGCCAGCACATACCTGCCGTCGCCCGTCGTGCAGTTCGCCTGCCGCAGCTCGGTCGCGTCGGTCTGGATGTTCGGCTCGCACTCGGCCTTCGAGGCGAGCTGTTCGAGGCTCCCGGTCGCCGTCTTCGGCACCCCGGGGGCCTTGTTGTCGTTCGAGTCGTGGTCCGCGCCGTCGTTCGCGCCGCAGCCCGCCGCCAGCATCAGGGCCAGGGCCGCCAGTACCACTCGGGTTCGTTCCTTGCTCATGGGACCATCGTGCCTCCTGAGGCCCCCGTTGCGGGAGGGAACAGCGGGATGGAACATGACGAGGGACCGGAACGGGACGAAAGACCCGGACGGGGCCACGGGCCGGGATGCGATGGGGTGACCATCGGACCTATCGCTCGTTCTGCTGAACGTGCCCCAGGACAAAGCCGTCACCGCTTCCGTGACCACTCCCGAACCTCCGGCCGCCACCGTCGGCGTCGAACAGGCCGAGGCGGCGCTCGTCGAGCACTATCCGCGCCTCGTCCGGATCGCCTATCTCGTCCTGCCGCCGTCGCTCGGCCGCAACCGGCGGGTGCTGACCGCACACGCCCTGGTACAGCGCTCGCTGCCGCGCGGCCGTACGGCGGCGGACATGTCCGGGATCCCGGCGCCGCGCCGCACGGACGGGAGCGCCCGGGACCTCGGCTACGCGTATGTACGCGGGCGGGTGCTGCGGCAGGCACTGGACGCGGGGCGTCCGCTGCGCCGGCTCGCCAGGCCCCGGCGCGCGCAACTGCCGCCGCTGCTGCCGCACGTGTGGGGGCTGCGGCTGTTCCCGCGCTCGGGCGGCGCGGACGAACTCGCCCTGGACCAGCGGCTGTCCGGCCTCTCCTGCGCGGCGCGCGCGGCGTTCGTGCTGCGCGCCCTGGAAAAGCTGCCGGACCCGGAGGTATGGCGGGTGCTGGACGCGGCGGGGGCCAGGGACGTCGATACGGCGCTCGCGGCGGCGGCCGGGCTGAGGACGGTCGGCACGGCGGACGCCGGTGAGCTGCTGGAGTCGTCCGAGTTCGACCCCTGCTCGCTCCAGGCGCGGCCCACGGATCTGATGCGCCGGCGCCATCACGCGCGGACGGCGGTCGCGGCCGCGGCGGCGCTGGCCGTCAGCGGCGCGCTGTTCGGGCTGCCGGGCGGCGGGTGGGGCCCGGACGGGGCGGCGGCGCCCTCGTCCTCCCGTCATCCGGCGCTCGAGGCCGCCCTCGATCCGGCGAAGGTACGGCGGGTCGCGCCCACCGCGTGGGAGCGCTCCACGCGTACGGACTTCTCCGTCTGGCCCGCGCGCGGACCGCTGGCCGGGGACCGGGAGCTGCTGCGCAGGGCGCTGACGGTCTGGACGAGGCCCGGCACGGCGGTGCGGGTCACGGCGACGCCCTCGACTCCGCCGGGGCCGCCGATGGGACCGCCGCAACTCCTCTACGCGGGGCGGGTGGACAGGGCGCGGGTGGTGCTCTTCCACGACGGTCTGCGGGTGGTGCGGTACGCGGAACCCGCGCCGGACGGGCGCGGCGCGGGCCGGAGCGGCCGCACGGCGGACGGGAAGGCCGTCGCGCTCGACTTCGCGCGGGCCGACGGCGCGGACGCGACGGTCTCGGGCGCGCTGGTCCTCGGCCGCTCGGACGGCAATGTGCGCTATCTGACGGCGCCGTGGGTGCGGGAGACGTCCGTACGCGATCTGCTCGACCCCGCGGGGGCGGCGCGTCCGCTGCGCCGGGACGCGCACGGGGTGACGGAGCCGCTGGAGAGTCCGGCGATGGCACGGGACTGCGCGTCCTGGGACACGCTGGAGGTGCACGCCGACGGCACGGAGCGGCTGCTCACCGATCTCGGCGAGCTGATCCCGGCGCGGCTGACGTCCGGGCCGCCGTCGTCGCCGGAGGACGTCTCGGCCGCGGCGGACCGGGCCGCCTGGGCGCGTACCGCCTGTCTGCTGCCGACCGTGCGGTCGCATGGGGTGCGCTCGGTGAACTCCTGGGAGTACGCCCGGCAGCCCCTGCCCGAGTCCAACGGGACGGCACTGTGGCTGTGCACCCGCGCGGAGACCTGGCGGGGGACGGGCGACCGCGTCCTGGCCCAGTTCCAGGCGCCCGCGGAGCGGAAGACGGCGCCGGGCGCGGTCGCGGCCCGCGCGGAGGACACACCGGCGTGCGGGGTCCGCGAGCCGCGGGTGCTGGCGGGTGTGCTGTGGAAGTCGCGCGGCGGCCGGTGGTACGTGCTGGCGGCGGGCAGCGAACGGGTCGCGTCGCTGGAGGTGTCGGGGGGCGTCGAGGGACGCGCGAAGGGGCGGCTGCTGGCTGTGCGGTCGAAGGAGGGGGCGGAGGCGGCGCTGTACGGGCGGGACGGGGAGGGCGGGAGGGTGGACGCGCTGAGGTAACGGGGCGCGCCTTCCGGCGGGGGTGCGGTGGGTGGGTGGGTGGGTGGGTGGTGCGGTGCGCCGTCCGGCGGGGGGGGCCGTGGTGCGGGGTGCGGTGCGCCTCCCGGCGGTGCGCCTTCCGGCGGGGGTGCGGTGGGTGGGTGGTGCCGGGTGCCGGGGCCTCCGGAGGTACATGTCCGGACGGCATGATTTACGGCGCCCCTGGGCGGCCGCTGGATACGGGCGTCCGGACGCCACAAATCACGCTTTAGTGTCCGGACACGCACCTCCTACGACCCCGACCCCCTCCCGCCCGTCGCCCACTGCGGGTGAGCGGGTGGGCATGCACTGGCCGTGTTGGCCTCCCGCCGGTGGGTCCCGTTCGGGTGCCGGATCACCCCGGCCGCCTCGGGGTGCGGACATGTCTCCGGCTGCTGTCGGCCGCCGGCGAGTGAGCCGAAGGGCGCGCCGCTGTCGAAAGGGAGAGCGCGCGGAGGCCGTGAGGTACGAGCGGCCGAGCACGGTCGACCGTCGACAGTGGCACAAAGCGCCCGGAGGCGAACCGAGCCCTCAAAAAAGAAGGTGTGTGAGCCGAAGGGGCGCGTCGGTGCCGAAAAGGAGAGCGCGCGGAGGCCGTGAGGAACGAGCGGCCGAGCACGGTCGACTGTCGGCACCGACATGAGGCGCCCCGGAGGCGAACCGAGCCCTCAAAAAAATTACGGCAGCAGCCAGTCCGCGCTCAGGGCTGCTATCAGGCCCACGCCCAGGAGCCAGGCGCCCAGGCGGGTGCGGCCGTGGCGGTTCAGTTCGATCACGATGCCGCACAGGACCATCGCCAGTCCGTAGACCCCGACCACCAGCACCGACGTCCGCTGGGCCAGCCGTACCAGGAGCAGGACCGCGAGTGCCGCGAGCAGCAGTGAGGCCAGGGCGATTCCGACGAGCCTGGCCTGATGGGGCGTCAGGCCTTCGCGCTCGGGCTCCGGTGTCGGTGTGTCCACGACCTCGTCCTGGTCAGATGCGCTCATGGACGGCGAGCGTAACGGACCTCCCGGATGGCCCGCCCGTTAGGCTGTTCATATGACGACCGTAGTGCGCCGCAGGATGGGCGTCGAGGAGCGGAGGCAGCAGCTCATCGGCGTGGCGCTGGAGCTGTTCAGCCACCGCTCCCCCGAGGACGTCTCGATCGACGAGATCGCGGCGGCGGCCGGTATCTCACGGCCGCTCGTCTACCACTACTTCCCCGGTAAGCGGAGCCTGTACGAGGCCGCGCTGCGGCGGGCCGCCGATGATCTGGCGGGCCGGTTCGCGGAGCCGCGCGAAGGGCCGCTCGGGGCCCGGCTGCTGCGGGTCATGGGGCGTTACTTCGACTTCGTCGAGGAGCACGGCCCCGGCTTCTCCGCCCTGATGCGCGGCGGTCCCGCCATCGGTTCGTCCACCGCGACCGCGATGGTCGGCGAGGTACGGCAGGCCGCATATGAGCAGATCGCGGCCCATCTCGGGGTGGGCCGCCCGCCCGCGCGGCTGGAGCTGGTCGTACGGTCCTGGGTGTCGCTGGCCGAGACGACGGCGCTGATATGGCTGGAGGGCCGCCGTATCCCCCGGGGTGAGCTGGAGGTGCAGCTCGTGCAGGACTTCGCGGCGCTGATCGCCGTCAGCGCCGCCCAGGACGACGAGATGGCGGCGCTGCTGCTCCGGGTCGTCGCGGACGAGCCGGCCGACGGCGCCTTCGGGGATCTCGTCGGCCGGCTCACCCGGCTGGGCGTTCAGGCGTAGACCACCGTGACCTCGGTGAAGCCGAGGGAGCGCAGCAGGCCCTGGAGCATGCTGGTGGTGTTCTTCTCGGCGCGGGCGGTCAGTTCGCTCTCCTTGGCCGCGTCCGAGATGTGCCGGGCCGCCAGTTGGTTCACGGCGCGCTCGTCGGCCGGGTTGTCGGAGAAGAGGTCCCCGAGCCGGTCGAGCAGTCCGCGCTGTTTGGACACGGCGTACGAACGGTCCGGGTCCAGGGCGGGCTGCCCGAGGCGCGCGTGCGGCAGCCGGATCGTCGCGGAGGTGCGCTTCTCGTCGGTCATGACGCTGTCGCCGCCGAGTCCGCCGAAGTCGACGTACGAACTGACCGTGCCGGCGCCCACATAGAGGGTCCGGGTGCCGCGGATCGCGTCCGGCAGATACTTGGCGTCCTTCTCCAGGTCCACGACGACCTGGAAGTTGCCGGAAGCGGCCTCGTACCGGTCGAGGTCCTGAATCGATTCGAGCAGGGTCGGTCCCGTACGGTCGTGGGTCTCCTCGCCGAACAGGTTGCCGAGTCCGGGCAGCAGATCGAGCCGGCTGCCGAGGAAGAGCAGCGCGGCCACGACGACGAGGGCGAGGGGGATCTTGGTCCAGCGCGGGGGCCGGGGGGCGCGCGGTTTCGCGTCGTTCACGTCGGTGGACGTCATAGCTATCAGATGTCCCACGCGCGCCGGTTCACACCGCGCTCACGCCCCGGGTTCCAGGGGCGGACGGCCGTGGAGGGCGCGGGCGAGACCGCTCTCGCCGTCGGCCACCAGACCGCGGTGGAACGCCTCCTCGTACGCGGGGTTCCCGGCCGCCGCGCGCGCCTGCCGTTCGCACTCGGCGCGCACCGGCCCGAGTTCGGGGGTGCCGCGCTGCGGGTGGCCCACCATGCGCCAGAAGGCCTGGCCCGTGCCGTAGGCGTACGCGGCCCGTTCGCCGTCGCCCTGCGCGGCCACGGCGGCGGCCAGCAGATCGAGGCCGAGGGCGATCCCGAAGCTGTCGCCGAGCTGTTCCTTGCCCCTGACCATCGAACGGGCGTGTGCCTCCGCCTCGTGCGGGCGGCCCTGGAGCAGATGCACCAGCGCGAGCTGGTAGTCCGCGTAGGCACCGGTCCAGCACTCCCCGTGCTCCTGGCAGAGCCGCCGCAGTTCGTCGGCCCGCGCGCGCGATTCGTCGAGCCGGCCGAGCGCGGTGAGCGAGAAGACCAGGGCCAGCCGGCACATGAGCTGTGACGGCGAGTCGAAGGGGCCCCCGGGGTGGGCGCGCAGGGCACGGTCGGCGACCGTGTGGGCGGCGCGGGCGCGGCCCAGCATCAGACAGCTCAGGCTGAGGAGATAGGCGGCGAAGAGCGCGGACTCGGGGTCCTGGTCGTGCCAGGCGGCGAGGGTGCACTGCTCGCCGAGCCGGTAGGCGCCCTCGTGGTCGCCCTGGAGCACGAGGGCGATCCCGAAGGCCGTCAGGGCGCGGGTGCGGTGCGGCCCGGGGGCGGGAGACGCGTCGAGCGCGCGTTCGAGATAGATCCGGGCCTCGTGGAGATGGCGGCAGCAGTTCCAGAAGAAGCCGATGCGGCCCGCCGTCTCGACGGCCGTCGCCGGGTCGTGCACGAGCAGATGGTCGAGCGTGGCGCACAGATCGGCGTGGGCGTCGGAGATCCGCCGGTACCAGCCGGACTGGTCGGGTCCGATCCAGCCCGTGTGGGCCTGCCGTACGAGTGCGGCGAAGTGGGCGGCGTGCCGGTCGGCGAGCTGTTTCTCCTCGCCGAGTTCGGCCAGCCACATGGCGCCGTACTCCCGGATGGTGTCGAGCATCCGGTAGCGGGCGCCGTCCCGTCGCAGCACGGACTGGGCGACCAGACCGTCCAGGGCCCTGGTGACACCGGCGGTGGTGAGCGGGCCGCCCGCGCAGACCTCCCGTATGTCGTACTCGTCCATGTCGCCGCGGAAGACGGAGAGCCTTGCCCAGAGGAGCCGTTCGAGGGGGGCGCACAGCTCGTGGCTCCAGCCGATGGCGGTCCGCAGGGCACGGTGGCGCTGGGGCCACACGTCCTGGTGGGTGAGCATGTCGAGCCGGGCGTCGAGCCGGACTTCGAGCAGTTCGGCGATCCGCTCGACGGAGTTGTCGTGGAGCCGGGCGCAGGCGAGTTCGACGGCGAGCGGGATTCCTTCGAGCCTGCGGCAGATCCGGACGGCGGACGCGAGGGTGCCGGGATCGTCGAGCCGCAGCCGGGGCGCGGCGACGGCGGCGCGGTCCTGGAAGAGCTGGAGGATCTCGTCGTCCTCGTCGTCCACCGGCAGGGGCGGCACGTCGACGAGGCGTTCGCCCTTGGCGCCGAGGGGCGCTCTGCTGGTGGTGAGGACGGTGAGGCCGGGGGCGGCGGTGAGCAGTTCGGCGACGAGATGGGCGCAGGCGGGCGCCATCCGCTCGCAGGAGTCGAGTACGAGCAGCATCCGCCGGTCGCCGAGCCATTCGCAGAGCGCCTCGATGGGCATCCGCAGGGAGTGGTCGGCGAGCCCGACGGCGTCGGAGACCGTGGTGAGCAGCATCCGCTCGTCGTGGAGCGGGGAGAGATCGGCCCACCACACACCGTCCGGGAAGCGGCCCCGGCCGTCCGGGGCCCCGTCCCCGCCGTGGCCCGCCTGCCGGGCGGCCCGGAGCGCCAGCCGGGTCTTGCCCACACCGCCGATACCGGTCAGGGTGATCAGCCGGTCCTCTTGGAGCGCGTGTTCCAGCAGGACCAGTTCGGTCCGGCGGCCGACGAAACTGGTCTTCTCCCCGGGAAGGTTCCCCACCACGGGGACAGTCTGGACCAGTTCGGCCGCATGGCCGACACCCATGGTGGGAAACAGTCAGAAACGACCGAGAGTTGCTCTTTTCCGGTCGGTTCGGCGACCCGACGCCGACGCACTGAGCCAATGCACTAGGGCGTGTTCCGAAACACGCCCTAGTCCGTCCTGAACACCGCGGCGGTCCGCCCCGGCACGGTGAACGTACCCGTGCTCCTCTCGTAGGCCGCTTCCCTGACCGTACGGTCCGCTCCCGCGGCCTGGACCGGGTGCAGGGCGTACGGCCGTCCGGCGAGAGCCGGCACCCGCTGGGTCCTGGTACCCGGTGCCGCGTTGAGGACCACCACCAGATCACCGAGGCGCATGGTGATCGTCCCCGGTGTCTCGTCGGGCCCGGAGAGCGGGAACGACAGCGCGGACTGGACCGCCTCCGTGGAGCTGAGACCGAAGGCCGGCTCGGTGGTGCGGATGCGCAGCAGGTCCCGGTAGGCGGCGGAGGCGCCGTCGATCTCCGCGCAGCCCGGGGTGAGCGCCGGACTGGTCAGCAGCGGCCGGGCGTAGGGCCACTTGGTCTCGTTGTCGGCCGCCGGCGGCAGCCCGCGCCCGAAGCCGTTGCCGTCCCGGCAGTCCCAGTGGATCGCGTTGAACCAGTCCCCGCTGTCGTAGGAGTTGCGGTCGAGGGACTTGGACCGCAGCAGATCCGTACCGGCCTGCGACAGGGACGGGCCCTGCGAGAGCACGGCGGTGGCCAGGGCCAGCACCTGTGCGCGGGAACGGTCCGCGGGTGAGGTCGCGGCGGGCAGTTTGAAGGCGAGGGCGTCGTACAGCGACTCGTTGTCGTGCGCGTCGGCGTAGGCGAGCGCGTCGCCGGGGGCCCGCGCGTAACCGGCCGGCGCGCCGTTGTAGTCGACCTGCTCGCCCGTGACCGTGCGTCCCGAGGTGTCGGTGAAGGAGTATCCGGCCAGATTGCCGGTCAGCCCCACCTTGATCAGGTCCTGGTAGTGCAGCAGCCGGGCCCGCTGCTCGGCCGGGGTGCCGTTGGCGGGCGAGGAGTTGGGATCGGTGTGGAGCCCGGAGGCGAAGCCCTGGACCCCGGGGTCCTCGTCGAAGGGACCTCCGCCGCGCACCGCGTCCCGGGCCCGGTCGGAGAAGGTCGCGATCCCGGTCCCGGCCATATGGCGCTGGGTGGCCTGGACGAAACGGGCGTCGTCGGCGACCTCGCCGAAGTTCCAGCCCTCGCCGTAGAGGACGATCTTCCTGCCGTCGACACCGTCCTTCGCCACGGTCAGCGCGTCCAGCGCCTTCCGCGCGGCGAGGACATTGGCCTTCGGATGGTGGCCCATCAGGTCGAAGCGGAAGCCGTCGACCTTGTACTCCCTGGCCCAGGTGACGACCGAGTCGACGACCAGCTTGCCCATCATGGCGTTCTCGGGGGCGGTGTTGGCGCAGCAGGTGGAGGTGGCGACGGTGCCGTCCGCCAGCAGCCGCTGGTAGTAGCCGGGCACGATCCTGTCGAGGACGGACTTGTCGTCCTGGCCGCTCGCCACGGTGTGGTTGTAGACGACGTCCATCACCGTGCGCAGTCCGGCGCCGTTCAGCGACTGGACCATCCGCCGGAACTCGACCGTGCGGCGGGTCCCCTCCGGATCGGAGGCGTACGAGCCCTCGGGCACGGTGTAGTGCAGCGGGTCGTATCCCCAGTTGTACGCGTCCTTCGCGGCGGCGGCCGTCACACAGGCCTGCTGTTCGGCCGAGTCGGGCGCGTACACCTTCAGATCGCAGGCGGGCGTGGTCTGTCCGGAGGCGCGCTCCGGGACGGTGCCGATGTCGAAGGCCGGCAGGAGATGGACGTACGACGTGCCGGACGCGGCGAGCGCGCGCAGATGCCGCATCCCGTCGGAGCCGCTGTCCGTGAAGGCGAGATAGCGGCCCGGGTGCTTCGAGGTGCGGTCCGCGACCGAGAAGTCACGGATGTGCAGCTCCTGGATCTGCGCGTCGCGCAGCGGGACGGCCGCGGGCTTGCGCAGCGTGGACCATCCCCGGGGCGCCAGCCCGGGATCGGCCAGATCGACGACCAGACTGCGGGCGGAGTCGGTGGTGAGCGCGGTCGAGTACGGGTCGGTGACCTTGTTGGTGACGACCCGCTGGACGCTCGGCGCCCAGACCCGTACGGCATAGCGGTACGGCTTGCCCGTCCAGCTCTTCTGCCCGGTGACCGACCAGACACCGGAGGCGGGGTCGCGCCTCATCGGGACGGTACGGCCGTCGAGTTCGAGAGCGACCCGCTGGGCGGTCGGGGCCCAGACGGAGAGGGTCGGTCTGCCGTGCCGGAACACCGGGCCGAGGGCGGCGCCGGTCGCGCGGGCGCCGTACAGATCGTCGAGGATGCCCTGGATCTGCACGCCGGTCGCCGCGAGCAGCGCGCCGTTCGCGGCCCGCTGGGTGGCGATGAGCTGCCCGGACAGCGACTCCCCGGCCCTGTCCCGGTCACGGCTGTCCACGGTGAAGGCCGGCAGGTCCTTCAGATGCGGGAAGGCGGCCTTCTGGGCGTCGGTCAGGGCCGACGGGGTCAGCCGGAGCCACTGTCCCTCGTCGGACAGCGCGCCGTCCTCGACCGTGATGCCGCCGTCGCGCGCGTACACGAGCTGCTGGCTGGTGGCGGCGGTCGCCCTCACGTCCCAGACGACGGTGTCCGCGTCGATCCACTGCGCCTCGGACCTGGCGAGATCGAGATCCGGGCCCGCGCCGGTCTGCGGCAGGAGGTAGGCGGGCTGCCCGGCAAGCAGCCACACCTCGTGGCCGTAGGTCGCCAGGTCGAGCGACTGGTCGGACGGGAGGTCCTTCTCGTCGCCCTTGTGGAGGATGTAGCTGAGCGAGGTGGCGCCCTCGGCGAGCGGGACCTCGAAGGTCACGCCGTACGCGTCCCGCCGCACCGGCTGGAGCGGCCTGGACCAGTCGGTGGGCGTCGCGGCGCCGGTCCAGGTGTGCAGCCCCCAGCCGTCGTACGCGCCGTCCGCGCGCTGGTAGTGGAGGACGGCCTTGGTCCTGTCCTGCGGCGGGCGGGCGCCGTCGGGCGGGGTGTCCGACTGGCCGTCCTCGCCCTGGGCGATCCACACCTCGCCGGTGCGGGCGAGATCGACGGTGCGCCGCGGTCCTTCGGCCGGGGCGCCGGGCTTCTCCACGGTGTACGGGACGCTCGACGCGCCCTCGGGGACCTTGACCCAGGCGAAGGCGCCGTACGCGTCCCGTCCGGTGAACGGGGCCGTCGTACCGTCGGAGACGAGCTGCCAGCCGTCGTAGTCGCCCGCTGGGCGCTTGTAGTGGACGACCGCGTAGTCACGGTCCACGGCGGTGGGCGGGGCGGGCGGGGGTGTCCGTCCGGCGGTCGACGCGGCGGTCGCGCTCGCGGTGCGGCCCGCGCTGTCGACGACGACGGCCTTGTAGCGCAGGGGGGTGCCGGCGGCCGTGCCGGGGTCGATGTACTGCGTGACCTTGTACGGGGCGTGGTCGGCGGTGCCGAGTGTCCGCCAGGTCCCGTTGCCGGTCTGCGCGGCGAAGACGACCCGGTTGAGGCCGCCGCCGCCGACCTCGGCGGACAGCTCGACGGTGCCGGTGGCGCCGGGCGCCGGGGCCTTCAGGGTGATCACGGGCCGGGTGGCGGGCGCGGCAGGAGGCTCGGCCGCCCTCAGCACCAGCGAGGAGAGCGCGGGCACGGTCACCGTGAGGGTCCCGTCCGCTCCGGCACGTACCGTGCCCGAACCGCCGTACAGCGTACGGAAGCCGGTGCCCGCGGCCGCTCCGGTGGGGATCTCCACGGTCCGGCCGGCGGTGGCGTTGTTCACGGCGACGAGGTACTCGGCGCGTGCCCGGGTGTCCGTGCCGGAACCGGTGCGGGAGTCGGTGCCGGTGCGGGAGTCGGTGCCGGTGCGGGAGTCGGCGGGCGAGGCGGTGCGCGAGAAGGCGTACACGGAGTCCTTCGCGTACCGCTCCGTCTGCACTCCGTCGCGCAGCGCCGGATGCTCCCGGGTGAGCTTCGAGAGCGCGGCGATCGACCGGTACAGCGGGTGCGCGGGATCGTACGCGTCGGAGGCGTGCGTACGGTCCGTGCCCAACTGGTCGTCGTCCAGATAGTCGGCGGTCCGCGAGGCGAAGAGCGTCTGCCGGGCGTCCTTGTCGCCGCCCGCGCCCGTGAAGCCCTGTTCGTCGCCGTAGTAGACGACCGGGTTGCCCCGGGACAGGAACATCAGCTCGTTGGCGAGCCGGGCCCGGCCGAGCAGCTCGCTCTCGCCGGCCCCCGGGTTGTCCTGCCGCAGGAAGGTGCCGATCCGGCCCATGTCGTGGTTGCCGAGGAAGGTCACCTGCTCATAGGCGTTGGCCTTGTCCGTGGTGTACCGGTAGTCGTCGGCGAAGACCGTGGCGAGCCGGCCGGCGGGCGCGCCCCGCGAGGCGTAGGCGCGCGCCGCGTCCTGGAAGGGGAAGTCGAGCGTCGCGTCGAGCCGGCCCCGGGTCACATAGGGCGAGGTGATCGCGGTGTCCGCCGAGTAGACCTCGCCGAACATGAAGAAGTCGTCCCGGCCGCGCTCGGCGGCGTAGGCGTCGAGCGCGGTCGCCCACTGGGTCCAGAAGTCCAGGTCGACGTGTTTGACGGTGTCGACGCGGAAGCCGTCGATGTCGAAGTCGCGGACCCACTTCTCGTAGATCTTCTCCATGCCGTCGACGACCTCGGGACGCTCGGTCCACAGATCGTCCAGCCCGGAGAAGTCGCCGTACTCGCTGCTCTCGCCCGCGAAGGTGGAGTCGCCCCGGTTGTGGTACATGGCGGGGTCGTTGAGCCAGCCGGGGACCTTCTTCTCCCCGGCGCGTACGACGGGCGTGTACGGGAAGGAGTCGGCGTCGGCGCTCGCGCCCGTCCCGGCGCGGTCGTCGAAGGGACGGCCGTCCTTGTCGAGATAGGGATAGGCGCCCTTGGGCCGGTAGCCATAGGCCTTCTCGGCGTAGTCGACGGTGTCGGCGGTGTGGTTGGTGATGACGTCGAAGAAGACCTTCATGCCCTTGTCATGGGCCTTGTCGATCAGCTTCGCCAGTTCGGCGTTGGTGCCGAAGTGCGGGTCGACCTGGGTGAAGTCGGTGATCCAGTAGCCGTGGTAGCCGGCCGAGGCGTCCTCGCCCTCTCCCTGCACCGGCTTGTTCCTGAAGATCGGCGCGAGCCAGATCGCGGTGGTGCCGAGCCCCTTGATGTAGTCGAGCTTCCCGGTCAGGCCCTTGAGGTCGCCGCCCTGGTAGAAGCCCTTGTCGGCGGGGTCGTACCCGGTCTCCAGCCGCGAACCGGTCAGCCCGCCGCGGTCGTTGGCCCGGTCGCCGTTGGCGAAGCGGTCGGGCAGGACGAAGTAGAACTGCTCACGGGTCAGATCGTGGCGTACGGGCTCGGCGGCGAGCCGGGCGTCCGACGGCGGGGCGGGCGGCCCGGCCGAAGCGGCCGGCAGGGCGGGCACCAGCGCCGCGCAGAGGGCGGCGGCGAGAACGGCGGGCACCGTTCTTCGCAGGGGCGGACGTGTCACTCGGGATCTCCTCGGAGGTACGGGTGCGGGGGCGGGGGCAGGGGCGGGTGCGAAGACGGAGGCGGATGCGGCGGGGCGCGGCGCGGGTGCGGGTGCGGACATGGACGCGGATCCCGGGTCGCGCGTCCCCGAGGGCGGGGGGAACGGGCATGCCCCGGTCGCCGGACGGGCCGCGGTGAGCCCGTCCGGCGACTCAGGAGGGAGTACGGCGGCCCGTCCGGCGAGCCAACGGCCCCAACGCGTTCAGGGCCCGAGCCACCGCTGAGCCGGGCTCAGTTGCGCCAGGTGTCGTTCAGTGTGACCCGGCCGGACGGGGGCACCGTCGCCGTGCGGTTGGCGCCGCTCTCCCAGGTGACCGCGCCGCCCGCGTCCTTGCGGATGTACTTGTACTGGAAGGTCGTCCCGGCCGGCAGCGCCACATCGAGCTTCCACACCGGATAGGCCGCCGGGTCGAGCGTGGGCGCGCTGCCGGTGTTCCAGTTGCCCAGCGCCGCCTGGTCGCCGGTGACCTGGATGTTCTGGCCGGGCTGGGTCGTCGCGTTGACGCCGAAGGACGCGCCCGTCGCACCGGGCCCGGGGTTGCCGCCCCCGCCGCTGGGACAGGTGCGGGCGCCGGTGTGCAGCGCGACCGCCGTGTTCGAGCCGAGCGTCGCCGTGAACTGCCCCGAGCCGTTCACCGTGACCGTCCGCCCGCTCTGCACATCGCAGTAGGCCCCGCCCGGCAGCGAGGTCTGGAACGTCCGGGTCAGCGAGGAGCCCTCGTGGTTGATGGCGACATAGCCCGCCGAACCCCGGCCGAACGCGATCTGGTCGCCGCCGTTGTCCCACCAGTCGGTGACGGCCAGGCCGCGCGTGGTGTTGCGGAAGCCGACCATGGACGAGATCTCGCGCCAGGCGTGCTGGCACTTCCAGCCGTCGCTGTAACAGGCGTTGACGGTACCGCCGTTGGGCGGACCCGCGTCATGGTTGCTGAACTCGTACCCGGAGTGCACATCGGGCGAGCCGTACGGCCAGGCCAGCATGAACACATTGGCCAGCGTGTAGTTGGCGCCGTCCTTGTAGCTGAGGGTGTCGCCGCCGCGCTCGGTGTCGTGGTTGTCCACGAAGACCGCCGACCGGCCGGACTCCATATAGCCCCAGCCCTCGCCGTAGTTCTTCAGATAGGCGAGGTTCTCGTTGGTGAAGACCTGCTTGAGGCCGCGCGCGTACCGGAACTCCTGGACGTCACCGTTGCCGAGGTACTCACTCGGCGAGACGGCCTCGCCCGCGCCGTAAATGGCCTCCTGCTTCCAGTAGACGCCCGGATTGCTCAGCCTGCTCCTGATGTTGGCGAGATCGGCGGCGGGCATGTGCTTGGCGGCGTCGATCCGGAAGCCGTCGACACCGAGCGAGAGCAGGTCGTTCAGATACGCGGCGATCCGGCCGCGCACATACTCCTCGCCGGTGTCGAGATCGGCGAGGCCGACGAGTTCGCAGTTCTGGACGTTGCCCCGGTCGCCGTAGTTGCCGCCGATCTGCGACCGGCAGTCGTCCATGTCGGCGCCCGAGTAGATGCCGGGGTAGTGGTACTTGGTGTACGAGGAGCCGCCGGTGCCGGTGCCGTCACCGGCCGCCATGTGGTTGATGACGGTGTCGGCGACGACCTTGACGCCCGCCGCGTGGCAGGTGTTCACCATGTTCGAGAAGGCGGCGCGGTCGCCCAGCCGCCCGGCGATCCTGTAGCTGACGGGCTGGTACGAAGTCCACCACTGGCCGCCCTGGATGTGCTCCTGGGGCGGTGAGACCTGTACATAGCCGTAGCCGGCCGGGCCGAGGGTGTCCGTGCACGCCCTGGCTATGGAGTCGAATTTCCACTCGAACAGGACGGCGGTGACGTCCTTGGAGCCCGGCGGGGCCGCCTGGGCGGTCCCGGCCGGGGTCACGAGGGCGGCGGCGGCGCCGGCCACGAGGGCGAGCGCGGCGGCCAGGGATCTGCGAGCCATGGTTCCTCCTGCACTGGTGGGGGGAGGTGCGGGTGGTGCCCTTACCGATGGGTGCGGGTGGAGCTCTTGCCGGTACGCGCGCGTGGAGCGGGGGACCCGGGCCGGTCCCGGGCGCCCGCCGCGGGGCCCGGCCCGGCGGCCGGGGAGCGCCGCCCGGCGGCGGCGCCCTCCGGCCCGGCCGTGCCCCACGGCGGGAGGTGGCTCACACCGCCCACCACGCCGTCGTGTCCGGGGGCAGCTCGGCCTCGGGACCGTCCACCGTGACGGGGCCGCTGGACAGCAGCAGGGTGCCGCGGACCGGGATCCGTACGGCCGTGTCCGTGGTGTTGACCGTGCAGAGGAAGCCGGGGCGGGCGAAGACCAGGACGCCCTCGGGGGCGTCCAGCCACTCCACCGACGCGCCGCCGCCCAGGCCCGGGTGCTCCTTGCGGACCGTCAGCGCCGCCCGGTACAGCTCCAGCGTGGAGCCGGGGTCGCCGGTCTGGGCCTCGATGCTCAGCGGGCCCCAGCCCTCCGGCTGCGGCAGCCAGCTCCCGCCGGTGCCGAAACCGTACGAACTGCCCTCCCGGGTCCAGGGGATCGGCACCCGGCATCCGTCGCGGAAGCCGTCCTGCCCGTCCGCGCGGAAGTACGAGGGATCCTGCCGCGCCTCGTCGGGCAGATCGGTGACATCGGGCAGCCCGAGTTCCTCGCCCTGGTAGATGTACGCGGAGCCGGGCAGCGCCAGCATCAGCAGACTGGCCGCGCGGGCCCGCCGCAGTCCGAGCGTACGGTCGCCGGGCTCCCGGGTCTGCGTACCGGCTCCTGGCGGGCCCGCGAACCGGGTGGCGTGCCGGGTCACATCGTGGTTGGACAGCACCCAGGTGGTGGGCGCGCCCACCGGCCGCATCGCCGCCAGCGACACATCGATGACCTCGCGCAGCGCGGGCCCGTCCCACGAGGTGCTCAGATACTGGAAGTTGAACGCCTGGTGCAGCTCGTCGGGGCGTACGTAGTTCGCGGTGCGTTCCACCGTGGGGGTCCAGGCCTCCGCGACGGCGATCCGGTCGCCCGGGTACTCGTCGAGGATCCTGCGCCACTGCCGGTAGATCTCGTGCACCCCGTCCTGGTCGAAGAAGGGCATGCCGCCGTCGCTGCTGCCGAGCAGCCTGAGCTGTCCCGCCCCGCCGATGTCCGGCAGTCCGTCCGCCTTCACCAGGCCGTGGGCGACATCCACCCGGAAGCCGTCGACCCCCATGTCCAGCCAGAAGCGCAGGATCGAGCGGAACTCGTCGGCGACGGCCGGATGGTCCCAGTTGAAGTCGGGCTGCTCCGGGGCGAAGAGATGCAGATACCACTCGCCGGGGGTGCCGTCGGGGTCGGTCGTCCTGGTCCAGGCGGGGCCGCCGAAGATGGACTCCCAGTCGTTGGGCGGGAGTTCGCCGTGGGCGCCCTTGCCGGGACGGAAGTGGTAGCGCTCCCGCAGCGCGGAGCCCGGCCCCTCCCGCAGTGCCCGCCTGAACCAGTCGTGCTCCGCCGAGGAGTGGTTGGGCACGAGGTCGACGATGACCCGCAGGTCCAGCTCATGGGCGTCCCTGATCAGCGCGTCCGCGTCGAGCAGGGTGCCGAACATGGGGTCGATGGCGCGGTAGTCGGAGACGTCGTAGCCCGCGTCGGCCTGCGGGGACGCGTAGAAGGGGCTGAGCCAGACGGCGTCGACGCCCAGCTCCCTGAGATACGGCAGCCGGCGGCGTACCCCGTCGAGATCGCCCATTCCGTCGCCGTTGCCGTCGGCGAAGCTGCGTGGGTAGACCTGGTAGATCACCGCGTCCTGCCACCAGCCGTGGCGGTGGCCCGGGGCGTCGTCGGACGTGCCGGTCAGAGGGGCAGCGAGGTGCTGGGTCATGTCATCCCTGGAGTGTCTGGGGGAAGGGAGCGGCGCGCCGGACGTGGTCGGCCGGGCGCCGTCGTCGTCGTTCGAACACGGTGGTACGGCCAAGGGGGGTCAGCCCTTGACGGCACCGGCGGACACGCCGGTGACGAGATGGCGCTGGGCGAAGAGGAAGACGAGCGCGGCGGGGATGGCGATGAGCACGGACGCCGCGGTCATCGGGCCCCACTGGGCGCCGTACTGGTTGACGAACTTCTGGAGGCCGCCGGCGAGCGTGAGGTTCTCGTCGCCGACCATGAAGGCGGAGGCGTAGGCCACTTCGCCCCAGGCCGTGATGAAGGAGTAGAACGCGGTCACCGCGAGCCCCGGCTTGGCGAGCGGCAGGACGAGCCGGAAGAACGTGCCGAACGGGGTCAGTCCGTCGACCTGGCCGGATTCGTCGATCTCCCGGGGGATGGTGTCGAAGAAGCCCTTCATCATCCAGGCGCAGAACGGCACGGCGATGGTGAGATAGGTGATCACCAGACCGGCCGACCGGTTGAGCAGTCCCAGCCCCGACATGATGTTGTAGATCGGCACGATCAGGACGGCGACCGGGAACATCTGGGTGATCAGCAGCGTCCACATCAGCCCGCGCTTGCCGGGGAAGCGGAAGCGGCTGACGGCGTAGCCGGTGGTCGCGGCGGTGAAGACACCGAGCAGGGTGGTGAATCCGGCGATGAGCAGCGAGTTGCCGAACCAGGTGAGGAACGGGGTGTCCCGCAGCAGGCCGGTGTAGTTCTCGAACGTCGTCTCTCTGAAGAAGTCGGTGGTGGTCGCGTAGCTCGCGGGCTTGAGCGAGGTCAGCAGGACCCACAGCACCGGGAAGACGGCGATCACGGACGCGACGGCCAGGGTGGTGTGCAGGGCGACGGAGGCCAGGGGTGAACGCCTGCCCCGGCGCGGGGTGTTGGCGGTGGCCGGGGCGGGGGCGCTGGTGGGGGTGGCGGCCCGGGGGGTTGCGGCGGTGGTCACCACGTATCTCCCTGCGAACGGAGGACTCGCCGGTAGACCGCGGCGAAGGCCATCAGGAGGACGAGGATCAGCACGCCCCAGGTGGAGGACTGCGCGTAGTCGCGCGGGCTGATCTCGAAGGAGAACTTGTACGCCTGGGTGACCAGGATCTGTGTCGCCTCGCCGGGGCCGCCGCGGGTCAGCAGGAAGATCACCGGGAACATGTTGAACGTCCAGATGGTGGAGAGCAGGATCACGGTCGTACTGACCGAGCGCAGCCCCGGCAGGGTGATGTGGCGGAAGCGCTGCCAGGCGTTGGCGCCGTCCATCTCGGCCGCTTCGTACATCTCCCCCGGGATGGACTGGAGTCCGCCGAGCAGCGCGACCATCATGAAGGGCACCCCGAGCCAGATGTTCACGGCGATGACCGAGAACTTGGCCCAGGTCGGGTCGTTGAGCCAGGGCACGGCGTCGATACCGCCGCCGGCCAGCAGCTTGTTGAGGAAGCCCCGGTCCTCGTTGTAGAGGAAGCGCCAGGCGAAGACGGAGACGAAGCCGGGGACGGCCCAGGGCAGGATCAGCAGCATCCGGTAGAAGGAGCGGCCGGCGATCCGGCGGTTGAGGATGTTCGCCAGGGCCAGCCCCAGCCCGAAGGTGAGAGCGACACAGGAGACCGTCCACACCAGCGTCCAGCCCAGCGTGGACAGGAACTGATCGCCCGTCAGCGCGGCGGTGTAGTTGTCGAGTCCGACGAACTCGTAGGTGGCGGGCAGGTGGTTGACGCCGATGCTGCGCTCGACATTGCGCTCGTTGGCGTCGGTGAGCGACAGATGGACACCGCGCACCAGCGGATAGCCGATGATCACGCCGATCACGGCCACCACCGGGGCGACCATGGCCCAGGCGTACCAGTGGGTGGAGAGGCCCCGCCGGATCCGTACGGAGACGGGGGGCGTGGCGGACGGTCCGCGGGAGCCGCGCCGGGGGCCGCGGACGGCCTCGTCCCGCGCGGTCGCGGCGGCGGGGCGGCCGGTGTGGAGCGCCATCAGCCGGCCCGCCTTCCCGCCGGGCCCGCGAGGACCGGCCGGGCGGGGCCCGGGGCGGTCCGCGCGGCCGGGGCGGTGCCCGCCGCGGCCGGTGCGGTGCCCGGTGGCCGGTGCGCGCGCCTCACGGCGCCGTTGTCCTTGCCGTTGTCCTTACGGTCATGACCCGCCATGGCCCCGCCATGGCTCCCTCCGCCGTGCGATGCGCGCATCCCGGCCCCTCCCCTTCCGCCGTCCGCCGTGCTCCGGCCGGTCTACTTCCAGCCCTTGAGCAGTTCGCGGTAGGCGTCGCCGGTGCTGCCGACGCCCTTCTCCGGCGTGGTCTGCCCGGTGAGGACCTTGGTGTACTCGGTCACCAGCGGCGCGAACAGGCTGCCGGTCTCCGGGATCCAGGGGCGCTCGACGGCCTTGTCCACGACGGGCTTGAAGAATCCGACGATCTCGTTGTCCGCGACGCCCGGCATCGCGTAGGCCGAGGTACGGGTCGGGAGCAGGCTCAGCTCCTCGGCGACCTTGGCCTGGCTCTCGGCGGAGGTCATGTACTCGGTGAAGGCGTAGGAGGCGTCGAGGTTCTTGGAGCCCGCGTACACCGCGAGGTTGTGGCCGCCCTGCGGGGAGCCCTGCGCGACGGAGCCGGCCGGTACGGGCGCGATGCCCAGATTGGCCCTGTCCTTGAACTCGGCGCCGCCGTAGGTGTCGGTGACGGCCCAGGGGCCGTTGATCATCATGGCGACCTCGCCGTCCTTGAAGGACGACTGCATGTTCTCCCAGCCGTCGGTGGCGTCGGTCTTGGCCGCCCCCGAGTCGACGAGGTCCTTGACGACGGTCATGGCCCTGACGCCGGCCGCGTCGTCCACGGTGACGGTCTTCGACTCGGCGTCGACCAGATTGCCGCCCTCGCCGTACAGGAACGACAGGAACCAGTAGGCGTCGTCGCCGCGCAGATACAGCCCGGTCTTCCCGGTCCTGTCCTTGACGGTCTTCGACACGGTCTTCAGCTCGGCGATGGTCGTGGGGACCTCCACCCCGGCGGCCTTGAGGATCTTCTTGTTGTAGAAGACGCCCATGGAGTCGATGACCTGCGGCACGGCGAAGGTCTTGCCGTTGTACTTCGTGGAGGCGGCGGCCTGCGCCAGGAAGTCCGTCTCGTCCTTGAGCGCGGGGGTGCCCTCCAGCGGTGCGAGATAGCCGAGATCGGCGAACTCGGGGGTCCAGGCCACCTCGGAGCGGATCACGTCGGGCGCGCCGGAGCCGGACTGCGCCGCGTTCTTGAACTTGTTCTGGGCCTCTCCGAAGGGCACGTTCACATACTTGACGTCGACCTTCGGGTGCTTCTTCTCGAAGTCCTCGGCGAGCTGCTTGAAGACCTTGTCCTCGCTGCCGACGGTGGAGGTGTCCCACCAGGTGACCGTTCCCGAGAGCTCGCCGCCCGCGCTCCTGCCGGTCGGTGACTCGTCGTCACCGCCGCAGGCGGTCGCAGCGAGGGCCAGGGTCGCGGCCAGGGCGGTGGCCGTTATGCCACGTCGCATCCGAACTCCTTCAACTGCCGTACCGCTCCGTCGCGGGCCGGGTCGGACGTGAAGGTAACAGCGATGCAAGAAGGCCGAAAGACCTTGCGGAAGATTTCCGCAAGGAGCGTTGATCGTTACTGTGGCGCGTCCCGTCGATTGCGGCCGGCCCTCTTGACGCGGGGCCTGAAGGCCTGACGGGAAGGGATCGCGCAGGTGGGAGACGTACGGCCGGGAGGGCACCCGTACCGCAGGAAGGTTTCGCAAGATCTTGCAAGAACGGTTCCGGACGGCCGGTTCCCGCGCGCGGTGGGCAATCGGACAGCCGCCCGGTACAGTCCACTCACATGACCGCACGGCTTGCCGATATCGCAACTCAGGCGGGGGTCAGCGAAGCGACGGTCAGCCGCGTACTGAACGGCAAACCCGGGGTTGCCGCGGCCACCCGTGAATCCGTACTCGCCGCGCTCGACGTCCTCGGCTACGAACGTCCGGTGCGGCTGCGCCGCCGCAGCGCGGGACTCGTCGGCCTGATCACCCCCGAGCTGGAGAATCCGATCTTCCCGGCGCTGGCGCAGGTCATCGGCCAGGCGCTGACACGGCAGGGCTACACCCCCGTGCTCGCGACCCAGACCCCCGGCGGATCCACCGAGGACGAGCTGACGGAGATGCTCGTCGAGCGGGATGTCTCGGGCATCATCTTCGTCTCCGGACTGCACGCCGACACCTCCGCCGACATGCGGCGGTACGAGAAACTGCGTGCCCAGGGCGTGCCCTTCGTCCTCGTGGACGGTTTCTCGCCGAAGGTCCAGGCGCCGTTCATCTCCCCCGACGACCGGGCGGCGATGCGGCTGGCGGTGACCCATCTCGTCTCGCTCGGCCATCAGCGGATCGGCCTGGCCGTGGGCCCCCGCCGCTTCGTCCCGGTGCTCCGCAAGATCGAGGGGTTCCGGTCCACCGTCCAGGAGTTGCTGGGGCTGTCCTCCGGCGAGACGGACGAGCTGATCCAGCAGTCGCTGTTCACGCTGGAGGGCGGCCAGGCGGCGGCCTCGGCGCTGATCGACCGCGGCTGTACGGCGGTGGTGTGCGCGAGCGACATGATGGCGCTGGGCGCCATCCGGGCGGGGCGCCGGCTCGGGCTCGAAGTGCCGCGCGATCTGTCGGTGGTCGGTTTCGACGACTCGCCCCTCATAGCGTTCACCGATCCTCCGCTCACGACGATCCGCAAGCCGGTGCCGTCCATGGGCCAGGCGGCGGTGCGGACGCTCCTGGAGGAGATCGGCGGTACCCCCGCGCCGCACAGCGAGTTCGTCTTCATGCCCGAGCTGGTGGTTCGCGGTTCAACCGCCTCGGGTCCGGCCCCCGGGCCGCACGGCGCGTCCGGGTCGCGGGCCCGTTCCTGAGGGCTGAGAACTCGTCCTGCGGTAGTAGCACATGCGCGGGGAACCCGACCGGGGGATGATCGGTCGGAGAACCAGAATCTGGCAGACTCTCTCGCTATGGGTGAACCGACAGTGAAGACAGAGGAAGGCCTTGGGGCCGCCCCGTCACCCATCACTCACGAGGAGGCCGACGCGAACCACGTGCCGACCGACGCGCCCCGCGACGCGGCCACGGAACCGGTGGACGGCCGCTCGTGGCTACGGCGGGCGCGCTCACCCCGCCGTCCCCGCATCTGGTTCGAAATCCTCCTGATCGCGGTCAGTTACTGGACGTACTCACTGATCCGCAACGCGGTCCCGGAGCAGCGGACGAAGGCCCTGGAGAACGCGGCCTGGATCTGGCACGCCGAACAGACTCTCGGCATCGCGGTGGAGCGGTCGGTCAACCACGCGGTGAATTCCGTGACGTGGCTGATCGTGGGCATGAACTACTACTACGCGACCCTGCACTTCGTCGTCACGATCGGGGTCCTGGTCTGGCTCTTCCGCAGCCATCCCGGCCGGTACGCGGCCGGGCGGCTGGTGCTCTTCGCGACCACGGCCGTGGCCCTCCTCGGCTACTACCTGTATCCGCTGGCACCGCCGCGGCTGATGGCGGGGACCCGTTTCATCGACACGGTCGCGCACCACGAGACCTGGGGCTCGATGGCCTCGGGCGACCTCAAGAACATGTCCAACCAGTACGCGGCCATGCCGTCGATGCACATCGGCTGGTCGCTGTGGTGCGGACTGACGGTCTTCGCGCTGGCCAGGGCGCCGTGGGCGAGGATCCTCGGTCTGCTCTACCCGGCGGCCACCCTGGTGGTGATCGTCTCCACCGCGAACCACTTCTGGCTGGACGCGGTGGGCGGCATGGCCTGTCTGGCGTTCGGCTTCGCGGTCTCGTACGTCTGGTACGGCTCGCTCCCCCACCAGCTCCCCCGCGCCGTGGCGGAGGACGACGGTACGGGGCGGTGGCTCACCGGGCGACGGCCGGCGGGGCGATGGCTGCCGGAACGCCGGCCGTCGGTGTTCGGGCCCGTGAGGCGTACGGCGGTCCCGCCGACGGCGCCGGAGCCGGCGGCGCGAGGCGGTGCGGCAGACGGCGGAGCAGGCGCCGACGGGGCACCGGTCGGCGGGGCACCGGCCGCCGTCCGGGACACCCAGGACGCCCGGGAGGCGGGGAACGCACGGGGGGCCTGGGACGCACAGGAAGCCCGGGACGCCCGGGACGCACGGGAGGCCGAGGACGCACAGGAGGCCTGGGAGGCACGCGCCACCCCGGTCGTCCGGGACGGCTCCACGGCCGCCTCCTCGCGCGGCGCTCACCCCGCGTCGTAGAACAGCCGCTCGACCACCGCGCGTGCCCTGCGCGTGATGCGCCGGTAGTCGTCGAGCATGTCCCCCACGTGTCCGGGCCCGTACCCCAGGTAGCGGCCCATCGCGGCCAGCTCCCGGCCGTCCGACGGGAAGGTGTCGCCCGGCCTGCCCCGGACCAGCATCACCCCGTTGCGCACCCGGGAGGCCAGCACCCAGGCGTCGTCCAGGATCTGCGCGTCCTCCGCCGAGAGCAGCTCCGCCGCCTCGGCCGCCGCGAGCGCCTCGCGGGTGCGGGTGGTCCGCAGCCCCGGTTCCGCCCAGCCGTGCCGCATCTGGAGCAACTGGACCGTCCACTCCACATCCGAGAGACCGCCCCGGCCCAGCTTGGTGTGGAGCGTCGGATCGGCGCCCCGGGGCAGCCGCTCCCGCTCCATCCGCGCCTTGAGGCGGCGGATCTCCCGTACCGCGTCCTCGCCGAGCCCCTCCGCCGGATACCGCAGGGTGTCGATCACCTCGATGAAGCGGCGGCCGAGATCGGCGTCGCCTGCCATCGGCTCCGCGCGCAGCAGCGCCTGGCTCTCCCAGACCAGCGACCAGCGCCGGTAGTACGCCGCGTAGGAGGCCAGCGTGCGCACCATGGGACCGCTCTTGCCCTCCGGACGCAGATCCGCGTCGATCAGCAACGGCGGGTCGGCGGTGGGGAGCTGGAGCAGCCGGCGCATCTCGGTGACCACCGCGTTCGCGGCGCGGGCCGCCTCGTGCTCGTCGATGTCCTCGCGCGGCTCGTGCACGAACAGCACATCGGCGTCCGAGCCGTAGCTCAGCTCGTGCCCGCCGAACCTGCCCATGCCGATGACGGCGAACCTGGTCGGCAGGGTCTCGCCCCACTCCGCCCGTACGGCGGCGCGCAGGGCGCCCGCGAGCGTCGCCGCGTTGAGGTCCGTGACCGCGTTCCCGACCCGGTCGACCAGCGCCCCGGGGTCCTCCTCGGCCGGGCTCTCCTCCGTGCCGTACGAGCCGATCAGATCGGCGGCGGCCGTACGGAACAGCTCCCGGCGGCGCACCCCGCGCGCGGCGGCGACGGCGCCCTCGGCGGTGTCCGCGCGCCCGACCGCCGAGAGGATCTCCTGTTCGAGATGGTCCCGGCCGCGTGGGGCCAGGCCGCCCGGGTCGCCAAGGATCGCGACCGCCTCGGGCGCGCGCAGCAGCAGATCGGGGGCGAGCCGTCCTGCCGACAGCACCCGCGCCAGATTCTCCGCCGCCGCGCCCTCGTCCCGCAGCAGCCGCAGATACCACGGGGTCTTGCCGAGCGCGTCCGACACCTTGCGGAAGCCGAGCAGCCCCGCGTCGGGATCGGCCGAGTCCGCGAACCAGCCCAGCAGCACCGGCAGCAGCGTCCGCTGGATCGCCGCCTTGCGGCTCACCCCGGAGGACAGCGCCTCAAGATGGCGCAGCGCCGCCACCGGGTCGTCGTAGCCGAGCGCTTCGAGCCGCTGGCCGGCCGCCTTCGGGCTGAGCCGGGTCTCGCCGGGCGTGAGCTGCGCGACCGCGTCGAGCAGCGGCCGGTAGAAGAGCTTCTCGTGCAGCCGCCGCACCACCGAGGCATGGCGTCGCCACACCTTGTTCAGCTCGGCGACCGGATCGCCGCGCAGCCCGAGCGAGCGCCCGAGCCGGCGCAGATCGGCCTCGTCCTCCGGGACGAGATGCGTACGGCGCAGCCGGTAGAGCTGGATGTGGTGCTCCATGGCGCGCAGGAAGCGGTAGGCCTCGTCGAACTGCCGGGCGTCCGTACGGCCCACATAGCCGCCCGCGGCCAGCGCGCCGAGCGCTTCGAGGGTGGAGCTGCTGCGCAGTGAGGCGTCGCTGCGGCCGTGGACCAGTTGGAGGAGCTGTACGGCGAACTCGACGTCCCGCAGCCCGCCGGGACCGAGCTTCAGCTCACGCTCGGCCTGGCCCGCGGGCAGGTTGTCGATGACGCGGCGGCGCATCTTCTGGACGTCGGGCACGAAGTGCTCACGCTCGGCGGCCTGCCAGACCAGGGGCGAGACGGCGTCGATGTACTCCGCGCCGAGCTGCGGGTCCCCCGCCACCACCCGGGCCTTGAGCAGCGCCTGGAACTCCCAGGTCTTGGCCCAGCGCTGGTAGTACGCGAGATGGCTGCTCAGCGTCCGTACGAGCGGCCCGTTGCGGCCCTCGGGCCGCAGATTGGCGTCGACGGGCCAGATGGTCCCCTCGACGTTCGACTCGGAGCAGATCCGCATCAGATGGGACGCCAGCCGGGTCGCCGCCCGGACCGCCCTGCCCTCGTCGGCGGAGCCGTCCACGCCTTCCGGCGGCTCCCCGACGAAGATCACGTCCACGTCGGAGACATAGTTCAGCTCGTGGCCGCCGCACTTGCCCATCGCGATGACGGCGAGGCGGCACGCGGCGGCGTCCTCGGGCGCGGCGGCCCTGGCGATCGCGAGGGCCGCGCGCAGGGTCGCGGTGGCCAGATCGGCCAGTTCGGCGGCGGTCTGGGCGACATCCGTCGTACCGCAGACGTCCCGGGCGGCGATGGCCAGCAGACAGCGGCGGTAGGCGACCCGCAGGGACACCGGGTCGTCGGCCCCGGCGAGACAGCGCTCGAACTCCTCGACGCCGGGGTGCAGATCGGCCAGTTCATAGGTGACCAGGGCGTGCCAGTCCCCGGGGTGTCTGGCGAGATGGTCGCCGAGTGCCTCGGAGGCGCCGAGCACTCCCAGCAGCCGGTCCCGCAGCGGCTTCGCCGTGATCAGGGTGTCAAGCAGCATCGTCCGCTCGTCGGGCTTCTGCGCCTCGGCCAGCCGGACGAACCCGCGCAGCGCGAGATCGGGGTCTGCGGTCGCGCCGAAGGCGTCGAGCAGCAGCGGATCGGTCCGTACGACCGCCAGCTCCGGCGCGTCGAGCAGGCGCTCGGCGGCGGAGGGGTCGGTGAAGCCGTGCCGCAGCAGGCGGATGAACGTACTGCTTCTGCGACCCGGCACCGTCATCCACCGTCTCCTGTCCGCGACCCCGTCGACCCGTCGACCTCGTCCGATCAACCCCGGGATTCGAGCCTAGGCCCTGTCCGGTCACCGGGCGGCGCGCGGGACCGATGAGTCCTGACCCCGCACACGGCACGGGGCCGACCGACCGGGCGAGCGGGTCGATCGGCCCCTACCCCGTCCGCGTCGGCGGCCGGTGGTGCCGGATACCGGTGACGCCGGGGCGCTGACGGTGCCGGGTGACGACGGTGCCGGGGTACCCCACGGTGCCGGGGTGCCGGCTGCCGGATGCCGGCGGTTACGCCTGGTGGAAGACCGTCACGTCCCAGCGCGCCTTCCACTTGCCGTCACCGAACTGGAGGGACGCCGTGCACTTGTTCGTGTCCCCGTCACACGTCAGACCGGTCACCGGCACGGGAGCCGCCATGGCGGCGATCCCGGGCCGCCCGGTCCCGGCCCACCCCGCGCGCTCGGCGGCCCGCTCCGCCTGATGGAAGACCGTGGCGTTCCAACGGGCCTTCCACTTCCCGTCACCGAACTGAAGAGCCGCCGTGCACTTACCCGTATCGCCATCACATGTCAGACCGGTCACGGGCACCGGAGCGGCGGCGGCCCGCTCCGCCTGGTGGAAGACCGTGGCGTCCCAGCGGGCCTTCCACTTGCCATCACCGAACTGAAGAGCCGCCGTGCACTTACCCGTATCCCCGTCACATGTCAGACCGGTGACCGGCACGGGAGCGGCGGCGACGGCGACGGCAGCGGGGCCGGCCAGCCCGAAGCCGAGGGCCGCGACGGCGGCGACGGTACCGGCGAGGGTGCGGATCATAGGGACGTTCCTTCCGTCTGGGCGCGAGGCACGCCCGGTCGGAAGAAGATCTGCTCCGCTCCGCCGTCACCAACCGTAACCGCCCACGCGTTCACCGGCATGAGCGACAAATCCCTGGTCACACCCCACAGAAGGGTGATTGCCACGAAGACCCGCCCCGTGCGGGGATCACGGGGAGTGTCCTACGGATCGAGCCGGTACTGACGCGGCCGGTGGGTCCATAGGACGAGCCGCGGGTGCAGCGGGCGGGGCCGGCGGCCCAGGAGGCACAGCCGACTGTCGCCTACCGGACCCTCGCATGGGCACGTACCTGCTCGGCCATCCGCTCCAGTTCGGCCGCCACCGCGGGCGAGGCGCTGCCGAGTCCGCTGTGTACGGCCGTCGGGCTCCGCAAGAAGCGCCGCAGCACGGCCACGAGCAGCCCTTCCGGCAGAGTCCGCAACGCGACGAACCCACGGGGCACCGGCGGCGTCGGCAGGGCGGCCAGATTCTGCCGCATGACGCGGAGCATGCCGCGGACCGCGTCCGGATCGTCGGCCAGCGCTACCGGGCCGCCCGCCGCGTTCACCGCCTGCCCGAGTGCCACCTCGAACGCGGCATGCGTCTTGAGCCAGGCGTCCATCCGCGGCTCGGCCCTGGCATTGATCCCGGCGGCGCGGAACTCCCGCACGATCCGCTCCAGTCGAGGGGTGGTGCGGCCGTCGGGTTCGCCGATCGGCATCGCGACCCGGCGGGTCACCACGTTGGTCGGGCGGTAGCGGACCACGTCGCCGTCCATCGTGCCGGCGGCCGCGGGGAAGCCGAGCAGCACCCGCTCGTGGCCGATCACCGCGCCCAGGGGCTTCGCGCCGGCCGCCCAGTTGTGCAGGAACAGCACGTCGCCTTCCAGACCGGCGAGTGACTCCAGCACCGCGTCCACCTGATGGGTGCGGACGAGGACGGCGATCAGGTCGTACCCGCCGGCCGGGTGCTCGACCACCGGCACCGGTATCCGCCTGACGGCCGGGCTGTCTCCCTCGGCGAGCCGCACGCCGTACCGCCGCAGAGCGGCCAGGCGCTCGCCCCGGGCGAGGAGCGAGACGTCGTGCCCGGCCTCGTGCAGGCGGGCGGAGAACAGGCTGCCGAGAACCCCGGCGCCGTACACGAGCAGTTTCATCGACAACCCTCTTTCGCACATGCGTTTCACTCATACGTTCGTTTGAATCAAACGTCTGTACAGTATGCGCGTGGCGCCACCCGACACCCGCACCCAGCTCCTCAACGCGGCCGAACACCTCTTCGCCGAGCGTGGTTACCGCGGCACCTCGGTCCGCGCGATCACCGAACTCGCCGGAGCGAATCTGGCCGCCATCGGGTACCACTTCGGCTCGAAGGCGGAGCTCCTGGCCGCGGTCGCCCGCCGCGTGATCGAGCCCATCACCGCCGCGCAGCGCGCCGGGCTCGACCGACTGCTCGCCCGGACCCCGGACCCGCCGGTCACAGAACTGGTGGAGGCGTTCGCGGGGCCGCTGTTCGACAAGATGCCGGCCAGCGACGAGGGCGGCGCCCGGACGTCCCGGCTGATCGTGACGATCATCAGCGACCCGGCCGAGGAAATGCGCAGTTGGACCGGCCCGGCCGAGAACACGGTTTATGACCGGTACCTGGCGGCCTTCGGACGCGCGCTGCCGGGCCTTTCCCCGGAGGAACTGTGGTTCCGGATGCGGGGGATCCTCGCCGTGACGGCGGTGGACCGCGTCGAGGTCTACAACCGGCGCCCGCCGGCCGGCCTGTCCCCGGCAGCGGGCGAGGCGGCCCGGAGCTGGGCGATCACATTCCTGGCGGCAGCGATGAGCGCGCCACCGACCGGGGCCTGATGTTCCTCAGCCCCTGGTCCCGCCTCACGGAGGCCACGCTCATCGGGGCCGACGGTCGACGACCACCGGCCCCACACGTTCGCGGCGACGCGAACCCTGCTGCGATCCGCGGCTACAGCACCGGGAGGTTCTTGCGGAGTTCGAAGGCCGTGACCTCGCTGCGGTATTCCTCCCACTCCTGCTTCTTGTTGCGGAGGAAGAAGTCGAAGACGTGCTCGCCCAGGGTCTGGGCGACCAGTTCGCTGCGTTCCATCAGGGAGATCGCCTCGCCGAGGTTCTGCGGGAGGGGTTCGATGCCCATCGCGCGGCGTTCGGCGTCGGAGAGGGCCCAGACGTCGTCGTCGGCGCCCGCCGGGAGTTCATAGCCCTCCTCGATGCCCTTGAGGCCGGCGGCGAGGAGCACCGCGTAGGTGAGGTACGGGTTGGCGCCGGAGTCGATCGAGCGGACCTCGACCCGGGCCGAGCCGGTCTTGCCGGGCTTGTACATGGGGACGCGGATCAGCGCCGAGCGGTTGTTGTGGCCCCAGCAGATGTACGAGGGGGCCTCGCCGCCCGAGCCCGCGGTGCGGGTGGAACCGCCCCAGATGCGCTTGTACGAGTTGACCCACTGGTTGGTGACGGCCGAGATCTCCGCCGCGTGCTTCAGCAGACCGGCGATGAAGGAACGGCCGACCTTGGAGAGCTGGTACTCGGCGCCCGACTCGTAGAACGCGTTCCGGTCCCCCTCGAACAGGGAGAGATGGGTGTGCATGCCCGAGCCCGGGTACTCCGAGAACGGCTTCGGCATGAAGGTCGCCTGCACGCCCTGCTCCAGCGCGACCTGCTTCATCACCAGACGGAACGTCATGATGTTGTCGGCGGTCGACAGCGCGTCCGCGTACCGCAGATCGATCTCCTGCTGGCCGGGGGCGCCCTCGTGGTGGCTGAACTCCACCGAGATCCCCATCGACTCCAGCATCGTGATCGCCTGGCGCCGGAAGTCCATCCCGACGTTCTGCGGGGTGTGGTCGAAATAGCCCGAGCTGTCCGCCGGAGTGGGACGGGTGCCGTCGACCGGCTTCTCCTTCAGCAGGAAGAACTCGATCTCGGGGTGGGTGTAGAACGTGAACCCCAGATCCGAGGTCTTGGCGAGCATCCGCTTGAGCACGAAGCGCGGGTCCGCGAAGGACGGCGAGCCGTCGGGCATCAGGATGTCGCAGAACATACGGGCGGTGCCGGGGGCCTCGGCGCGCCAGGGGAGGATCTGGAACGTGCCCGGGTCGGGCTTGGCGATCATGTCGGACTCGTACACACGAGCGAATCCCTCGATCGCGGAGCCGTCGAAGCCCATGCCCTCGTCGAAGGCCTGCTCCAGCTCGGCGGGCGCGACGGCGACCGACTTCAGGAAGCCGAGCACATCGGTGAACCACAGGCGCACGAAGCGGATGTCGCGCTCCTCAAGCGTGCGGAGCACGAATTCCTGCTGCTTATCCATATTAGCTGTCCTACCCATCCTTGCTGGTCAGGCCACCTGCTCCGATGCCTTGGGGCACGTTGGGGCACACGAGCATCCCACCACACGATTTCCGGCACGTTGCGAACCCCCGTCCAACGCTCCGCATCGCGCGCGTGTACGGACACCTGCCCATAGTGCCCTTACGAGTGGTGCCCAGGTAATAGGTGACCGCAACCCATGGTGCTGAAGTGGTGTCGAAGATCGACGCCGGGGGTCCGCGCCGGAGGCGCCGGGGGTCCAGACCTGAGGCGCCGGGGGGCCGTGCCCGGGGCCGGGGGCCGGTGTCCGGCGGTCATTCGCGGATGCGTCCGGCGGTCACCTGTGCGCCGGGCGCGCGCCCGGGGGCCGGGTGTGGGTCTCCGGGTGGCGGACGCCCGTTTCCGGGGGCCGGGTGCGGGCGTGGGTGTCCGACCAGCCCAGGGGATACGGCTCCGAGTCGTCGCCCGGGACCGTGGGCTCCCCGCCCGCCTCCGTGAACGCGGTCAGCGCCCCGACCAGGGCCGTTCGCTGCCCGGGGGTGAGCCGCTCCACGATCGCCGAGATCTCGCGGTGCCGCGCGGCCGTGACCTCCTCGACCAGTCCGCGCCCCTCGGGCGTCAGCCGCAGCATCGTCTCGCGGCGGTTGTCCGGATTGCTCTGCCGGGTCGCGAGACCGGCGGCGATGAGCCGGTCGAGCATGCGCATGGCGGTCGAGGGGTTCACCCCGAGCCGCTCGGCCACCTCCACCAGTTTCGCGTCGCCGTGGGTGGCGAGGACCGCCAGGAGGCGGTACTGGGGCAGGGTGACCCGTTCCCCCACGGCCGCGAGGGAGCGGGCGGACACGGAGACCAGCAGCCGCGAGGCGGCCAGCACGGCATGGGTCACGGCGTCCACGTCCGGCGGACCCCCGGCGGTATCAGCGGCATCAGCGGCATCAGCGTCCACGTCGGGCGGACCCCCGGCGGCACCGGCGGCATCGGCGTCCGGTGGCCCCGCGACATCGGCACGTGGCGGGCCGGCCGCCCCCGGCGGGACACCGGCGCCCTCGCCCGACGGGCCCTCGGCCGACGGCTCCTCGGCCGCGTCCGGCCGGCCCCCGCCGGGCTCGCCCTGGCCGTCACGCGGGGGCGGTGTCTCCGGATGATCGGCCATGTCCTCTTTGTATCGCGCCGATGACCGGTTCGTCCCCCCTCGGGAACCGATTCGTACCGTCCGATGCGTACCGTCGCCCCCGCCGACAGCAAGCCTCCCCCGGGACCCTCACGGGCTCCTCCCGGGCTCCCCACCGGCTCCCGCCGGGCCCCGTCCGGAGCCGGTCGCGGCGTCATCAGACCGCGGAAGGGCTCCTCACTGCTGCTGACCGGGGGCGCACGCACTACGATCTGCGCCCATGGGGGGACCGCGGCGCAGCCACATACGCAGCACGCGTCCCATGGCACTGGCGAGTGCCGTGGCGACGCTGTTCGCCGCGCTCTTCATATGTCTGGGGCCCGAATCCGGCGCCGATCCCGGTTCCGGCCCCGGCTCCACCGGCGGCAGCCATGCCGTGAACCGTTCCTTCACCGCCGTGAGCAAGGCCGAGGCCCGGTTCAGTTGTCCGTACGACGACGGCGACTGCGGGCTCTTCACCCATCTCAGCCCGGCCGTGCTCACCGTACCGCCGCCGGCCTCCCCCCTCGCCGCCGACGTACAGCTTCCGCACCGCGAACTGCCGTGCCCCACCGGCCAGGTGCCCCGCTCCGGAGCGCTCGCCCGCGCGCCGGACCTCCACGTCCTTCAAGTACTGCGGACGTAGCCGGGCCCGCACCCCGCACCGGGATCCCGATCCCCCCACCTGAGTTCCGCAGTTATCCGCGTTCCGTCGTCATCGCAGAAGGACATACATCATGGCTTCCAAGTCCCAGTCCGCCGAGCGCAAGGCCCGAATAGAGGAGATGCGCCGCGCCGAGCGTGCCCGTGAGCGGCGCAACCGCATCATCACGATCACGGCGAGCGCCGTCGTGGTCGTCGCCCTCGTCGGTTTCGGCGGCTACATCCTGAACAAGGAGTCCGACAAGAAGGAGCAGCAGCAGGCGGCGGCCAAGGCGCCCATCAAGGACGAGAAGTCCTGGGACGTCAAGAAGCTCGGGCGCAACCATGTCACCGAGCCGGTCAAGTACCCGATGACGCCGCCGGTGGGCGGTGACCACAACCAGGTGTGGATGAACTGCCAGGGTGACGTCTACAAGGAGCCGGTCCCCGATGTGAACGCCGTCCACTCGCTGGAGCACGGCGCGGTCTGGGTCACGTACAACGACAAGGCCTCGGACGCCGATGTGAAGACGCTCGGCGAGAAGGTCGAGAAGACTCCGTACTCGCTGATGAGCCCGGTGAAGGAGCAGCCCGGCGCGATCATGCTGAGCGCGTGGGGCAAGCAGGTCAGCGTGGAGAGCGCGGGCGACCCGCGGGTGGACCAGTTCCTCACGAAGTACGTCCAGGGCGCGCAGACCCCCGAGCCGGGCGCCGCCTGCACGGGTGGAATGGGCGCGCAGTGAGCCCGGTGACCTCCGCCGCCCGCTCGGTCACCCGTACGCAGTGGGCGGCGATCACCGTGGTCGTCCTGGCGCTGCTCTTCGCCGGTACGGCGACGGTGGCGTCCGCCGGACGCGACAGCGGGGCGGGGCCCGACCCCTCCCCCGCGGCCGGCTCGGCGGACGCGGGCTTCGCCCGTGACATGGCCGTCCACCACCAGCAGGCGGTGGAGATGTCCTTCATCGTGCGCGACAGCACGGACGACGAGGAGGTGCGCCGGCTCGCCTACGACATCGCCAACACCCAGGCGAACCAGCGCGGCATGCTGCTGGGCTGGCTGGATCTGTGGGGACTGCCGAAGGTGGAGGCGGGCCAGGAGCCGATGGCCTGGATGGCGAAGTCCGAGGGCAAGGGCTCCGAGGGGTCCAAGGGCTCCAAGGACACAGCCGACGGCATGGACATGGGTTCCGGCACCGGTTCCGATGATCACAGCGGGATGAGCGGGATGGATCACGGGAGCGCCGGACACGAGGTCCGTGACGGCTCGCTGATGCCCGGCATGGCCACGAAGACGGAGCTGGAGCGGCTCCGCGCGGCACGGGGCGAGCAGGCCGAGATCCTGTATCTCCAGCTCATGACCGACCATCACCAGGGCGGCGTGGCGATGGCGCGAGGCTGCGTCGAGCTGTGCGAGGTCCCCACGGAGAAGAGCCTCGCCGAGGGGATGGTCGCGGCCCAGCAGTCGGAGCTGAGCCTGATGGCGGACCTGCTGAAGGCCCGCGGCGCGAAGCCCCGTACCGGCTGAGGAGCGCTGTACCGGCTCACGGGGCCCGTTCCGGCCTACGGGCCCGTAGCGGTTCTCGGCGGAGGCAAGCGGCTCACGCCGCACAGGGGCCGCCGGTTCGAAACGAACCGGCGGCCCCTGGCACGTTCAGCGGTCGCGCACATTCAGCGGTCGCGTCACCCGAACGGCTGCATGATGATGGATGTGGCTCGGGGTGGACGGAACTCATCTCCACGTATCCACGCACAGGAGGCGGAACCCCATGACCACTGCCAAGGACATCATGCACACCGGAGCCCAGTGGATCCCGGCCCACGAGACCCTTGATCGCGCCGCACAGCTCATGCGTCAGCTCAATGTGGGCGCGCTCCCCATAGCCGACCAGAACGAACGGCTCAGCGGCATACTCACGGACCGTGACATCGTGGTCGGCTGTGTGGCCATGGGCCATGACCCCGCGCAGACCACGGCGGGCGAGATGGCGCACGGCACACCGCGCTGGATCGAGGCGAGCGCGGATGTGGACGACGTGCTGTACGAGATGCAGGGCCACCAGATCCGCCGGCTTCCGGTGATCGAGGACAAGCGCCTGGTCGGAATGATCAGTGAGGCCGATCTCGCCCAGCACCTCAGCGACGAACAGGTCGGCGCGTGGTGCGAGCAGGTCTACGCGACCAGCGGCTCCAGCGGCTCCGCCAAGTCAGGCAGCTCCGCCAAGTCGGGCGGCTCCAGCAGGTCGGGCGGCTCCAGCTAGGACCGGCCGCTCCGGCGCCGACCCCGGACCCGGCATCGGACCCGGCACCCGGCACCCGGCACCCGGCACCCGGCACCCGGCACCCGGACCAGACTCCCGCCCCCGACCCGGCACCGGCCCTGGCACCACGGCCTCCGTGCGAGTGGGGCGGCACACATCTCCCACCCCGGGACATCGCGTCAGACAGACGATTACACTGGGCCCGTGCCTCAACTACGACTCGCCCTGAATCAGATCGACTCGACCGTCGGCGATCTCGCCGCGAACGCCGAGGCGATCGTGCACTGGACCCGGCACGCCGCCGAGCAGGGCGCGCATGTCGTCGCCTTTCCCGAGATGATGCTGACCGGCTACCCGGTCGAGGACCTCGCCCTCCGCTCGTCCTTCGTCGAGGCCTCCCGCGCCGCCCTGCGCGCGCTCGCGGTCCGGCTCGACGAGGAGGGCTTCGGGGAGCTGCCCGTCGTCGTCGGCTATCTCGACCGCTCCGACGCCCAGCCCCGGTACGGCCAGCCGGCCGGCTCCCCGCAGAACGCCGGCGCCGTGCTGCACCGCGGCGCGGTCGTGCTGACCTTCGCCAAGCACCATCTGCCCAACTACGGCGTCTTCGACGAGTTCCGCTACTTCGTGCCGGGCGACACCATGCCGGTGATCCGGGTCCACGGCATCGACATCGCCCTCGCGATCTGCGAGGACCTCTGGCAGGACGGCGGCCGGGTGCCGGCCGCCCGGTCCGCCGAGGCGGGGCTGCTGCTCTCCATCAACGCCTCGCCGTACGAGCGCGAGAAGGACGACACCCGGCTCGAACTGGTGCGCAAGCGCGCCCAGGAGGCCGGCTGCACCACCGCGTATCTCGCCATGATCGGCGGCCAGGACGAGCTGGTCTTCGACGGCGACTCGATCGTGGTCGACAGGGACGGCGAAGTCGTCGCCCGCGCGCCCCAGTTCGCCGAGGGCTGTGTGGTGCTGGACCTCGACCTCCCGGCCGCCTCGCCCGAGCCGCCGACCGGCGTCGTGGACGACGGGCTGCGGATCGACCGGGTCGTCCTCTCCGAGGAGCCTCTCCCCGCCTACGAGCCCGAGCTGGCCGGCGGGTACGCCGACCGGCTGGACGACGACGAGGAGGTGTACTCGGCGCTGGTCGTGGGTCTGCGCGCGTACGCCGCCAAGAACGGTTTCCGTTCCGTGCTGATCGGGCTCTCCGGCGGTATCGACTCCGCGCTCGTCGCCGCCATCGCGTGCGACGCGGTCGGCGCCCGGAACGTGTACGGCGTGGCCATGCCGTCCAAGTACTCCTCGGACCACTCCAAGGGCGACGCGGCCGAACTGGCCCGCCGTACCGGGCTCAACTTCCGTACGATCCCGATCGAGCCGATGTTCGACGCGTATATGGGCTCGCTCGCGCTCACCGGGCTCGCGGAGGAGAACCTCCAGTCGCGGCTGCGCGGCACGATGCTGATGGCCCTCTCCAACCAGGAGGGCCAGATCGTCCTCGCGCCGGGCAACAAGTCCGAGCTGGCGGTGGGGTATTCGACGCTGTACGGCGACTCCGTCGGCGCGTACGGCCCGATCAAGGACGTCTACAAGACCTCGGTCTTCCGGCTCGCCCGGTGGCGCAACCGCGCCGCCGAGGAGAGCGGACAGACCCCGCCGATCCCGGAGAACTCCATCTCCAAGCCGCCGAGCGCCGAGCTGCGCCCCGGCCAGGTCGACACGGACTCGCTGCCGGACTACGACGTACTGGACCGGATCCTGGAGCTGTACGTCGACCGCGACCAGGGCAAGGACGCGATCGTCGCGGCCGGCTTCGATGTCGAACTGGTCGCGCGGACCCTGCGGATGGTGGACACGGCGGAGTACAAGCGGCGCCAGTACCCGCCGGGCACCAAGATCTCGGCGAAGGGCTTCGGCAAGGACCGGCGGCTGCCGATCACGAACCGCTGGCGGGAGTCGACGGCATCGGCCCCGGAGGGGGCTCAGTAGCCCCGGGGGCCCCGGCTCCGGTCGGCCCGGCAGCGGTCGGAGCGGCAACGGCCGGAGCAGCAGCGGCCGGAGCGGCCGGTGGCGCGACCACCACGACCGCTCACACACCGCCCTCGATACCACTCACCGCGCCACCGCTCACCGCACCGGTCACCGCACCGCTCGCCGCGGTGTCGGCGGATACGCCGGGTGCGTGCGCGGATACGCCCGGTGCGTGCTCCTGCTCCCGGCGGGGGCCTTCCGCCACGACGCGGGAGGTCCCCGTCGCCGTGTCCCTGCCGCCCCGGTCCAGCACTCCGGCCGTGACCGCGATCGTCAGGCCGACCACCGCGAGCGCCGCGCCGACCAGGGTCGGGGACATCCAGCCCCAGCCCGCCGCGATCGCCGCGCCGCCGGCCCAGGCGCCGCCCGCGTTGGCGAGGTTGAAGGCCGAGTGGTTCGAAGCGGAGGCGAGCGTCGGGGCGTCCTTGGCCTTGTTCATGACGAGCATCTGGAGCGGCGTGGTGGTCAGGAAACCGATCCCTCCGAGCAGCACGACCGTCACCAGCGCCGCCCACTGCACCTGCGCCGTGAAGCGGAAGGCGACCAGGACCAGGGCGAGGGCGGCGAGCGAGACATAGAGGGTGGGCCGCAGCGCCCGGTCGGTGAGCGGGCCCGCCGCCAGCGCGCCCAAGGTCATCCCGATACCGAACAGCGCGAGGACGAGGGTGACGGTGGACTCGCCGAAGCCCATCACCTCGGTGGTCATCGAGGCCAGATACGAGTAGACGGCGAAGACCCCGGCGAAGCCGAGTACGGCGGTGGCGAGACCGAGCAGCACCTGCCGGTTGCCGAGGGCGCGTACCTCACGGCCCAGGCTCTGGTGCGCGTCGACGGGTACGTACGGGACGAGCCGCGCCAGTGCCACCAGCGCGAGCAGGCCGATCACCGTGACCACCAGGAAGGTGGCCCGCCAGCCGAGGTGCTGGCCGAGCAGGGTGGCGGCGGGGACGCCGACGATATTGGCGACGGTCAGCCCGAGGAACATGGTCGCCACGGCCCGTGCCTGCCGTCCCTCGTGGACCATCCGGGCGGCGACGACCGCGCCCACGCCGAAGAACGCGCCGTGCGGCAGTCCGGCGAGCACCCGGCCCGCCAGCAGCCAGCCGAAGCCGGGGGCGAGCGCGGAGGCGAGATTGCCGACGATGAAGAGCGCCATCAGCAGCAGGAGCATCCGCTTGCGCGGGATCCGGGAGCCGACGGCGGTGAGCAGCGGGGCACCTATGACGACGCCGAGCGCGTAGGCCGAGACGAGATGGCCGGCGGTGGGCACGGACGTGCCCAGATCGTGCGCGACATTGGGCAGCAGCCCCATCATCACGAACTCGGTGGTACCGATGCCGAAGGCGCTCACAGCGAGAGCGAGCAGGGCCAGGGGCATGAAGAACGACCTCTCCGTAGTAAGTACCTCTACGGAACAAAGCCTCTCAGCCCGTTTGTTCCGGCGGATGAACACCGGATTGCGTCGGGGATCCCGGTCGGCGCGGACCGCACGGGCGACACGAACCACGGGGTCGGCGCCCCACCACGGTCACCCGGGTGCGGGGGTCAGCGCAACTGCACCCGGGCCGCGATCGGCAGGTGGTCGCTGTCGGTACGGGGAAGGGTCCACGACGAGGTCGGCTCGACGCCCTTCACCATGATCTGGTCGATCCGCGCCAGCGGGAACGACGCCGGCCAGCTGAAGCCGTAGCCGTTGCCCGCCGCGCCCTGGGTCGAACGCATCTGGGAGGTCACGGCGTTGAGGGAACGGTCGTTCATCGTGCCGTTGAGATCGCCGAGAAGGACCACCCGGGCGAGCTGTTCCGCGGCGATGGCCTCGCCCAGCGCGTCCGCGCTGTCGTCCCGCTGGTTGGCGGTGAAGCCCGCGTGGAGCTTGACGCGTACCGACGGCAGATGGGCGACGTAGACGGCGACCTGGCCGTGCGGCGTGGTGACCGTGGAGCGCATCGCGCGGACCCAGCCGAGGCGGATGTCGACGGGCTCGGTGCCCGTCAGCGGGTACTTGCTCCACAGCCCGACGGTGCCCTGCACCGAGTGGTACTTGTACGTGCCGGACAGCGCCTTCTCGTACGCCGGTACGGCGGTGTCCTTCAGCTCCTCCAGCGCGACGACATCCGCGCCGGACCGCGCGAGGCTGCTCGCGGTTCCCTCGGGGTCGGGGTTTCCCGCGTTGACGTTGTGCGTGGCGACCGTGAGGTCGCCGCCGACGCCCGACTTGCCGACGAGGAGTCCGCCGAAGAGATTGAGCCAGACCACGGCGGGCAGGAGCAGGGCGATCAGCGCGGTGGCCGAGCGGCGCACCAGGGCCAGGACCAGGATCACGGGAACGGACAGCCCGAGCCAGGGCAGGAAGGTCTCGGTGAGACTGCCCAGGTTGCCGATCCTGTTGGGAATCTGCGCGTGGAAGATCATCAGCAGGGCGACCAGTACGGCGGCGAACGCGAGGACGATGCCGCGCCGCCAGATGCCGGGATCCCGGCGCCAGCGGCCCAGGAGGGTTCTGACGCGGGATCCGGTGCGGGGCTCTTCCCCGTCCGCCGTCACCGAGTGCGCCGTGTACTCCTGCGTCATGTCCGCTGCCCTCACTGCCTTGCCGTGCACGCCCGCCCCTGACCCTAGGGGATGTACGGACGCTTCTCCGCCGTCCGGGGACGGCCGTACTGTCTCGGAGACGAAGGCCGCGGGGCGGCGGGTTCCGATCACGGACGAATAACGGGCGGCTGTGACGGAACACTCACATGATCGCCGCCGCCCGGACTCCCCCCGGGGATCGCCGCGCCCGGCCGGGCGTTTCGCGTCGCCCCGCGCATACACGCGTACATGTGTGCGTGTGTACATGAGTACGACAGCGACCCGGTCCGCCGTTCGGGCGATTCCGCATCCCGTACGGTACGGGGAATCAGCGTCCGGCGCTCCCCTGGGGGCGACCGTCAGGCGCGGGGGCTCACGCCCTGGAGCGCCGTCCTGAGGATCCGCTCGGCGAGATCCTCCTCCAGCGGGGCGCCGGGCCGGTGCAGCGTACGGAGCAGCATGGGGCCGATCAGCATGTCGTGCAGCAGCTCCACCCCGAGATCGTCCCGCAGCTCGCCCGAGGCGACGCCACGGGCGATCACGGCCATGGTGGCCCTGCGCCGGGGTTCCACCACCGTCCGGTGGTACTCCTCCCACAGCCGGGGCTGGCTCTTCATCTGCACGGCGACGTTGTGCAGCAGGGCCGAGGAGCGCTGGGCCAGTCCGCGCCGGCGCATGTACTCCAGCGTGACGCGGAGATCGTCGAGGGCCGAGGTGCCGGGCAGTTCGGCCTCGGGGGGTTCGATCTCGCGCAGGACGTCGACGAAGAGTTCCTCCTTGCCCTGCCAGCGCCGGTAGATGGTGGCCTTGCCGACGCCGGCCGTGCGGGCGATGCGCTCGATGGAGAGGGAGCCCAGGGGCACGCCCTCCTCCAGCAGTTTCACGACGGCCTCCAGGATCGCCCGTTCGGCCGCCTCGCTGCGTGGCCTGCCGCGCCGCTGTTCCTTCTCGTGATCCTGGTCCAGCACGTCGCTCCGCCTTTCGCCTGGCCCGTCGGCCCGCCCGTCGGCCGTTCCGTCCCGCCGCCGGGTATGTCCGGCCGCCTCGATTCTCGTACACGACGGCGGCGGGCCCGCCGTTCCCGGCCACCCGGGACGACCGGGAGGCCGGGCGGCCGGGCGGCCAGATGGCCAGATGGCCGGGCAGCCGGGCAGCCGGGAGCAGCCGAGGCCCTGCGAGGCGCCGGGGTCAGGCCCGGGTGCCGGCAGCGGCGGCGGGCTCGGGCGCCTCGTCGCTCCCCGCGAGCTTGCGCGCCGGTGGCCGCCCCGGCAGGAACAGCGCGACGACCGCTGCGCCGATCAGCGCGACCACCGCCGAGCCGACGGCCGTGACATGCATGGCGTGCAGGAACGCGTCGTACGCCGAGCCGATCAGCGGCCTGCCCGCCGGACCCATCTTCGCCGCGACACCGAGGGTCGCCTCGATCGACTCCCCCGCGGCGTCCCGCGCGGCGGCCGGGACGGCGCCGAGATGGCCCTCGATACCGCCCCGGTAGGTCGCGGAGAGCACGGAACCGAGGACGGCGACCCCGAGGGCGCCGCCGACCTGGCGGAAGGTGTTGTTGATCGCGGAGCCGGAACCGGCCTTCTCACGGGGCAGTGCCTGCATCACCGCGACGGTCACCGGCGGCATGATGTGCGCCATTCCGGTGCCCTGGACGAAGAACACCACGCACAGCACCCAGACCGGGGTGTCCGCGTCGAAGAACGCGAACGCCGCGAGACCGCCCGCGACCAGCAGCATGCCGCCCGTGCAGACCGCGCGGGCGCCGAACCGGTCCACGATCAGCCGGGCGCGCGGCGCGAAGATCATCTGGGCCGCCGCCAGCGGCACGATCAGCAGCCCCGACTGGAGCGCGCTGTAGCCGCGCACGCTCTGGAGGTAGAAGGCCGAGAAGAACGTCACCCCCATCAGCGCGAAGAAGACCAGCGCGATGGCGGCGACGGCGGCGGCGAAGGCCGGCTTCCTGAAGTACGAGACGTCGATGGCCGGATGGCTGCTGCGCTTCTCGTGCCAGACGAACGCGGCCAGAACGGCGATACCGCCGAGCAGCGGCAGAAGCACCGAGGCATCGGTGAAGTCGGCCAGTTCACCGCCGCGGATGATGCCGTAGACGAGCAGGACCAGTCCGACGATGGAGAGCGCGACACCCAGCGGGTCGACCCGGCCGGGGCTGGGGTCCCTGGAGTCCGGCACCAGCAGCACCATCGCGATCAGCGCGACGACGGCCACGGGGACATTGACCAGGAAGATGGAGCCCCACCAGAAGTGTTCGAGCAGCAGCCCGCCGGTGATCGGGCCGATGGCGATCCCGAGACCCACGCTGCCCGCCCAGATGCCGATCGCCTTGGGCTGCTCCTCGCGCTCGAAGACATTCATCAGCACGGCGAGGGTGGCGGGCATCACAAAGGCGGCGCCGAAGCCCATCAGGGCCCGGTAGCCGATGAGTTCGGCGGGGGATCCGGACAGGGCGGCGAGCGCCGAACCGGCCCCGAAGACGAAGATGCCGAAGAGCAGCACCTTCTTGCGGCCGATACGGTCGCCCAGCAGGCCCGAGGTGAAGAGCAGCCCCGCGAAGACGAGCGTGTAGGAGTTGATCGCCCACTCCAGCTCGCTCTGGGTGGCGCCGATGCCGGTGGGTTCGGGGGCGGCGATCGTCTTGACCGCCACGTTCAGGATCGAGTTGTCGAGAACAACAATGAGCAGGCTGAACATGAGCACGCCCAGGATCGCCCAGCGGCGGCGGTGGACGGCTTCGGGTATGCGGGGTGCGGCGGCGGCGCCGCCGGACGGTGTGGACATGACGCACAGGCTAACCGCGTTTCGATACGAGACCGTCTCGTATTGGAAAAACTTTACGGAGGGGGCGCGCGCCGTACGGGCGCGGCGGGCGGCGCGAGGACGCGGCGGGCGCTCCACGAACAGGGCGGGTACGGGCGCTGGGGGGCCGGGGCGGGGACCCACTTCCCGAGGACGGCCTCGGGATGCCACCATGGACATGGTCCGGGGACGCCGTCAGGGCGCCTCGAGATGACGAAAGGGCCATCGGCCATGACTCTTCAGGCTGCGCAGAAGCCTCCCGCGGGAAGCCCCGCCGGCACGAGCGACCCCAGCCACGGCGGCGCGAAGGCGGAGAACACGAAGGCACTGTACGGCGGCAGGAGTTCCCGCCGCGTCACCGTCCATGACATCGCGGCGGCCAAGGAGCGCGGCGAGAAGTGGCCGATGCTCACCGCCTACGACGCGATGACCGCGTCCGTCTTCGACGAGGCCGGTATCCCGGTGATGCTCGTCGGCGACTCCATGGGCAACTGCCACCTCGGCTACGAGACCACGGTGCCCGTCACGCTGGACGAGATGACGATGCTCTCCGCCGCGGTGGTACGGGGCACCAGGCGCGCCCTGATCGTGGGCGACCTCCCCTTCGGCTCGTACCAGGAAGGTCCTGTCCAGGCCCTGCGCAGCGCCACCCGGCTGGTGAAGGACGCGGGCGTCGGCGCGATCAAGCTGGAGGGCGGCGAGCGCTCGCACACCCAGATCGAACTGCTGGTGCAGGCCGGTATCCCGGTGATGGGACACATCGGGCTCACCCCGCAGTCGGTCAACACCCTGGGCTACCGGGTGCAGGGGCGGGGCGAGGAGGCCGCGCAGCAGCTCCTCCGCGACGCCAAGGCGGTCCAGGACGCGGGCGCCTTCGCGGTCGTGCTCGAACTGGTCCCGGCCGAGCTGGCCGCCGAGGTCACCCGGATTCTGCACATCCCCACCATCGGGATCGGCGCGGGTGCCGAGACGGACGCGCAGGTCCTCGTGTACACCGACATGGTCGGGCTGACCGGCGGCAAGGTCCCGCGCTTCACCAAGCAGTACGCGAACCTCCGCCGGACGCTCGGTGACGCGGCGAAGGCGTTCGCCGACGAGGTCGTAGGCGGAACGTTCCCGCAGGAGGAGCACACCTTCCACTAGGCCGCACGCGCGGGGGCCACCAGGCCGTACGCGCGGGGGCCCGCTCGGGCCCACGGCACGGCCGGGGTCAGGCCCCGCGCACGGCAGCACAGCACGCCCTTCAAGCCACTGCCCGCACGAGCGACAGCCCGCCGATCATCCCCCGTCGGCGGGCTGTCGCATGCCCGGCGCCCGCACCCGGTTGCCGGGCTCCCGCCGGTTCCCCGCCGGGCTCGGTCGGTTCCCTGTCGGCGGTCTGTCGGTTCCTTGTCGGCCGCCTGTCAGCCGTGTGTCGATGGGGTGTCGGTGGATTGTCGGTGGCGGCTGGTCCACTGAGGTCATGACGCGAATCGACAAGAACCCCAACGGCGGCCGCACGGGCAACGCCGTCGAGGTGCGGGGGCTGGTCAAGCACTACGGCGGACCGCAGGGCACCCGGGCACTCGACGGAGTCGACCTCGATGTGCGGGAGGGCACCGTCCTCGGTGTCCTCGGACCCAACGGCGCCGGCAAGACGACGCTCGTCCGTATTCTCTCCACCCTCGTCCAGCCGGACGCGGGGACCGCCGTGGTCGCCGGGTACGACGTGCTGCGCCAGCCGCGCCAGCTCCGCCGCACGATAGGCCTCACCGGCCAGTACGCCTCGGTCGACGAGAAGCTCTCCGGCTGGGAGAACCTCTATATGATCGGCCGGCTCCTCGATCTCTCCCGCAAGGACGCCCGCCGCCGCTCCGACGAGCTGCTGGAGCGCTTCTCCCTCACCGACGCGGCGAAGAAGCCCGCCATGCAGTACTCGGGCGGTATGCGGCGCAGGCTCGACCTGGCCGCGTCCATGATCGGCCGGCCGTCGGTGCTCTATCTGGACGAGCCGACGACGGGACTCGATCCCCGTACCCGTAACGAAGTGTGGGACGAGGTGCAGCGGATGGTCGCCGAGGGGGCCACCGTCCTGCTCACCACGCAGTACATGGAAGAGGCCGAGCAGCTCGCGAGCGAACTGACGGTCATCGACCGCGGCCGGGTCATCGCCAATGGCGGGGTGGACGAGCTGAAGGCGAAGGTCGGCGGCCGCACCCTCCAGATCCGGCCGACGGATCGCGCGCAACTGCCCGCGATGGCACGGGCGATCGCCGAGACCGGGCTCGACGGTGTCTCGGGCACCCAGGCCGTCCCCGACGAGGGACTGCTGTACGTACCGATCCTGAGCGACGAGCAGCTCACCGCGGTCGTCGGCCTGCTGGGCGAGCGCGGCTTCGGCATCGCCCACATCGGCACCCATCTGCCCAGCCTGGACGAGGTGTTCCTGGCGATCACCGGCCAGAAGACCTCCGTGTCCGACATCGCACCCGAGGAGATCGCGGTATGAGCGCGACCACACTGCCCACCTCCGCGCCCGAGCGGACATCCGGGCCGGCCCCGGTCCAGACCGGCGAGGGCCGGATCGGCCTGCGCGCCAATCTGCGCCACACCGGCGCGCTGGTGCGCCGTAACGCCCTCCAGATCAAGCAGGATCCGGAGTCGATGTTCGACGTCCTGCTGATGCCGGTCGTCTTCACGCTGCTGTTCGTGTACGTCTTCGGCGGCTCGGTCGGCGCGAGCCTCGGCGGCAGCCGGGACGCCTATGTGAACTATGTGATCCCCGGCCTGATGGCGATGATGGGCATGAACATCGCGATGGCCGTCGGGACCGGCATGAACGACGACTTCCGCAAGGGGGTCATGGACCGGTTCCGTACGATGCCGATAGCCCGGTCCTCCGTACTGATCGCGAAGATCGTCGTCGAGATCGGCCGGATGCTGGTCGCCACCGCCATTCTGCTCGGCATGGGTTTTCTGCTCGGCATGGAGATCAAGACATCGGTGCTGGAGCTGCTGGGCGCCGTCGGTCTGTCCCTGGCGTTCGGGGCCTCGCTGATGTGGATCTTCATCCTGCTGGGCCTGACGATGAAGACGGCTCAGGCGGTCCAGGGGGTCGCCATGCTCGTGCTGATGCCCCTCCAGTTCGGCTCGTCGATCTTCGCACCGCCGTCGACGATGCCCGGCTGGCTCCAGACCTTCACCGACTACAACCCGCTCTCCAATCTGGCGGACGCGGCGCGGAGTCTGATCAACGGCGGTCCGGTCGCGCACTCGGTGTGGGTGACGCTGGCGTGGGCGGCGGGGATCACGGCCGTGACGGCTCCGCTGGCGGTGGCGAAGTTCCGTAAGAAGTCCTGACCCGGGACGTACGGTCCGCCGGACCCGGGAGGTACGGTCCGCCGGACCCGGGTCAGGCGGACCGTGCGAGGGCGACGGCCTCCTCCAGGGCGAGCCCGCGGCCCTCGGCGTACGCCGACTCGAACACGGTGTCGCCGAGGGCCGCCGTCACGGCCTCGCGGGCACGGGCCATCACCTCCCGCTCGGTGGAGGTGATGAAGTGGCCCGCAGGGAGCAGGCCTTCGTACGCGCCGATGAGCCGGGCCCCGTCCCGCGCCCGCGGGTCCGCCTCCCCGTCCGCCTGTCCGGCCAGACCGCCCAGTGCCCAGGCGGTCGTGAGCATATGGATCGCGACCATCTCCGGCGCGACCATCTGCGAGAGCGGGGACAGCGCCATCTCCAGGGCCTCCCGGGACGCCGCCAGCCCCTGCGCCCAGCGGCCCTGGGCACAGTCCAGCCAGGCGACGGCCCCCTTCACGAAGCCTTCGAAGATGGCCAGGGTGTGGGAGTGGAACACTTCGAGCAGCAGCTCCAGTTGTTCCCGTGCCTCGGCCTCGCGTCCGGTACGGCCCAGCCACATGGCGAGAAAGAGACGGGCGGCCGGCATCGCCTCGTGCGCCGCCTCCCGGCCCTGGGCGATCACCTCGCGGAGGATCCGTTCGCCCTCCTCGCCCCGGCCCATCTCGAACATGGTCGCCGCGAGCCGGGAGCGCAGCAGCGCGACCTGGCTCTGCGCGCCGAGCCCCTCGGCATGGCGGACGGCGGCCACGTAGTCCTCGGCGGCGAGCGCGTACTCACCGCGCTTGTCCCGGGCCTCGGCACGGGCGGCGAGCGCCTCGGCGGCGCCCCAGGTGTCGCCGAGCCGTTCGTAGATCGCCAGGCTGCGGTCGGCGTCCCGGCTCGCGTCGCCCGCCCAGGCGCTGCGGTTGGCCAGGACATTGGCCCGCAGATGGAGCGTGCCGGCCAGCTCCCACTCGTAACCGAACGCCTCGCAGGCCCGTATGGTCTCGTCGAGGACCACGCGCAGCCGGTCGGCGTCGCCGGTGAACATGACCGCGAAGAAGGTCAGGGTGCCCGGGAAGCGGCAGGTCTGCGGCAGGTCGGGCCCGTAGACGGTGGCCACCCGGCCCAGCCAGGCGAGCCGTTCGGGGGTGGTCCAGTCCTCGGCCTCGTGATCCATGCTGACCACCTCGATCAGCCGTACCTCGCGCCGGGCCTCCTGGAGGAGGTCGGGGGCCATCGGCGGGGGCGTGTCCGTACACCGCTGGGGGATCGGCGGAGCGGGGGCGACGGGCGGGGCGAACGGGTCGGGGCCCAGCCCCGCGGCGGCCCGCGACCACTGCCGGGCGTCGGCACGCAGATCGAGCATCTGCCAGAACCACGCGAGCGAGAGGACGAGACAGAGCGTCTCCTGCTCGTCGCGGGCGGCGTGGGCACGGCGCAGCGCGGTGCGCAGATTCTCGTACTCCTGCCGCAGCAGGGCCATCGCGGCGCGCTGGCCGTGGCCGCGCAGCACGGGGTCGGTGGTACGGGCCAGCTCCCGGTAGTGGACGAGATGCCGGCGCTCCGCGTCCGCGCGCTCACCGGCCTGGTCGAGCCGCTCCGCGGTGTACTCGGCGACGGTCTCCAGCAGCCGGTAGCGCATACCGCCGTGCGGCGAGGGCGCGGCGACGACCAGGGACTTGTCGATGAGTGAGCCGAGGATCCCGGCGACCTCGCGCGAACCGACGGCCTCGGCCGGTCCCGCCGCGCCGGTGTCCCCGGCCGCCGTGCCGTCTCCCGCGCCCGCGGGCTCTCCGGCGTGCGCGGGCTCTCCGGCGTGCGCCGCGTGGGCGGCGTCCGCGTGGGCGCCCGCGTCGGCGTCCGCGCAGACCGACTCCGCGGCCGTCAGCGCGCAGCCGCCCGCGAAGACGGACAGGCGGCGCAGCACGGCCCGTTCCGGTGCGGTGAGAAGGTCCCAGGACCAGTCGACGACGGCACGCAGGGTCTGCTGACGGGGAAGTACGGTTCTGCTCCCGCTGGTCAGCAGCCGGAACCGGTCGTCCAGCCGGTCCGCGATCTGACGTGGCGTCAGCATCCTTAGCCGCGCCGCGGCCAGTTCGATGGCCAGCGGCAGTCCGTCCAGCCGGCGGCAGATCTCCGCCACCGCGTCCGGGTCCTCCCCCGGATCGAAGTCCGGCCGCACCGCGCGCCCGCGCTCCGCGAACAGCCGGTGCGCCGGATCCGGCGGCAGCGGCTCCACCGGACGCACCACCTCGCCCGGCACCCCCAGCGGCTCACGGCTCGTCGCCAGGATCGTCAGCTCGGGGCAGCGTGCGAGCAACTCGTCGGCGAGGGTCGCGGCGGCGTCCACGACGTGTTCGCAGTTGTCGAGCAGGAGCAGCATGCGCCGCCGCGCGCAGTGCTCGGCCAGTCGTACGAGCGGCTCGCCGCCCTGCCGGTCCACCGCCCGCAGCTCCTCGCCGCCGGCCCCGCGCAGTACGGTCTCGCGCGCCCCGAGCGCGCTCAGGACGGCCTCGGGAACGGTCTCCGGGTCGTCCACGGGCGCCAGTTCGGCGAACCACACACCGTCGGGCCAGGCCTCGGCGGCCCGCTCGGCGGCCTCCTGGGAGAGCCGGGTCTTCCCGGCCCCGCCCGGCCCCAGCAGCGTCACCAGACGGGCGCGCCCCAGATCCCCCCGGATCGCCTCGATGTCCCCCTCCCGCCCGACGAAACTGGTCAGCCGCGCCCGGAGGTTGCCCTGTCCCGCGCCGCGCGGACGCGGCACCCCGCCACCGCCACCAACGTCGGTGTCTGTGCCGGTGCCGGTGCCGGTGTCTGTGCCGGTGCCACCGCTGGGACCGGAGCCACCACCGGCCCCCGGACCGCGACCGGCACCGGCTCGGGCGCCAGGACCCTCTTCGTGCAGCAGTTCCCCGTGCAGCGCGCGGAGTTCCGGGCCGGGGGTCGTCCCCAGGCGGTCCGCGAGCGCGCGGCGCACACCGTCGTACGCCGCCAGCGCCTCCGCCGGGCGCGCGGCGTCCCGCAGGGCCCGGATACGGAGGGCCTGGAGAGGTTCGTCCAAAGGGAACTCACCGCAGAGGGCGGCCAGTTCGGGCAGGGCCTCCTCCGCGCGGCCCAGGGCGAGCACGGCCGTGAGCCGGGCTCTGCGGGCCTCCAGCCGACGGGCCTCCCAGCGGGCCGCCTCGGGCCTGCGGTCGGGGAGGTCGGCCAGCGCCGGACCGCGCCAGAGCGCGAGCGCGTCGTCGAGGAGGCTCGCCGCCTTGGCCGGGTCCCCCTCCCCCAGGGCCCGCGTCCCCTCCGCCGCGAGCCGGCCGAAGCGGTGGAGGTCCACCTCGTCCTCGTCCGCGTGGAGCGCGTACCCGCCGTCCGACGACAGGACCGCCGCGGGCCCGAGCGCCCGCCGCAGCCGGCCGACGAGGGCCTGGAGGGCCCCCACGGCATCGGCGGGGGGATCGCCGTCCCAGACCTCGGCGACGAGCGTCCCGACCAGCACCGTGCGTCCGGGCCGCAGCGCGAGGACCGTCAGCAGCGCACGCAGTCGCGCGCCACCGAGGGCGACGGCCGTGCCGTCGTCGTGCAGAGCCCGAGTGGTCCCGAGGACGCGATAGCGCATCCGCCCATTGTCCGTGACGCCGCCGGGGCCGCTCGCCCGGAGCCCCGGTCGCCCGTGAATCGCCGGTCCGGACGCCCCGGAACCAAAGCCGCCCGGCGAGACGTTCTCGACGCGGCGGCCCCCGCGGCTGTCGCCGCGGCCACGGCCGCTATACGGTCGGGCACGCCCGACCGCCGACACCCACCCTCCCGGGGAGCCCCGCCCATGACCACCGCCATCTCCCGCAACAGCGACCGGCGGATCTCCCCGGTCTTCCTGGGCATCGCCGCCGTCACGGCCGTCGCGGCCTGGGCCGTGTGGACGGACTTCGCGGCGGACGTCCGGATCGCCGTCTTCCTGTTCGTCACCGGCGCCTGGGTCGTCTCGCTCTGTCTGCACGAGTACGCGCACGCGCGCACCGCGCTGCACGGCGGGGACATCTCGATCGGCGCGAAGGGATATCTCACCCTCAATCCCCTCAAATACACCCATGGCATGCTGAGCATCGTCCTGCCGGTGATCTTTGTGATCATGGGCGGCATCGGTCTGCCGGGCGGCGCGGTCTTCATCGAGCGGAACCGCGTCCAGGGCCGCTGGAAGCACAGTCTGATCTCCGCCGCGGGTCCCCTCACGAACGTGCTGTTCGCGATCGTCTGCACCGCCCCGTTCTGGCTGGGCGCACTCTCCGGGGTGCCGACGGAATTCCGTTACGCGCTCGGTTTCCTCGCCCTGCTCCAGGTCACCGCGGCGATCCTGAACTTCCTGCCGGTGCCGGGGCTGGACGGCTACGGCGTGATCGAGCCCTGGCTCTCGTACAGGATCCGCCGTCAGGTCGAGCCGTACGCCCCGTTCGGGCTGCTCGCCGTGTTCGTGATCATCCTCATCCCGGGGGTGAACGCGGTCTTCTTCGACGCGATCGACGCGATTTTGCGCGGCCTCGGGGTGACCGAGCTGGAGACGTACTGCGGCCGGAACCTCTTCACCTTCTGGGAGTCCAGGAACGAGTTCGTCTGCGGTCCCGTCGGCTCGTAGCCGCCGCCACGCACGTACGGCGGCCCCGGCGGCCCGCTACGGCCGGGTCAGCCCGTGGCACCCCGGGAGGCCGTGGCCGCCGCGCGCTCGGACCTCGCCCGGCGCAGGTAGTACCAGGCCATGTTGGACGAGAGGCCGGCGAGCAGCACCCAGACGATGCCGAGCAGATTGCCCTGGACGAAGGAGACCACGGCCGCGACGGCGGCCAGGGCACAGACGACGAGGGCGTAGAGAGCGAGGCGGGGCATGGGGGTCGGCTCCTGTCCGGGGGCTTCCTGGGCGCGGGTGTACGCGCCCCAGTCTCCCCCATGCCCGGGGCGCGCCCGGCGGCCGGCCACGCCGCCCGCCCGTCGGACGCCCGTCGGACCCGCCCGTCGGACGCCCGCCGGACCCGCCCGTCGGGCCCGCCTGTCGGACGTCCGTCGGACCCGTCCGTCGGACCCGCCCGTCAGACGTCCGTCACGCGCAGTCCGGCGTGTGCCTTGTAACGGCGGTTGACCGAGATCAGGTTGGCCACGAGCGACTCCACCTGGTGGGCGTTGCGCAGCCGGCCCGCGAAGACCCCGCGCATGCCCGGGATACGGGCCGCCAGCGCCTGGACGAGGTCCGTGTCCGCGCGCACCTCGCCCAGCACCATCACATCGGTGTCGATCCGCTCGACGGACGGGTCCTGGAGCAGCACGGCGGAGAGATGGTGGAACGCCGCGGTGACCCGGGACTCCGGCAGCAGGGCGGCGGCCTGCTCGGCCGCGCTGCCCTCCTCGGGGGTCAGGGCGTACGCGCCCTTCTTGTCGAAGCCGAGCGGGTTGACGCAGTCGATGACGAGCTTGCCCGCCAGGTCGTCCTTGAGGGACGCCAGGGTCTTCGCGTGCCCTTCCCACGGCACGGCGACGATCACCACATCGCTGCGCCGCGCGCACGCGGCGTTGTCGGCGCCCTCGATCCCCTCGGCCCCGAGGTCGACGAGCCCGGCGGCCGCCGACTCGGCGCGCTCGGCCACCCGGGATCCGATGATCACTTTCTGTCCGGCCCTGGCCAGCCGGTAGGCGAGGCCACGCCCCTGGTCGCCGGTGCCGCCGAGCACACCGACGACGAGCCCGGTGACGTCGGGGAGGTCCCAGGGGTCCCGGGCGGGGGGCTTGGGGGTGCTGCCACTGTCCGTTGAAGTCATGACGCCGACCCTACTGGGGGGTAGAGGATCACGTTCGGGTGAGCCGTCCGGGATCGGCCACGACGCCCCGGCGGACTGCGGCAGGATGCGGGCCCATGGATGCCGTACGCGTCGCACTGCTGCGTGAGGTCCTCGCCGGTACGGAGTGGCCGGCCGCGGCCCGCCGGTTCGCGGGGGCCCTGCGCTCCGCCGTCGTACCGCAGGGCGGCGGGCTGCTGCTGGTCGGTACGGAGGAGTACGAACCGTGGCATCTCACGGCGCATCTCGTGGACGAGGCGGCGTGGTCCGGACAGCCGGAGCTGAATCCCACGCTCGTACGGCACCGGGTGCGGCCGGGTGATCCGGCGCATCTCGCCGTCGGGCTGGGACGGCTCGAAGCGGCGGGACGGGGTGAGACGCTGCTGATGGTGGCACCGGGGCGGCCGGACGACGGACTGCTCGAACGGGTGCTGGACGCGCGGCGGGCGGGGGCGACGGTGCTGTCGCTGGACGGCGGCGACACGGAGCTGCGCGGGCTGGCGCACGACGCGCTGACGGTGGGCGCGCGGGACGCGGCGCAGGGGGTGGATCTCGACACCGTGCAGCATCTGGTGAGCGCGGCGGCCGGGGAGAACAGCCTGCCGACGGCACGCGGCCGGCGCCGCTTCCGGGACCGGCTGTCCTGGCTGGCCGACCAACTCACGGAGCCGCCACCGGCCCGCTGGTGAGCGGTGGGGGGCCGCGCGGCCGGGGGCCCGGGGCCGAGGTTCCGGGGGCCGGGATCCGGGGCTCGGGGTGGCGCGCGGTCCGGGGCCCGGGGTGGCGCGTGGCCGGGGGCCCGGGGTGGCGCGTGGCCGGGGGCCCGGGGTGGCGCGGGGTCCGGGGCCCGGGATTCGGGGTGGCGCGCGGTCCGGGTTCCGGGGTGGCGCGGGGTCCGGGGCCCGGGTTTCGGTCGTCGGCCGGTTCCGCGGGGCGGCCCCGTAAAATCCGGTTGCCCTCGTCCTCCACCAGCACGGAACATGGCCGCTCGTGACCAAGAAGCTCGGCGCGATCCTGCCGGATCTCTCCCCTCTGCGTTCCTCCCGGGATTTCCGGCTGCTCTGGGTGCAGGGGCTGGTGACGACCGTCGGCAGTTTCATGGCGATGGTCGCGCTGCCGCTCCAGATCAAGGATCTGACCGGCTCCCCGCTCGCCGTCGGCGCGATGGGTCTGGTGGAACTGGTCCCCCTGATCGTCTTCGGGCTGTACGGGGGTGCCCTCGCCGACGCCGTCGACCGGCGCAAGGTCATCCTGCTCACCGAGGCGGGCCTCGGGCTGCTGGCGGCCGTCCTCCTGGTGAACGCGCTGCTGCCGCGGCCGATGCTGTGGCCCCTGTACGTCGTCGCGGGCGGGGTGTCCGCGCTGGCGGGTCTCCAGCGCCCGGCGCTGGACTCGATGATGGCCAGGATCGTTCCGCACGACCAGCTCACCGCCGCCGCGGCGCTCAACGCCGTGCGCTGGCAGGCCGGCTCGATCGCGGGGCCGTCGCTGGCGGGGCTCGTCGTGGCGTTCGCCGGTCACGCGACGGCGTACGGGCTGACCATCCTGTGCTTCGTCGCCTCCGTACTGCTCTGCACCCGGCTGTCGGCGGCGCCCGCGGCGCACGACGCGGAGAAGCCGTCCCTGCGGGGCATAGCCGAGGGCGCGCGGTACGCCTGGAGCAGACCGGTGCTGCTGGGGACGTACGCGATCGATCTGGCCGCCATGTTCTTCGCCTTCCCGAACACGATCTTCCCGTTCCTCGCGGACGAGCTGGACGCGGAGTGGTCGCTGGGGCTGATGTACGCGGCGGGGTCGGTCGGCTCGGCGGTGCTCGCCCTGACCAGCGGCTGGACCTCGCGGGTGCGGCGGCACGGGCTCTTCGTGGTGTTCGGCGCGGCGGGATGGGGGCTGGCGATCACGGCCGCGGGCTGGTTCTCGAACGTCTGGGCGGTGCTGGTGTGCCTGGCGTTCGCGGGCGCGGGCGACATGCTCAGCGGGCTGGGCCGCTCGACCATCTGGAACCAGACCATCCCGGAGGAGCTGCGCGGCCGGCTCGCGGGGATCGAGGTGCTCTCGTACAGCGTCGGCCCCCAGCTCGGCCAGGTACGGGCGGGCGCGATGGCGGGCTGGACGGGCACCCGTAACGCGATCTGGGGCGGCGGTGTGGCGTGTGTGGCCTCGGTGGGCCTGCTGGCGGCCGTCCTGCCGAAGCTGGTGACGTACGACGCGGCCACCGACGAGGACGCGCGACGGCGCCGCGCGGCGAAGGAGGCGCGCGAGGCGCGCGAGGCGCCGCGGGAAGCAACCCCGACCACGACCCCCTGACGCCCCGGCCGACCACCGTCCGGCGAGACCCCCGGTCGGACCGGACCGGGACAGCGGTTCCGGGCAGCGCCCCAGCAGCGGGCGCGCGGCGCCAAGCGGCCGGGCAGTCACCCGCCGTGCCCATCGGCCCGGACCAACCGGGCGCCCCGGCCGGAGGGCCGGGCACCCACCCGGCAGCCAGGCCGCCGAACTAACTCCCGCCCGCCATCGGCCGGTGAGACCGCCAGGCCGGGCCCGGCCCGTCCGGGGGCGCGGCGCTGGGCAACGCCCCGGACCAGGGCGCCCGGCGGCCGGGGGCCGGACAATCGCCCCGCCCGCGCGGCCGGGCAGCGCCGGCCCGACCACCATCCGGCGAAGCCGCCGGGCCCGGCTCCGGCCAGCCGGACAGTCCGGCCACCGGCCGGTGAGACCCCCAGGTCGAGCCGGGCCCGCCCGGGGCAGCAGTTGCGGGCAGCGCCCCGGTCCGGGCGCGCGGCGCCAAGGCCGGACAGCCCCGGCCGGGCGGCCGGGCAGTCACCCGCCGCCCCATCGGCCCTGGGCCAACCGGGCACCCCGGCCGACCGCCGGCCGGCGAGACCGCCAGGTCGCGCCCGGCCCGTCCGGGGCGGCGGTGCCGGGCAACCACCCGGCGCCGCACGGCCGGACAGCGCCGGCCCGACCACCATCCGGCGAAGCCGCCGGGCCGGGCAGCGCCCCGGGCGGACGGCCGCACGGCCTCGGTCGGCGTGGGCGTCGGGCCGCGCCGGGGTCCTTCCGGGGGCCCGGACAGGGCCGGGGTCAGTCTTCCCGTGGGCCGTCCGGCTTGTCGTGCCACTTCGGGTCCGTCTCCCACTCCGTGTTCCGCTCCCGCGCGATGTCCATCGCGTGCGCCGCCTCCTCCAAACTCGCGTACGGGCCGAAGCGGTCCGCCGCCGAGCACTGCGGGCCCTCCTCGACCTTCTGGTGGCGCAGGCAGTAGTACCACTCGCCGGGCTTGCCGACCGTACGCTTCTTGAACAGGGCCATCGTCGGCTCCTTCCTCTGTCCGCCATGCTGCCCCAGACACGCTGGTTAGACTCGCTGGCATGTCTGGCCAGTCACTGCTCATCCCCGGGGAGATCTCCCCCCTTCGTTCCGTACCCGGAAAAATCCGGCGCCCCGAATATGTCGGGAAGCCCGCGCCCGCCCCGTACACCGGGCCCGAGGTGCAGACCGCCGAGACGGTCGAGCTGATGCGGATCGCGGGGCGTATCGCCGCCCAGGCGATGGAGGAAGCCGCCAAGCACATCGCCCCCGGCGTCACCACGGACGAGCTGGACCGGGTCGCGCACGAGTTCATGTGCGACCACGGCGCCTATCCGTCGACACTCGGCTACCGCGGCTTCCCCAAGTCGCTCTGCACCTCGGTCAACGAGGTGATCTGCCACGGGATCCCCGACTCCACGGTGCTCCGTGACGGGGACATCGTGAATCTGGACGTCACGGCGTACATCAACGGCGTCCACGGCGACAACAACGCCACCTATTTCTGCGGGAATGTCGACGAGGAGTCCAAGCTCCTGGTCGAACGCACCCGCGAGGCCCTGAACCGCGCCATCAAGGCCGTACGCCCCGGACGCCGGCTCAATGTGATCGGGCGGGTCATCGAGTCGTACGCCAAGCGGTTCGGCTACGGCGTCGTCAGGGACTTCACCGGCCACGGGATCAACTCGTCCTTCCACTCCGGGCTGATCGTCCCGCACTACGACAGCCCGCACGCCACCACCCTCATCGAGCCGGGCATGACCTTCACCATCGAGCCGATGCTGACGCTCGGCACCTATGAGCACGACATGTGGGACGACGGCTGGACCGTGGTCACCAAGGACAGGAAGCGGACCGCGCAGTTCGAACACACGCTGGTGGTGACGGAGACGGGAGCGGAGATCCTCACTCTCCCGTGAGGTTGCCGTCGGCGCGAGGCGGGGTAGCGTTTTTACCGACAGGACGTCGGGAACCATTGACTTAGGTAAACCTAAGTAAGAGTATCGCTTGTGGCGGCGGCGCACGCTGCCACGACGGCATTCGCCCGCTCCCGTCCCCTTTTGGTCTCCGGAGGCCCGCCTTGGACGCAACCACCAGCGCCACGCCCTTCTCCACGCTCATCCGCGTCGCCTCGCACCAACAGCACACCGAGGCGGAGACCTCGACGTTCATGAGCGATCTGCTCGGCGGCCGGCTCGGTGTGGAGGCCTATACGCGCTACACGGAACAGCTCTGGTTCGTGTACCGGGCGCTGGAGGGCGCCATGGACACACTGAGAACGGACCCGGTCGCCGGGCCCTTCATCCAGCCGGAGCTGGCCCGTACGCCGGAGCTGGAGCGCGATCTCGCGCATCTGCGGGGTCCCGGCTGGCGCGAGGGTCTCGAACCACTGCCCGCGACCGCCGCGTATGCCGCCCGGGTCGAGGAGTGCGCGCGCACCTGGCCCGGCGGATATGTGGCCCACCACTACACCCGCTATCTCGGGGATCTCTCCGGTGGGCAGATCATCCGGGACAAGGCGGAGAAGACCTGGGGCTTCTCCCGCAAGGGCGACGGCGTCCGGTTCTATGTCTTCGAGGAGATCCCCAACCCGGCGGCGTTCAAGCGGGGTTACCGCGAGCTGCTGGACCGGGTGGCGGCGGACGATCTGGAGAAGCAGCGGATCGTCGACGAGTGCAAGCGCGCGTTCGACTTCAACGGAGCGGTCTTCCGCGAACTGGGCGCGAGCTTTCCGCTGAGCGCGTAGGCCTCCGGTTCCAGTGCCGGTGCCGGTACTGGCACTGGAACCGGCACTGGCACCGGCACCGGCACCGGCACCGGTGCGTCAACGCGGCCGGCCCGGCTGCGGCACGGCCGGGGCGGTGCGCGGCACCCGCTCCAGCGCCGTCCTGATCGTGGCGGCGGGGTCGGGCACCTCCAGCCCCAGGGCTCGAAGCCGGGCGGCCGCCTCCAGGACCGGAACGCCGAGGACGACGCGGGCCCGCAGGATATGCCTCAGCGGGACGGGCTCCTCGGCGCCCAGCCAGGGGCCGTCGGCCACGAAGTCGCTTTTCAGCAGTCTCATGGCGTCCGTCTCGATCCGGTCCGGCGGGAGAGCGCCGGAGACGCCCAGCCCGTAGACGGCGAGCCGTTCCGCCACATACGAGACCGGGACACGCAGTCCATCGGCGGCCTGGATCAGCAGGTACGGCGTGACCAGGCGATCGCTGTCGTGCCAGGGCCATCTCTCGTCCTGATCGGCGCTCAGTATCGCGAGGTCGTGGCGCTCGGTGTGCCACGGCAGCGGCCCGTCGGGGACACCCAGCCCGTAGGCGGCGAGGCGCTCGGCCGCCTCGTCGGGTGAGATCCCGAGCTGTTCCGCCGCCCTCATCAGATGGCCGACGGGAATCCGGCTGCCGCTCGCGAACCACCGCGGCCCTCCGGCGTCCTGGCTGAGCAGCACCTGATCCCCGTCGTCAAAAGGGCGCTCGGGCAGGACGCCGGGCACGGTCAGCCCAAGGGCACGGAGGCGAGCCGCCGCTCTGGACAGGGGCCAGCCCAGCACAGCGGCCGCCCGCACCAGATGGCCGGGAGGCACCGGCTCATCGAGATCGAGCCAGAACCGGTCAATGGCGGCCGGGTCGTGGCTGAGGAGCCGCTGATCGTCGTCGTCGGGCTGTTCGGGAATCGCTCCGAGCCGGGCGGTCAGCCCGTAGGAGGCCAGTACCCCGCGCAGGAAGGCGACCGGCTTTCCGAGCCGGGTGGCGGCCTGGATCAGATGCTCGGGGCCCACCGGCTCCGTAGCGGACAGCCACCTGGGCACCAGCGCTTCCCAGTTGTGGTCGAGGAGCGGCAGATCGTCCGGATCCGGCGCCTGCGGCATCCGGTCGGCGCAGGACACGTCGAAGCCGTAGCGCTTCATCCGGCCCGCGGCCTCACGGGTGCTGATGCCCAGTTGGACGTGCGCGCGCACGAGATGCCCCGGTGGCACCGGGACACCCGTGTCCAGCCATCGGGGCCGGCCGTCCATGGCCCGGCTGAGCAGGGCGAGATCCAGCGGATCGGGAACCGGGTCGTCTGCGAAGTCGGCGGCGGGCCGCGAGGGCGGGATCCCGAGGCCGGACATGCGGTGGGCGACCTGACGGCACGTCAAGCCGGTCTGCATCGCGGCCCAGAGAATCCGGCCCGGTTCATCCCGCTCGTCCACCGGGGCCCATCGTGTCCCGGGGCCTCGCTCACTGTCGCTGAGCAGTTTGAGATCCGACGGGACGGCCGTCAGCAACCCTCCCGTATCGGTGACCTCCGGCACCACCTCCGCCAACGCGTCGGTCTCGGCGCCGGGGCCGTGGGCGAGCAGCCGCCACAGCAGGACATGGTCCGGCGCGTCGCCGCCCACGGAACGCACATGGGCGGAGCCCAGCCGTGGCGCGTCCTTGCGCTCCTCCTCCATGGTTATGTGAGCGTCCGGTGGGAAGCAGCCGGCCACGGCGGTCTCGAAGCGCCGGCCGTTCAGGCGCAGCACGTATCCCCGCGCGGTGGCCTCCCGGGCGACGAGATCGGCCGCCTGGGGGCTCTCCTCCCCCACCGCGCTGATCCACTCGAAGTCCAGCAGCGGTTCCGCGGAGGAGACCAACTGCCCCGCCGCCGTAGCCAGAAGGCCCTTCACGGACGCGGAGATGTCGTCCAGGATCTGGGTGCGGTCCACCGACAGCCGCGGTGGGGACGTGGCACCGGCGAGATTGACCACCGCACCGCGCAGACCGTCACCGGCGTTGCCCGCGAGGACTCCCTGCCGTACCGCCGGGCGGGCCAGCAGACCGTCCACCAGCAGACCGCCGCCGTGCTCGCACCACACCACCTGGCCGTCCTGGGCGTCCCCGCGCCACTGGACGAGGCCCCCGTGCGCGTTGATCCCGGGCTCCTGCTCCCAGGAGGGGCGAACCCTGGGCTTCAGCACCCAGGGCTTCCACCTCTCCTTCTCGCCCTCGTGTTCCGCGACGGTGGTGAACTCGGCGATGCCCAGCAGCCGCCGCAGCACCTTCACACAGGACGGCGCCGTCGCGCCGTCGCGCAGATAGAGCCGCACCCAGGTGCCGCTCTCCCGTCCCATCAGCGCGGACTCGTCGATCCGGAAGAAGTGACCGGGTCCGGTGATGACGGCGGTCAGTTCCCGGCCCTTGCCGCCCTCGGCGTTCGTGTACCGCGTGGTGACCCGGATCTCGTCGGCGAGCATGAAGTAGCTCAGCACCCCGATGCCGAAGCGGCTGTTGGCCCTGAAGCGCACCGGCTCGTCGAGCACGCTCCAGCCCGCTTCCTCCTTGAGGAAGTCCGGTTGCTGGGTGAAGCGCGCCCCGGCCTGGGAGAAGACCCCCATCAGATCCTCCTCGCGCATACCGACCCCGTTGTCACGGCAGTCGAGGTAGGCACGGCCGGACTCGTCCCTGCCCTGTACGAGCCTGATCCGGCCGTTGTAGGAGGAGTCCCTGTCATCGGTCTGGAGGAGGGCGAGCTGGCGGGCCTGCCGGAAGCGGCAGGCGTCGAGGGCGTTCTGGTACAGCTCCCTGATGGCCAGCGCGCGATCTCCGTAGAGGTTCTCGCCCATCAGGAGTTCCTGGACGCTCTCGTCGTCGAGCCGGAAGCGGGGCACCTCGCTCCCGGAGACACGGTGTCCCTCGTCGTTGACGTGGCGCACCCCGTCGGCCCACGCGTGTCCGGGCACTCCCCGCAGTGCCTCCTGCGGCCCCTGGGTCTCGGCCGCGTGGCGCACGGCGCGCAGCAGGGTGTCCACCCGTGTGACATGTTCCCGGAGCGCCGCCACCACGGCGGGGTGCCGGCAGTCCGCGTTCAGCTCCCGGCCGTCCGGTTGCAGCCGCCACTCCGCCTTCCGGAGGATGCCGTGCAGATCGTCCAGGTCCACGGGGCCGGGAATGCCGACATGCTTGACGACGACCGGTGAGAGGTCCGTGATCTCGATCGCGAAGGCGTGGGCGACGGCGTACAGGACGCCCACCAGCCCGCCCCGCAGGGGCTGTTCGTCGAGATCACCGCTGAAGACCGGGTCGTACCGGTACAGCGAGGAACCCGACGTGCTGTCACACAGTTCGTTGAGTTTGAGGCGGGGGGCACCGAGCAGCCTGGCCACCCGGCGTTCACCGAGCACCTGCCAGATCGCGGAGTCGTCTCCCCGGCCGGCCGCCGACAGCATGGCCCTGACGGTCTTCGTGTGATCGAGCAGACCGTCCTGGACCAGCCACTGGTGGTAAAGCCACCAGCCGATCTGCGCCCTGCCCCTGTTCCGGCCCCGGAGAGCGGGCAGCTCCGCCCGGCGCACCAGCCGGTCGTATCCCTGTCTCCGCACGAAGCCGGCGAACGCCCCGCGTTCGGGGGTGTCGTCATGCTCGGGTGTGGTGTCGGACGCGGGCCGCCCGAGGTCCGTGGGCCCCACGGTCCGCAGCCGGGCCGCCAGCAGGGCCGTGGACACATGGTGGAGCAGCGGCAGCAGGGCGAGCAGCGCGGCCTCCCCGGGCAGGAGGGCGACGGGCGTGCTGTCCTGCGGCTTGCGCGCCGTCTTCAGGGCGAGCAGCAGGGACTTGCCGATCCGCTGGGCGAGTTGGCCGTCCCACCACGGGTCCTCGGTCAGCTCGCTCTCCGCCTCGTCGCGCAGAGCGGCCAGCCGGAGGGCGGCCGTCACGGCCTGTTCCTTGAGCGGCAGATGGTCGAAGTCCTCGGACGCGTAGCCCCAGACCGGGGAGGTCTCGACCAGACGGGCCCATGGGTCGTCCGGTTCGGTGACCGGTCCGTCCCGCTCGACGGCGTGGGCGCGGCCGGTGGGTCCCCCGGTGTTCCGGGCGGGCTGTGCCCGGTCGACGAGGGTCCGCCAGTACCGCTCGTCCGCTTGCTTCTCCCCGGCCCAGTCGCACCACAGGCGCACCAGGGCCCAGACCACGTCGGGATCGCGGGGCACCTGGGCCTTCGCCGGGTCCTCGGGCAGCCAACGGCTGATGGCCTGGTTGTGGATGACGCTCAGATAGGGCGGCTTGGCCAGCGCACTCGCCATCTCGTGGTGCGAGTACGGCAGCCGAGCGGCTCGCCTGGCGTCCTGGGCCCGTTTCTTGAGCACGGACAGTTCGTCGTACAGCCTGCGTGCGTCCCCCGTGGTGATGACGGGCCTCCTCGTGCCTCTCCCCGAGCCCGGAAGCGCCCGCAGCGGGCGGCTGCGGGCAACGTCGTGGCCAGCAGCTTAGAGCGGGTTCGCCCGTAGTGCCCCGCCTTCCTGACGGGCGGTGGGCCGTCCCCGGAGTCTTCATTCCGTGCCCCGGCGCCGGGCCGGGCCACGGATCTGGGGGTTCCCATGAGGAAGAACAAGCGCGGCACGGTGCGCAGGCTCGGACGGGCGGCCATGTTCAGCGCGGTACGCGGACTGGCCTCGGCGGCGGGGGCCGCGGTCCTGACGGGGGTCGTCTGGTGGGTGCGGAGCCGTTGAGCGGGTCCGGAGCCGTCGGACGACGGGACGGCCCGGGGGCGCGACTCGGCCCCGGGGCCGTGATTGGGACCGTGATTGGGGCCGAGTTCGGGGCCGTGCCCGGGGCCGACACACGGAGCCACGCTCGGGGCCGCGTTCGGGGCCGTGATTGGGGCCGAGTTCGGGGCCGTGCCCGGGGCCGACACACGGAGCCACGCTCGGGGCCGCGTTCGGGGCCGAGTTCGGTCGGCGGCCGTGGTTCAGTGCGCCGTCAGCAGCCGTACGCGGCCGCCTATCTCGATCGTGCCGTCGGGGCCGGGAGCCGTGATCAACTGCGATCCCCGGCCCTGGATGATGTTGAGGGCCCGGCCCAGTTGGGCCGTGAGCAGCAGGGCCGCCGCGCCGGTCGCCTCGTCCTCCACGATGCCGTCGTCACGGCGGGGGAACGCGCGGGCCCTGATCCGGCCCGCCGCCTCGTCCTGCCAGGCCCACGCGTAGAGCCAGCCCTCGCCGGGCGGCGGGGCGGGCAGCGCGTCGACCTCGGCGGCGGTGGCGTACTGGCGCAGGGTGCGCGGCGGGGCCCACTCGGGCCGCGCCGTGATCCAGGTGAACTCGCCGTCCTGACGGACCCACACCTCGCCCGCGGGCGGGTTCACGGTCTCCAGATCGAGCAGCCAGGCGGCGCCCACGAGCGGATGTCCGGCGAACGGCAGCCGCAGCCCCGGGGTGTAGATGTCGACCACTCCGCGCTCGGGGTCGTCGACGAACACGGTCTCGCTGTAACCGAGCCGGGCGGCGAGCGCCTGCCGCGCCGCCCGGTCGGGGTGGCGCCGCCCTTCGCGGACGACGCCGAGCGTATTGCCGTGTCGGCCGTCGGCACCGCAGAAGACGCTGAGTACGTCGATGTCAGTCACCCCGGCATTCAAGCATCACGGGGCACCGGTACGGACCCGGACCGGCGCGGAGCCACACGGAGCGGGCCGTACCGCCCCCTCGGCGGCACGGCCCTCTCGGCGGTACGGCCCCGTCGGCAGTACGGCCCCGTCGGCGGTACGGCCCCGTCCGGCAGCGGCGCGCGCGTCACGCACGCGCGGCGCGGCGCGAGTTACGCGATCTCCTCCTGCGCCGTACGGCGGCGCCTGGCCACGAACACCGCGGCCGCGCCCCCCGCGGCGATGGCCGCCGCGGCGCCCAGCAGCGAGCCGGCCGGAAGGTCGGAGCCGGTGGAGGCGAGGGCGCCGGAGCCGCCGACCGTACCGCCACCGACCGTGCCGCCGCCCACCGTTCCCGAGCCGCCGGCGCCGGCCGTGCCGGAACCACCCGTACCGCCCGCACCGCCCGTACCACCGGTGCCGCCCGAGCCGCCGCCCGTACCGCCCGTGCCGCCCGGCAGATCCGCGTCCTCGTCGAGCGAGACCGCGAGAGTCAGCGGGTCCAGGCCCGTGCCCGCCGGATACATCCCGCCGAAGGCCTTGGTGCCGTCGGCCGTGAGGGTCGCGGGTACGCCGCTCAGGGGCACCACACCGTCCTCGGCGGCCAGTTCACCGGCCGGGAGGTCCAGCGTGGCGACGGTCAGGTCCTGGTACGTGGCGACCTCGTGCGTCTCGCGGTCCTTGGTGGCGACATCGGCGACGAGCGTGCCCCTGCCGCCCGCCACCTCGACGCGCAGACCGCTGAGCCTGAGGTCGAGGACATACTCCCCGGCCTCCTCGTGGCCGAGGAAGCGGACCGTGCCGCCGAAGGACGCGGAGAGGGTCTGCGCGTCGGCGTCGAACGAACCGGTGCCCTCGGGGAAGCGGTAGGCCGCCCCCGACGGGGCGGCGCCGTCGCCGAGTTCGACCTTGCCCCGGGCGATCGGGCCGGTGATGTACGAGCGGAAGGACTCCTTGACGCCCCAGTCGAGATTGCCGTCGACGATCGCCCCGTCCTCGGCCGCCGGAGGCGTCGTGGGCGCGGAGGCCGTCGGGGTCGGGGTCGGCTCGCCGGTCGGCGGCTGGGTGGGCGGGGTCGTGCTGGGCGTGGGGGTCGGGCTGGACGGGGTCGGGGTGGGGGTGGGGCTCACCGGCGGGGTCGGGGTCGGGGTGCCACCGCCCGTGGAGTACCCGACGGCGAGCGTCGCCCTGTCCAGCACCGTGCCTTCCGCGTACATCCCGTTGAAGGCCTTCGCGCCGTCGGCGGTCAGGGTGGCCGGGATGTCCCTGAAGACCATCGAGCCGCTGCCCGTCTCCGGGCGGATGCCCGCCAGATCGATCGAGGCGAGTTCGATGTCGTCCTGCGTCGCGCCGTTGAGGGTGACGTCCGCCTCGATCGCCCCGGCCGTGCCCTCCGTGACCAGCTTGACGTCGGCGAGCTTGATGTCGAAGCCGTGGGCCGTGGAGGAGAACCGGACGGTGCCGTCGAAGTCCGTGGTCACATTGTGTGTGGCGGGGTCGTACGTACCCGTGCCGCCGGAGAAGGTGAAGGGGCCGTTGCCCGCGGCCTGGGTGGCGCCGTCGGCGGCCGAGATGGTGCCTCCGGCGATGCCCGTCACATACCTGCGGAACGACTCCTTCAGCCCCCATTCCAGGGTGCCGTCCTTCAGCTCCAGCACCGGGGCCGCGCCGGGCGCGGCGGGCGCTGCGGGCGCGGCGAGGGGCGCGGCGGCGGGGACACCGGCCGCGAGCGCCGGGATCGCGAAGGCGCAGGCGCCGAGGGCTGCCGCCGTCGCTATGGCGGCGGCGAGTGTGATGGGGCGGCGTGTGGCTGCCATGGTCGGGGTTCTCCTCGATGGTGTGGTGCGGTGAAGTGGTATGGGGGGCGCACGGGTTCCGTGCGGGGCGCGTGTGGTGCGCGAGCGGTGTGTGCGTGTACGCGTGTGGCCACGTGTGTGCGTGTGCGCGTACGTGTGTGTACGTGTGGGGGGGGAGGAGGGTCAGCTCTCGTCGGAGGCCGTGGCGCCCCGGCGCCTGCGGATCATGAGGACCGCGAGTGCGGCGGCTCCCGCGGCGACGAGCGCTCCCGCGCCGATCGCCGTGTACGTCCCGGCCCCCGAGGACGACGCCGCCGAGGACGCGGCGGCCGAGTCCCCCGTTCCGGCGGCGGCCCCGGTGGGGCTCGGGGAGGCGCCGCCGGACGCCGAGGGCTCCGGCGCGGCCGAGGCCCCGCTGCCCAGGTCCGGCAGGGCGGGCACCCGCGCCTTCTCGTCCACGGCGACCGCGAGCGAGACGGGATCCATCGCCGTGCCCGCCGTGTAGAGGGAGCCGAAGGCCTCGGCGCCCTGTGACGTCAGCGTGGCGGGCACCTCGGTGACCGAGGCGAGGCCCTTCTCCGGGGTGAAGTCCCGGGCGGGGAAGGTCACCAGGGGCACGGCTTTCCTGGGCGGGCTGCCCTCGGCCGCGTCGGTGACATCGGCGAAGAGCGTGCCCTTGCCCGCCTTCACCCGGACCGCCACCCCGGTCAGGGTCAGATCGAGGCCGGTGCCGGTGAAGCGGAGGGTGCCCGCGAAGTCCGCGTCGAGCGTCCCGCTCCTGGCGTCGTACGAGCCCGTGCCGCGTGGGAAGCGGAAGAGCGCGCCGCCGTCCTGGGCGCCGTCGCTCAGGGTCCATTTCCCGTTGGCGATGGGCCCGGTGACGTACTCGCGGTAGGTGCGGCGCACGCCCCAGTCGACGACGGCGGTACGGAACCGTCCCGCTTCGCGCCGCTCCGGCTTCTTCTCCGGTGTCCTGCCGGTCGGCCCGGTGGCGGGCCCGGTGGCGGGCCCGCCCGTGGACGGGCTCGCGGGCTTTCCGGCCCCCGCGACATCCACGGAGAGGCTGACCGGGTCGAGCGGCGTCCCCGCCGTGTAGTAGCCCGCGAAGGCGGTGGCCCCCTGCGAAGTGAGCCTCGCCGGGACGTTGTCGAGCGCCACCGGACTGCCGCCGCCGACCATGCTGATCCCGGACAGATCGAGCGAGGCGAGCGGGACCTGCGATGCCCTGGTGAGCCTGCCCGACCCCTTCGCCTTGCTGGTCATGTCGGCGTGGAGCGTGCCGACGCCACCGGAGATCCGTACGGTGGGCCGGCTGATCGTGAGATCGAGTTCATACGTTCCGTCGGCCTTCTGGTGGCCGGTGAAGCGGACCCCGCCGGAGAAGCCCGACCTGAAGGCTCCGGTCTCCGGGTCGTACGAGCCGGTGGCCGAGTGGAAACGGAACCGGCTGCCCACGGTGGCCGTGCCTCCGGTGAGCGCCCAGCCGCCCTGTGCGATCGGCCCGGTGACATAGCCGAGGAACGAGGACTTGATGCCCCAGTCGAGTCTGCCGCCCTGCACCGTACGGCTCGCCGCCTGTGCGCCGGCGGCCGGCAGCAGGGCCACCGGCAGCGCCAGAAGAAGCGCGGCGGCGAGGACGCGCACGGGTCTGAAGGACAGCATCGGGTCACTCCCACAGGTGAACGGACCCGGATACAGAACAGCCCGGGTCTGGCAAGCGAGGTAAGGCTAACCTAAGCTATCTCCGGTCCGGACTGGAACCCCTCGACGGCGGGAACCACGGCAAAACGTCACAGAACCCAGGCCCCCCGGAGGCCATGCCATGCCCCGGAACCCACGCCACAGCGCGGGCGACACAGCGCGGGCGACACGACAACGCGACATCGCGACATCGCGACAAACAGAATGAACAGGACGGTGCACTCCGTGCGCAGATCACGCCTGACGAGTGCGCTTCTCTCCGCGCTCGCCCTCGCCCTCGCCGTATCCGCCACCGCCACCGGCTGCGGCGGGGGTGGCGGGGACGGTGACGGCGACCCCGGCGGTACGGGGACGGCCGGGCGCGAGCGGTCCGCGGCGACGGCCGCGGCCGACCGGGTCGAACCCCTCGCGGGCACCCCGGAGCCCCGGCTGCCGGTCACGGTGGACTCGGCGGACGGCCGCGAGGTGACGGTCACCTCCACGGACCGGATCGTGCCGCTGACCGGCTCGCTCAGCGAGATCGTCTTCACGCTCGGCCTCGGTGACCGGGTCGTGGCCCGCGATATCACCGCCACCTTCGAACAGGCCGCGGAACTGCCGGTGGTGACCCGGGCCCACGACGTCTCGGCGGAGGGCGTCCTCTCGCTCAGACCGACCGTCGTCATCGCCGACACCACCACGGGCCCCGCCGAGGCCATCGGCCAGATACGGGACGCGGGCATCCCGCTCGTCGTCGTCGCGCCGGCCAAGAGCCTCGCCGATGTCGGCAGCCGGATCGACGCGGTGGCGGGCGCGCTGGGGGTCGAGGCGGCGGGGGCCAGGCTGAAGGAGCGTACGGACGCGCGGATCGCCGCCGTACAGAAGGACATTCCGGCGCGCGAGGGGGCGCGCAAGCCGCGCGTCGCGTTCCTCTATCTGCGGGGCTCGGCCTCCGTCTATCTGCTCGGCGGCGCCGACTCGGGGGCGGGTTCCCTGCTGGAGGCGGCGGGCGCGGTCGACGCGGGCAAGGAGTCGGGACTGCGCAAGGACTTCACGGCGATCACGAGCGAGGCGCTGGCGAAGGCCGCGCCCGACGCGATCCTGGTGATGACCAAGGGCCTCGCGTCCGTGGGCGGTCCGGACGGGCTGGTGAGGATCCCGGGGGTCGCGGAGACACCGGCGGGGATGGACCGCAGGATCGTCTCGGTCGACGACGGGGTGCTGCTGAACTACGGTCCGCGCACCGACGAGGTGCTGAGGTCGATCGTCAAGCAGCTCTACCCGAACGGGAGGTGACATGACGACGTCACCCGCCGCGCGCGATCACGACGAGGCCCGGGACCGCGCCCCGGGACCGAGCCCGGATCCGGGACCGAGCCCGGGTCCGAATCCGAATCCGAATCCGAGCCCGGGCCCGGATCCGGGCCGCCGGAAGCGCCGTCCCGGGAACACCGCCCTGCTGACCGCCGGGCTGCTCGGGGCGCTGGTCCTGCTCTGTCTGCTCTCCGCGGGCATCGGCGCGTACGACATCCCCCTGGGCGATGTCCTCGCCTCCGTCCGGCACCGGACGGGACTCGGCGGCGCCGCGCTCGACCGCGTGGGCGAGAGCGTCCTGTGGAACGTACGGCTGCCCCGGGTCGTGCTCGCGCTGCTCGTCGGCGCCTCGCTCGGCTGCGCGGGCGCGCTGATGCAGGGCGTGTTCGGCAATCCGCTCGCCGAGCCGGGGGTCATCGGGATCTCGTCGGGCGCGGCGGTCGGCGCGGTCGCCTCGATCGCGCTGGGGCTGAGCTTCTTCGGCAACTGGACGGTGACGGTCTGCGCGTTCGTCTCCGGGCTGGCGACCGTCCTGCTGGTGTACGCGCTGTCCCGCTCGGGCGGCCGTACGGAAGTGGTCACGCTGATCCTCACCGGCATCGCGGTCAACGCGTTCGCCGGGGCGCTGATCGGGCTCTTCATCTTCTTCGCGGACAACGCGCAGATCACCCAGATCACCTTCTGGCAGCTCGGTTCGCTGGCGCAGGCGACCTGGCCGAAGGTGCTCGCCGTACTGCCGTGCGCGCTGGCCGGTCTGGCGGTGGCGCCCTTCTACGCCCGCAAGCTGGACCTGCTCGCGCTCGGTGAGCGGCCGGCCCGCCATCTCGGGGTGGATGTGGAACGGCTGCGGATCGTGCTGGTGCTGGTCGTCGCGCTGCTCACGGCGGCGGCGGTCGCGGTGGCGGGGATCATCACGTTCGTGGGTCTGCTCGTCCCGCATCTGCTGCGCATGGCGAACGGTCCCGGCCATCGTTTCCTGGTCCCGGGCAGCGCGCTCGGCGGTGCGGTGGTCCTGGTCGCGGGCGATCTGGCGGCCCGTACGGTCGCCGCCCCGGCGGAACTCCCCCTCGGCGTCCTGACCGCGCTCTTCGGCAGCCCGTTCTTCTTCTGGCTGCTGCGCAGAACGCGCCGGAGACAAGGAGGTTGGGCATGACCGGCCCGCGCCCCGGGCGCCTCCCCGCACACCGTGCCACCCCCGCACCCCGCCCGAATCGAGGCAGTCGCGTATGAAGCTCAAGGAACTCCTCGCCGTGCGCGGGCGGGGGCGCGCCCTGCCCGCGCCCGCCGTGCCCGGGACTCCCCTCGCCGAGGTCCACGGGCTCCATGTCCGGCTCGGGCAGCGCGAGGTGCTGGCCGGCGTCGGTCTCGCCGCGCGCGCCGGGGAGGTGCTCGCGCTCGTCGGGCCCAACGGGGCCGGGAAGTCGAGCCTTCTCGCCGCGCTCGCCGCCGATCTGCGGCCCGACCGGGGTGAGGTACGGATCGACGGGCGCCCCGCGCACGCGTGGTCCGCGCCCGAACTCGCCCTGCGCCGTGCCGTGCTGCCCCAGGCCGCCGCGCTCGCCTTCCCCTTCCCGGTCGAGGAGGTCGTACGGATGGGCCGGGCGCCCTGGGCCGGCACCCCGCTGGAGGACGAGGACGAGAGCGCCGTCGCGGCGGCGATGGCGGCCACCGAGGTCACGGAGTTCGCCCGGCGGCCCTTCTCCGCGCTCTCCGGCGGTGAGCGGGCCCGGGTCGCACTCGCCCGGGTCCTCGCCCAGCGCGCCCCCCTGCTGCTCCTGGACGAGCCGACCGCCGCGCTCGATCTGCGCCACCAGGAACTGGTCCTGCGGGTCTGCCGGGAGCGCGCGGCGGCCGGGGACGCGGTCGTGGTCGTCCTGCACGACCTCGGGCTCGCGGCGGCCCACGCGGACCGGGCGGCCGTGCTGCACGACGGAGTCGTCGCGGCCGAGGGACCGCCCGCCGAGGTCTTCCGCGACGGGCTGCTGAGCCGGGTCTACCGGCAGCGGGTCGAGGTGTTCCCGCACCCCCGCACCGGCGTCCCGCTGGTCGTGCCGAAGCGGCCGGGACCGGGCGCCACCGCCGCCTTGACCGTTTCTTGACCCGCCCGTGGGGAGCTCGAAAGACCGCCTTGACCTGCCCATATCCCGGCGAGGAACGGGGAGCGGGAGTGAGAGCGGAATCACTGGACGAAGGGGGATGACGAAGGTAAGGCTCAGTTAAGTTAGGGCCGCCTCACCCTACATTCCAGACCCTGTCATCGTGGAGTCCCGCATGCGACCTGTCCGTCTCTCCGTTGTCACCGCCGCCGCCGCGGTGGCGGCCCTGGCCTCCGTCACGGGCTGCGCCGAGAAGAGCGACGCCACGGCCGGCGACGGCGCCGTCCGGGTCACCGCGGAGGACGACGCCTGCGAGATCTCCAGGAACGAGTTCCCGGCCGGACATGTGGAGCTGGCCGTCGAGAACAAGGGCTCCAAGGTCACCGAGGTCTATCTCCTCTTCCCGGACGACCGGATCGTCACCGAGCGCGAGAACATCGGCCCCGGCACCCGGGCGAAGGTCACCGCCGAGGTGAAGGCCGGTTCGTACGAGATCGTCTGCAAGCCCGGGATGAAGGGCGACGGCATCCGCCAGAAGGTGACCGTCACGGGCGGTACGGCCGTCAGGCGCAGCCCGGAGATGGACGCCGCGGTCGCCGGGTACCGCACCTATGTCCAGGCGCAGGCCGACGAGACGCTGCCGAAGGTCAAGGCCTTCACCGACGCCGTGCGCGCCGGCGATCTGGAGGTGGCGAAGAAGGCGTACGCCCCCTCGCGGATCGGCTGGGAGCGCACCGAGCCGGTCGCCGAGTCCTTCGGTGACATCGACCCCAAGGTCGATGTGCGCGCCGACGGTCTGGAGCCGGGCCAGGAGTGGACCGGCTGGCACCGGCTGGAGAAGGCGCTCTGGGAGGACGGGAAGCTCGGCCCGGAGACCACCGCGCTCGCCGACACGCTCGACAAGGACCTGGCCGACTGGCAGAAGCGGGTCGGCAGGGCGGAGATCACCCCGACCTCCATGGCGAACGGTGCGAAGGAACTGCTCGACGAGGTCGCCGCGGGCAAGGTGACCGGCGAGGAGGAGCGCTACAGCCACACCGACCTGGTCGACTTCAAGGCCAATGTCGAGGGCGCCCAGCAGTCGTACGAGCTGCTCAAGCCGGTCGCCTCGAAGAACGACCCGGCGCTGGTGACCGAGCTGGACAAGCGGTTCGCCGCGCTGAACACACTGCTCGACACCTACCGGGACGCCCCGGACTCCTACGAGTTCACCTCGTACGAGAAGGTCGGCAAGGCGCAGCGCAAGGAGCTGTCGGACGGTGTCAACGCGCTGGCGGAGCCGCTCTCCAAGCTCGCCGCCGCGGTCGTCAAGTAGTCGGGTCGGCCAGGGGCTCGCGTGCGATGACGGACAACGACCAGAACACGAACAAGGACAGCAGCAAGAACAGGAACGGGAGCGGAAACAAGAACGGGAGCGGGAACGGGAGCGACCGCCCGTCCCGCCGTTCGCTGCTCGGCTGGGGCGGTGCCGGGCTCGCGCTCGGCGCCGCCGCGGCCGGTGGCGCCGTGGCGGCCGTCCGGGGCGGCGGCTCCACCGCCGCGGCGGACTCCGGTGCGGCGGTCCCCTTCCACGGTCCGCACCAGGCGGGTATCGCCACCGCCGTCCAGGACCGGCTCCACTTCGCCGCGTTCGATGTGACGACCGAGGACCGCGCGGAACTGGTCCGGCTGCTCAAGGACTGGACCCGGGCCGCCGAGCGGATGACGGCGGGGCACACGGTCGGCGAGGGCGCGTACGGCGGACTCGCCGAGGCGCCGCCCGACGACACGGGTGAGGCCCTGGGCCTCAAGCCGTCCCGGCTCACCCTGACGGTCGGCTTCGGCCCGTCGCTCTTCGCCGGGGACCGGTTCGGGCTGACGGAGCGCCGCCCGGCCGCGCTGGTCGAGCTGCCAAAGTTCCCCGGCGACCATCTCGACCCCGCGCGCGGCGGGGGCGATCTCTGTGTCCAGGCGTGTGCGGACGATCCCCAGGTCGCCGTGCACGCGATCCGCAATCTGGCCAGGATCGGCTTCGGCAAGGCCGCGGTGCGCTGGTCGCAGCTCGGCTTCGGCAAGACGTCGTCGACCACTCCGCACGCCCAGACCCCGCGCAATCTCTTCGGCTTCAAGGACGGCACCGGCAATATCGACGGCGCCGACGGGACCGCCCTGGCCGAACATGTCTGGGTGGCGGAGAAGGACGGCCCCGCCTGGATGGCGGGCGGTTCCTATCTGGTCGCCCGCCGGATCTCGATGCGGATCGAGTCCTGGGACCGTACGTCGCTCCAGGAGCAGGAGGACGTCTTCGGCCGGGACAAGGGCGAGGGCGCGGCGGTCGGCAGGGCGCGCGAGCACGACAAGCCCGATCTGCGGGCGATGCTGCCGACCTCGCACGTACGGCTGGCGCACCCGGACTCCCACCACGGGGCGCGGATGCTGCGCCGGGGCTACTCCTTCACCGACGGTACGGACGGTCTGGGCCGGCTGGACGCGGGGCTGTTCTTCCTGGCCTACCAGCGTGACGTACGGGACGCGTTCATCCCCGTACAGCGCTCCCTGGCGCGCTCCGACGCGCTCAACGAGTACATCCAGCACGTGGGTTCAGCGGTCTTCGCGATCCCGCCGGGCGTCCGGGACCAGGACGACTGGTGGGGCCGGTCCCTGTTCTCCTGATTCTCGGAAATCCCCGGAAGTCCCCGGAAATTTCGGAAAGGAGTTCCGACGTGTTCGGAAACTATCTGATCGGTCTGCGCGAGGGCCTGGAGGCCAGTCTCGTCGTCTGCATCCTGGTCGCGTATCTGGTGAAGACGGAGCGCCGTGACGCGCTGCGGCCCGTGTGGACCGGTATCGGGGTGGCGGTGGCCCTCGCGCTCGCCTTCGGCTTCGGGCTCGAATTCGGCTCGCGCGAGCTGACGTTCGAGGCACAGGAAGCCCTCGGCGGCTCGCTGTCCATCCTCGCCGTGGTGCTGGTGACCTGGATGGTCTTCTGGATGCGGCGTACGGCCCGGCATCTGCGCTCGGAGCTGCACGGCAGGCTCGACGCGGCGCTGCGCATGGGGACGGGCGCCCTGGTGGCCACGGCCTTCCTGGCGGTGGGCCGCGAGGGCCTGGAGACGGCCCTGTTCGTCTGGGCGTCGGTCCGCGCCTCCTCGGACGGCACCCACGCGCCGCTGATCGGGGTGCTGCTCGGCATCGCCAGCGCGGTGGTGCTCGGCTGGCTCTTCTACCGGGGCGCGCTCAGGATCGATCTGGCCACGTTCTTCACCTGGACCGGCGGAATGCTGGTGATCGTCGCCGCGGGTGTGCTCGCGTACGGCGTCCACGATCTCCAGGAGGCGCGCTTCCTGGGCGGTCTGCCGGACAAGGCCTTCGACATCAGCACGACGGTCCCGCCGGACAGTTGGTACGGCACCCTGCTGAAGGGCGTCTTCAACTTCCAGCCGGACCCGACGGTGCTTCAGGTCATTGTCTGGTGCCTGTATCTGATCCCGACGCTCGCCCTGTTCCTGGCCCCGGTAGGGTTCGGACGGTCAGTGGGGGTCAAGGAGCAGAAGGCGACCGATGAGCAGGCTGAGAAGGCCGATTCGGGCAGCGGCGGGGCTCGCGACGGTGATGGTGCTGTCGCTGACGGCGAGCGGGTGCGTGACGGTGCACGGGGAGCTGGCGGTCGTACCGTCGGCGGAACGGAGTGAGGCCGCGCGGGCGCTCAAGGACTTCACCGACGCGTACAACAAGGCCGACCAGGCCTACGATCCGGCGCTCGACGCGGATCATGTGACCGGTGCGCTCGGCGTGATCAACCAGGCGGGTCTGAAGGCCCGGAGCATCACGAATCCGGACGGCAACGCGAACCACCAGCCGCTGGAGCTGACCGACGCCAAGTTCACGATCCCGAAGAAGGCCGGCTGGCCGCGCTGGTTCGTGGCGGACACCAGGAGCAACCGCGACCAGGCCGACGGCCCGGTCTTCCGGTGGCTGGTGGTCTTTCTGCGGAGCGGTCCGGAGAAGCGGTGGGAAGCGGCCTATCTGACGATCCTCTCCCCCGGCCAGGTCCCCGAGTTCAAGAAGGACAAGGACGGCTGGGCCGAGGAGGTGGAGCCGGACAGCACCTCGGTGTCGGTGGCGCCGGAGGATCTTAGCGAGGAGTACTCCTCGTATCTGTCGAGCGGCAAGCCGGAGCACTTCGCGGCGGGGCAGCACACCGACGAGTGGCGCAAGGAGCGCGCGGCGAAGTCCCGGCTGCCGGGTCTCACCACGCAGTACGTGGACCAGCCGGTGACCGAGGGGGACTTCGCGCCGCTGGGCCTGCGGACCGAGGACGGCGACGCGCTGGTCTTCTTCGCCACGCGGTTCTTCGAACGCCAGACGGCCGCGAAGGGTGTGCGGCTCCAGGTGAACGACGATGTGCGGGCGCTGCTGACCGGTGACGTGAAGAACACGATCACCAAGGAGTGGCTGTCCAGCCAGACGGTGCTGGTACCGGGGAGCGACGCCGCCACCCCGGAGGTGGTGGTGGCCGGGCGTCTCCAGGGGGTCACCGCGGCGAAGGGGTCGTAGGAAGACGTGAGAAGGCGCGGGAAAGCGTAGGAAAGCGTAGGAAGGGTCCGTGCGGGGCCTGGGGGCCGTGCGGATCCGTCGGCGGCCGAGGGGTCGGCGCCCGAGGGCTCAGCGGCCGAGGGGCCAGGCCACCGCGTGGTGGTCCATCTCCTGGTTCTCCCCCGCGTACCGCGCGCACGCGTCGGTGAGGGTCTCCAGCAGGGTCAGCGGGTCGGGCAGCGGATGTTCCGGCCCGCGCAGCCACCGCACGGACAGCTCGCCGGGGAGCCGGGCGGGGGGTACGAGCACATAGCTGCCCCGGCAGTGCCAGCGCAGACCGGGATGCTCGTCCATCGTCTCGGGGTGACAGTCCAGTTCACAGGGCCACCACTCGTCCTCGTCCTCCGGCGTGCCCCGGGTGGCCGTGAAGAAGAGCATCCGGTCCTCGCCGGAGTCGGCCACCGGACCCACGTCGATGGACAGCTCCAGCAGCCGTTCCAGCGCGCGGCTCCCCGCTTCCAGCGGGACGTCCAGCACATCGTGGACCGTGCCGGTCGCGGTGATGAAGTTGGCCTGGGGCTGATTGCGCGCCCAGCGTTCGATCTGGGCCCGGTCCGTCGTGGACTGGGTGTGCCAGGCGAACGAGAGAGGGTGGCGGGCGGGCGTCGGACAGCCGATGCGTTCGCACGAACATCGGAAGCCGACCGGATGCGCGGCGGGCGAGACGGGCATACCGGCGTCGGCGACGGCGAGGAGCAGCGCCTCCCGGCCGGCCGTGTCACCGTCGGGCGCGGAGCTGTCCGTACCCCTCTTGGGACGCCTGCGCAGCCAGTGGGGAATCCTGCTCTCCGTGCCGCGGTAGCGGCCGAAATCGTCGCCCATCTATCCCCTCACACCTCGTGCTCGCCCCTGTGGACAGTTCCATGGTCCCACCATCCTGCTCCTCGGGTGGACGTGCTTCCCCACCGGGGTATCCGTCCGGGGCCCCCGCCACGGGTCTCTTCGGGGCGTATGTGCGGGTATGCGGGGGCGGTTCGCCGGGGCGGAGCCGGTGGAATACGGACCGCCCGCCCCGTATGCCTCGACGCGCCCCCGCCGCGCCCCCCTCGGCCCGGCGGCGGCCCGGCGTCGGCCCGGCGTCGGCCCGGCGTCGGCTCTCGGCGGGGCCCTCATCGGCCCCGAGGGGGGGGCGCGCGGCGGCCCTCGTCGGCCCGAGGGCGGCGCGCGGCGGCCTCAGCTCCTGGGGCCTCAGCTCCGGCGACTCAGCTCCCGGGGTCCCGAGGGCTCCGGGGGTCCCGGGGGTCCCGGGAGTCCCGGGAGTCCCGAGTGCTCCGGGGGGCCAGACCGTACAGCGCGTACTCGACCACCGCGTCCGCGTACGCGTGCGTCAGCGGGAGCGTTCGGAGCAGCCAGCGGTGGGCGACCGGCCCGACGAGCAGTTCCAGGGCGATACGGAGGTCGATCTCCTGCCGTACGCCCCCGGCCTCCCGCGCGGCCTCCAGCCGCCGCACATAGAGCCGGAGCTGCGGTTCGAGCAGCTTCCGTGTGAACTCCGCGCCCAGGGCCGCGTCGACGATCCCCTCGGCGGCGAGCGCCCGGCTGGGCGCCTCGAACACCGGGTCGTTCATCTCGTCCACCGTGGCCCGCAGGACCGTCTTGAGATCGGCCTCCAGATCGCCCGTGTCGGGGATCTCGTACTCCGTCTCCCCGCCGCCCGTCTCCCCGCCGCCCGCCGCCCGCGCCGCCCGGTCGGCGAGATCGAGGAAGGCCTCCAGGAGGACGGCGCCCTTCGACGGCCACCAGCGGTAGATCGTCTGCTTGCCGACCCCGGCGCGGGCCGCGATGCCCTCGATCGTCGTCCGCGCGTACCCGGCCTCGCCCACCAGCGCGAGCGCCGCGTCGTAGATCGCCCGGCGCGACCGTTCGCTGCGCCGCGCGGAGTCGGGTCCCCTGGTCTCGGCCATGGCGCCGAACCTATCAACCCGTAAGGCGAGACGTATCGTCTTGATCTGCCGGGGCGAATCGACGCGCCTCACGGAGCGAATCACCCGAACGGATCACAGCGCTCGGGCCCCTTGAGGCGGAATATGACTTTTGCCGACATACGTCGTGCACATCGCCGCTCGTGAGGAGCCCCCGTTGCCTCGTGACGCCTCGCCCCGCCGCTATCTCATGTGCCCGCCCCACCACTTCGGGGTGACGTACTCGATCAACCCCTGGATGGATCCGGCCAAGCCCGTCGATCTGCCGGTCGCCCTCGCCCAGTGGGAGGACCTCCGGGACCGCTATGTCGCGCTCGGCCACTCCGTCGCGCTGCTGGACCCCCTGCCCGGCCTCCCCGACATGGTGTTCTCCGCGAACGGCGCCACGGTCATCGACGGCCGGGTGCTCGGCGCGCGCTTCGCCCATCAGGAACGCCACCGTGAGGCCGAGGCGCATCTGGAGTGGTTCCGCGGCCACGGTTTCACCGACATCCGCGAGCCCACGCACATCAACGAAGGGGAGGGGGATTTCGCGGTCACCGCCTCCTGGCTGCTGGCCGGGCGCGGCTTCCGGTCCAGCCCGCTCTCCCACGGCGAGGCACAGGAGTTCTTCGGCCGCCCGGTGATCGGGCTGGATCTGGTCGATCCGCGCTACTACCACCTGGACACGGCGCTCTGTGTGCTGGACGACAGGACCGACGAGATCATGTACCACCCCGACGCCTTCTCCCCCGGCAGCCGGGCCGTGCTGGCCCGGCTCTTCCCCGACGCGCTCCTCGCCGACGCGACGGACGCCGGGGCGTTCGGTCTGAACGCGGTGAGCGACGGGCGTCATGTGCTGCTGCCGCAGGCGGCGGCCGGGCTCTTCGAACCGCTGCGCGAGCGGGGGTTCGAGCCGATCGGCCTGGACCTCGGGGAGCTGCTCAAGGGCGGCGGCAGTGTGAAGTGCTGCACCCTGGAGCTGCGCCGCTGAGCCGCCCGGAGCGCCGCCACCGCCCGCCCCTCCGCTGCCGCCGGTACGTTCCGGGCCGCCGGTACGTTCCGGACATCCGGTGCGGCCGTCATCGCCGTCATCGCCGTCACCGCCGTCACCCGGTGGCTTCGGGTCCGCCGTCACCGCCGGTGGCCTCCGGGCCGCCGGGCGGTGGCCAGGCGTCGCCCCAGTCCGTGTCCCGCGCCGCCCGGTAGAGGGGGCCGTGCCGCTTGGTGACCGTCTCCCGCCGCAGGCCCTCGTCCTCCGTGCAGAGGTCCAGCAGGACCTGCCCCTTGCGGATCTGCGGCTTGCGGACGACCCGGGCGGGGACCGGCCGGGCGGCCCCGGAGAGCCGGGCCCCGGAGGACCCTGCTCCGGAGGGCCGTGTCCCGAAGCGCACGGCCGCGACATAGCTGAACTTCTCGTCCTCGTACGGCAGCGAGCCGCCCTTCACCTGCCGGTGCAGCGAGGACCGGCTGACCCGCGCCGCGAAGTGGCACCAGTCCATGCCCCGTTCGATCGGGCAGGCGCCGCTGTGCGGACAGGGCGCGGCGATCCGCAGTCCGGCCGCGATCAGCCGGTCACGGGCCTCCATGATCCGCAGATAGCCGTCGGGGGTCCCGGGCTCCACGACGACCACGGCCTGGGCGGACCGGGCCGCCTCCGTGACGAGGGCGGCGCGGTCCCGTTCGGTGAGTTCCTTCAGGACGTACGAGACCGTCACCAGATCGCTCTCCGGCAGCTTCAGCGCCGCGCCGATCCTCGCCTGGCGCCAGTCTGCGGCGCGCACCGCGCGGGCGCCGGAGGCGGCGGCCAGCTCCCGGCCGAGCGCGAGGGCGGGCTCGGCCCAGTCCAGGACCGTGGTGGCCCGGCCACCCCGGCCACCTGGCTGCCCCTCCCCGCCGTCCCCGGCGGCCCCGGCGGCCTGACCGTCTCCGCCCTCCCGGCCCGCCCCCTGCTCGTCCCCGGCGTCCCGCTCCCCGTCCCCGGCACCGCCTTCGCCGTCCGCGGTCTCCGGCGGCCCGTCGGCCCAGACCGCCTCCGCCGCCCAGACCGCCGCCCCGGTGCCCCCGCCCACATCCACATGGCTGCCCGGCACCCAGGCGGGAGCCGCGTCCGCGAGCCCCTCCAGCGCTGCCCGTACGGCCTCGAACGTCGCCGGCATGCGGTACGCGGCGTACGCGGCCACATCGGAGCGGTCACGGAGGACCGGCGCGTCCGTCGGGGTGGCCCCCCGGTAGTTGACGATCAGCCGCTCGACGGCCTGAGCGGCCTGTTTGGACGGCAGCCCGTCGAGCAGCCCGGCGAGCGCGGCGCGCAGGGCTTCGGCGGTGGGGAGAGTGGCGTTCACCGCCGAATTCTAGGCGCGCGACGGAATCGGGGCGACCGGCGACCGTACGGGCCGCGCCCGCTGCCCGTTCGGGGCCCGGCGGCTGACCGTACCGCCGGGGCCGGTGACCGTAAGGGGGAAGCGAACTGCGAGCCGTTCAGACTCTGTTGCTACGCTGACGCCCGTTGTCCGGCAGCCGCTCGCACGGGGGGACCATGAGACAGAGGGTCGTACGTCTGGCCCTGGTGTCCGGGGTGATCGTGCTGGCGCTGCTGCTCCTGCTCGCCGCCTTCGGCGGCAAGAAGGACGCCGAGGACGACGGACGCTCGCCGGAGCCGCCGCGGAGCACCTCCTTCGCCGCGCACCAGCTCACCGTTCCCTCCGCGTACGACACCGCGCGCGGCTGGGAGATAGACAACGCCTCCCCCGACTACGCGGTCGCCGAGGCGACCAGCCGTATCGCCTATCTGGAGCGGGTCGGTGAGACCCGGTTCCGTATCCGTACGCTCAACCCGTCGACCGGCAGGCACGACTGGGACGGCGCGCCCTGGCGGCCCCTGTTCCCGCCGGACCGCTTCCCCCGGCTGCTCTCCGTCGCCAAGGACGATGTGGAGTACTTCGTCACCTGGTCGTACGGGAAGCTCGACCCGGAGTCGATGCGCCCCTCGGACTCCATCGTCTCCCTGGACATCTACGGCGCGGCCGACGGCTCCCGTCGGCGCGTCGAGGTCCCCTGGGTGGACGCGCCGACCGTGAGCGCCGCCGGACCCGGCATCCTGATCAGCGACGGCAAGGCGGTCAGCGCGGTCGTCGACCCGGCGAACGGGGATGTGGTCAAGGTCCCGCCGGGGTCGCTCGGCTATCCCAAGGGCTGTCCCAACTGCCGCAAGCTGACCGAGGTGCGCGCGGTCACCGAGAAGGGCCTGCTGGTCAGCGGGGCCAAGGAGTTCTGGGTGCGCGGCGGCTGGTTCAGCCGGAAGGTCGCCCCGAAGGACACGGACCCGGCCTCCGGGGTGCCCGCCTCCGTGGCGCGGGACTACATCCTCGCCAAGTGGCGCAAGAAGAAGGGCGCCAAGGACGCGGCCACGCACGATGTCTGGGCGGTGCACGAGGCGGCGACCGGAAAGGCCGTGGCGCAGGTGCGGTGCCGCCGGCCGGCCATCGCGCCGGTCGAGGACCCGCAGCTCGTCGCCTCCCCGGACGGCCGCTTCCTGATCGCCGGGCGGCTCGCGTTCGATCTGGACGCGAAGACCGCGTACTGCTTCGAGGAGCCGGACGGCACACAGCCGCTGACCCTGACCACCGTGGGGGACGACGGCACGGCGTACGGCGCGTCGAGCGCCCGCAACACGACGGACGCCCTCGCGGGCGGCGGCAACCCCGTCGTCGTGGATCTCACCACCGCGACGCCGGAGGACCTGGCCCCCAATGTGCGGCTGCCCAGCGGGGAGACGGGCGGCGCCGGTCTCTTCCGCTGGACGGACGGCCGGGACACCCCGCACCTGATCGGCTATCCCCACCGCTACTGACAACCGACCCGGGGCCCGGAGATACCCCGGCCCCGGGCGCCGGGGCCGGGGCGGGAAGCCCTCGGACCGTGCCCGGACGGCCCCCGGGCCCTGGCGGGAAACCCTCGGGGACTGTGCCCGGAGGGCCCTCGGACCGTGCCCGGACGGCCGTCAGGCCGTGCCCCGGAGCCCGGAGGACCCCCGGCCACCGGCCGGACAGCCGTCGAACCGTGGCCGGACACCGGGCCCCGGACGTACACCGGCCCCCGGGCTCTCGGGCCCCCGGGCCCTGGCGGGAAACCCTCGGGGACTGTGCCCGGAGGGCCCTCGGACCGTGCCCGGACGGCCGTCGGGCCGTCCCCCGGAACCCGGTGGGCCGCCGGGCCCCCGGCCGGACACCGGGGGCCCGGGACAGCCCTCAGACCCTGGCCGGACGGCCAACGGGCGGCTGGTGCTTCCAGGGCCGTACGAGACCCACGAAGCAGCCGAGCGCGCCCACCGCGCACACGAGCTGGACGACGGCCATCGGCACCGCCGTCTCCTCGCCCGCGATCCCGACGAGCGGCGAGGCCACGGCACCGATCAGGAACGACGACGTACCGATCAGGGCCGAGGCCGAACCCGCCGCGTACGGGGTCCGCATCAGCGCCGACGCGTTGGTGTTGGGCATCGCCAGCCCCATCGCGGACATCAGCACGAACAGCCCCGCCGCCACCGGGAAGAGCCCCACGTTCCCGAAGAGCCCGGACGTCATCAGCAGCAGCGCCAGCGCGGCGAACGCGATGACCACCAGCCCGAAGCCCAGCACCCGGTCCATGCTGACCCGGCCGACCAGCACCTTGCCGTTGATCTGGCCGACGGCGATCAGACCGACGGAGTTGACGCCGAAGAGCAGGCTGAAGGTCTGCGGCGAGGCCCCGTAGATCTCCTGCATCACGAACGGCGAGGCCGCGACATACGCGAACAGCGCGGCGAAGGCGAGACCGCCCGCCAGCATGTAGCCGGTGAAGACCCGGTCGGCAAGCAGCCCGCGCATCGTACGGAGCGCCGCGCCGACCCCGCCGCTGTGCCGCAGCTCCGGGGCCAGCGTCTCGTGCAGCCACTTCCACACCACGAGCGTCAGCAGGATGCCGACCACGGTGAGGACGACGAAGATGCCCCGCCAGTCCGTCAGCCGCAGCACCTGCCCGCCGATGACGGGCGCGATGATCGGCGCGACCCCGGAGATCAGCATCAGGGTGGAGAAGAAGCGGGCCATCTCCTCGCCGTCGTAGAGATCACGCACCACCGCGCGGGCGATCACGATGCCCGCCGCGCCCGCCAGACCTTGCAGCAGACGGAAGCCGATGAGGAGTTCGGTGGTCGGCGCCAGGGCGCAGATCGCGGTGGCGAGGACATAGACGACCATGCCGAGCAGCAGGGGCTTCCGTCGTCCCCACTTGTCGCTCATGGGCCCCACGACGATCTGGCCGAGAGCCATCCCCGCCAGACAGGCGGTCAGGGTGAGCTGGACGGTCGCCGCCGGTGAGCCGAGCGAGCGGGTGACCTCCGGCAGGGCCGGGAGGTACATGTCCATCGAGAGCGGGGGCAGCGCGGTGAGCCCGCCAAGCACCAGCGTGACCAGCAGCCCGGCCCGGCGCGCGGCGGCGACGGGGGCGCCGGCGGGCGCGCCGACGGGGGCGGGGACCAGCGCGGGATCGGCCAGAGGTGTGGGAACAATCACCCGGTCCTGTGAGGGAGCGGTCCGCTGTTCCGGAATCGGTGCCGAGCGACGCTGCTCGGGCGGTATGTGTCCTTTACGTCCTTCGGTGGTCTGACCGCCGTCCGGCATCGTCGTCTCTCCATGTCGTTGAATCCTTACCTATGCTCTCAGCTCAGGCGGAGCGGTCGAGACCTTTTTTGGGGCAGGTATGGCAACGGGACAGACGTCACAGACAGACTCGCGAAACGCTCCCGTGCGCTGGGGTGTCCTGGCGACGGGCGGGATCGCCGCGCGCTTCACCTCGGACGTACGGGAGCTGGCGGACGCCGAGATCGTCGCGGTGGCCTCGCGCAGCGACGCGTCCGCGAAGGAGTTCGCCGACCGGTTCGGCATCCCGCGCGCGTACGGGGAGTGGGCCGCGCTCGTCGCCGATCCGGAGGTGGACGTCGTGTATGTGGCGACTCCGCACTCCGCGCACCGGACGGCGGCGGGACTCGCCCTCGCGGCCGGAAAGGCCGTGCTGTGCGAGAAGCCGTTCACGCTCGATGTCCGGGAGGCGGAGGAACTGGTCGCGCTGGCCCGGGAGCGCGGCCTGTTCCTCATGGAAGCCATGTGGACGTACTGCAACCCGGTGATCCGGCGGCTGGTGGAGCTGGTACGGGACGGCGCGATCGGTGAGATCCGTACCGTCCAGGCGGACTTCGGCTTCCCCGGCCCCACCGACCCCCGCCACCGGCTGCGCGACCCCGCCCTCGGCGGCGGCGCCCTGCTCGACCTCGGTGTCTATCCGGTCTCCTTCGCACACCTCCTGCTGGGCGAGCCCGACCGCGTACAGGCCGAGGCACTGCTCTCGCCCGAGGGCGTCGACCTCAACACCGGCATGCTGCTGGGCTGGGACTCGGGGGCGACGGCACTGCTGTCCTGCTCGCTGGCGGCGGGCACCCCGGTGACGGCGACGGTGAGCGGCACGGCGGGACGCATCGAGCTGCCCTCCGGCTTCTTCTCCGCGGAGCGGTTCGTTCTGCACAGGAACGGCGCCGAGCCCGAGGAGTTCACGGCGGACGGCGGGCTGTACGGCCTCCAGTACGAGGCGGCCGAGGTGATGCGCTGCCTGCGCGCGGGCGAGACGGAATCCCCGTTGGTACCGCTGGACGGCACCCTCGCGGTGATGCGGACGCTCGACGCGGTGCGCGACCGCATCGGCGTCCGCTTCCCGGCCGCCGCCCGCACCTCCTGATCCCTGACCCCGGACCCCTGAGCCCGGATCTCCTGACCCCGGATCTCCTGACCCCGGACCCCGGGCCCCTGAACTCCTGACCCCGGACCTCCTGATCCCGGACCTCCTGATGAGCCGGCACGGGCCGCACAGGCGCGTGCCCCGTCCGGCGGGACGGGGCACGGCCGGTGCGGGGAGGAGAACCGGCCCCCGGAGCCCGGGGCTCAGGCCGGCTTGAGGCCCGGGGCGCCCGCCTCGGTGACGAAGGACGCCGCCGTCGTCACCGGCGCACCGGGCGTCGTGACCGCGTCGACCGTCCTGAAGTCCGCCCGCGCCTGCTTGGCACCGAGCGCCACCGTCACATAGCCGCGGCGCCCGTTGTAGAACTTCATGTGCGGGTTGGCCGCCATGAACGTGGACCAGTTGGAGGGCCGCTCCGCGCCGTCCTTGCCGCTGGAGATGGACGTGGTCACGATCTCCGTGCCGAGCGTGCGGGACTGCGGGTTGTTCCAGTCCTTCTTGATGTCGTACGCGTAGGACGTGTGCACGTCCCCGGTCAGCACCATGAAGTTCTTGAGACCGGCCGCCTGCACCCCGTTCAGCAGCCGCTGCCGCGACGCCGGGTAGCCGTCCCACGAGTCCATCGACAGCTTGAAGTCGGGGGTCGTGAGATTGCGGCGCTGCGAGAACGTCACCTGCTGCGGTACGACGTTCCAGGTGGCCTTCGACTTCTTCCAGCCGTCCAGCAGCCAGCGCTCCTGGGTCTGGCCGGTCAGGGTGCGCGACGGGTCCTCGGACTCGGGGCCCGGCGCCTGCCAGCCGTCGCCGTACGCCTGGTCCGAGCGGTACTGCCGGGTGTCCAGGATGTCGAACTGCGCGAGCCGCCCGAACTCCAGCCGGCGGTAGAGCCTCATGTCGGAGCCGGTGGGCCGCTGCGGGGTGCGCAGGGGCTGGTTCTCCCAGTACGCGCGGTACGCCGACGCCCTGCGCAGCAGGAACTCCTCCGGCGGGACGTCGTTCTCGGGGGTCTCCCCCGCGTAGTTGTTCTCTGTCTCGTGGTCGTCCCAGGTGACGACGAACGGATGCGCGGCGTGCGCGGCCCGCAGATCCGGGTCGGACTTGTAGAGGCCGTACCGCATGCGGTAGTCCTCCAGCGTTATCGTCTCGCGGTTGAAGTGGGCGGGCAGGCTCGGCTCGGTGTAGTTGCGGGCGCCGCCGACGGCGGACACGGCGTACTCGTACAGATAGTCGCCGAGATGGAAGACCACGGCGAGGTCCTCCTGCGCGAGATGCTTGTACGCGGTGAAGTAGCCGTCGTGGTACGCCTGGCAGGAGACCGCGGCGAACTTCAGCGAGCTGACCTTGGCGTTGCGGGCCGGTGCGGTACGGGTGCGGCCGACCGGGCTGATCCAGGTGCCGGTGCGGAAGCGGAAGTAGTAGACCCGGTCGGCGGCCAGCCCCGGGACGTCGACGTGCACACTGTGGTGGAACTCGGGGTGCGCGTCGGTCTCCCCACGCTTGACGATCTTCGTGAAGCGCGCGTCGTGCGCCAACTCCCACCGTACGGCGACCCGGTTGGGCGGCAGACCGCCGTCGGGCTCGTACGGGCGCGGCGCGAGGCGGGTCCAGAGCAGGACGCCGTCGGGGCGCGGGTCACCGGAGGCGACACCGAGCGTGAACGGGTTCTCGGCGATCTTCCTCGCGTCGAGCGCGGCGGCGCTCGCGACGCCCGCGCTCGGCAGGTTGACGGAGAAGGCCAGCGCGGCGGCGGCCGCGGTACCGGTGAGGAACCGGCGGCGTCCGAGGTGCGCGGCGGCGGCCCTCAGCTCGGGTGCGTGGGTTCCGGATCCCTGTGTACGGCGGTGAACGGGTGTCATGTGCCCCTCCCCTGACGGCGGCTGTCCCTGAGATTCCAGTCGGGGGCGAAGACGCCCCGTTGTCGGGTACACAACATGCACATGGCGGAGCGATGAGATCCCCGTGCTCGCCAAGGTCCTACTTCTACCTCACGTACGCTGCCGGGCCATGGACGCCATGCGGAAGAAGGACACGAAGCGGGGAACAGCCGTGGTGACCGGGGCGGGTTCCGGTATCGGCCGGGCCGTCGCGGTGGCATTGCACGGCGCGGGCTGGTCGGTGGTGCTCGCCGGGCGGCGCGTGGAGGCGCTGGAGGAGACGGCGGCGGCGATGAGCGACGACGGCGACGGCGACGGCGACGGCGACGGCGACGGCGACGGCGACGTACTGACGGTACGGACCGATGTTTCACAACCGGACGACGTGGACGCCCTGTTCGCGGCGGTGAGCGCGCGGTACGGACGGCTCGATCTGCTCTTCAACAACGCGGGCACCTTCGGTCCCGGCGGCATCCCGCTGGAGGATCTCCCGCTGTCGGCCTGGCGGAAGGTGGTGGACACGAACCTCACGGGCGCGTTCCTTTGTGCGCAGGCGGCGTTCCGGCTGATGAAGACGCAGGACCCGCAGGGCGGCCGGATCATCAACAACGGCTCCATCTCGGCGCACACCCCCCGCCCGGACTCGATCGCGTACACCGCGACGAAGCACGGCATGACCGGACTCACCAAGTCACTGTCGCTGGACGGCCGTCGGTACCGCATCGCCTGCGGCCAGATCGACATCGGCAACGCGGCGACCGACATGACGGAGCGCATGCGCCAGGGCGTGAAGCAGGCGAACGGCGAACTGGCGGTGGAGCCGGTGATGAATGTGGCGGACGTGGCCACGACGGTTCTACGCATGGCGGAACTGCCGCTGGAGGCCAACGTCCAGTTCGCGACGGTGCTGGCGACGGCGATGCCGTACGTGGGGCGGGGCTGAGGGGTGTGGGGACGGTGTTGGGGGCGGGGCTGGGGGCGGTGCTGGGGCTCGGCGGAGGAGCTGAACGAGGTGAGTGCTCACCGAGGGTGAGGTTCAACCCACGTACTCGGGCGGGCACTTAGCGCTCTGACGGCCCAACTCCTGCGGACGTTGCATGGTTCGCCGGGATTCAGCTCCCCCGGCGCAACCGGATGACTACTCTGGGCTACGAATCTCGGAGAACTCTTCGTGCTGTTGGAGGCTGCCTTGAAGAACACTCGCGACCTGGACCCGAGCGCTTCGCCCCTCGACTACTACGGCGGCGAGCTGCGGCGGCTGCGGGAGGCGGCCGGCCTCAATCAGCGGCAGCTCGGGGAGATCGTCTACTGCACCGGCTCGCTGATCGGCCAGATCGAGACGACCCACAAGCTGCCGACTCGGCAGTTCTCCGAGGCCATTGACGCGGCGCTGGGGACAGGAGGCACCTTCACGCGGCTGCTGCCGCTGGTGCTGAGGAGCCAACTGCCGTCGTGGTTCCAGCAGTACGCGCACATGGAAGCGGGGGCTACAGACATCAGCACCTTCCAAGCACAGCTCGTGTACGGCCTGCTCCAGACAGAGGAGTACGCGCGGGCCGTGCTCGGCGCCGTAGCGAAGGACAACCTCGAAGAGTTGGTCGCAGCACGGATGAACCGCAAGCAGGTTCTGAAGCGTAAGTCTCCGCCGCTTGTCTGGGTCGTGCTGGACGAGGCGGTGTTGCTGCGACCGATTGGCGGACGCAAGGTCATGCGGAGGCAACTTGCCCACCTTCTGTCCTTCAAGGACACGAAGTGGATCCAGATCCAGATCCTCCCCCTCACGGCCGAAGAGCACTCAGGCTTGATGGGCTCGTTCAACGTTCTCCGCTTCGACGATGACCCGGACATCACCTATAGCGAGGACTACGAGACAGCGCACGCGACGGCCGATCCTCAAGCTGTCAGGGACCGTTCGCTCCGTTACCATCACCTTCAGGCCGCCGCCCTCTCTGTCAAGGACTCGGCGGAACTGATTGCCCGCGTAATGGAGGAGCGCTATGAGGAGCAAGCCGTACCTGACGGGGGCGCAGTGGCGTAAGTCGAGCTACAGCGGCGACACCGGCGGCGACTGCGTCGAGTGCGTACCCGTCGGGACCGCCGCCTGGCACAAGTCGAGCTACAGCAGCAGCACCGGCGGCGACTGCGTCGAGTGCGTACCCGTCGGAACCGCCGCCTGGCACAAGTCCAGCCACAGCACCGACACGGGCGGCGACTGCGTCGAGGTCGCCGCCTGCGCCGCCGCCGTAGCCGTACGCGACTCGAAGAACCCCGAAGGCCCGGTCTTCACCGTCGCCGCGCACGCCTTCACGGCCTTCACCACCTACCTCAGCACCACCCCCGCCCCGGCGAACTGACCCCGGCCGCCCGGGACCAGGACGACAACGCGCACGTGCGGGTCGCGACCACGGTCGGTCGCGGCCCGCACATCGGCATGCCCCGCCCCGGCAGGGAAGGCCTTCGATCGCCGGGGCGAGTGGCCCTGAGGTCGCCGCGCTAGCCGACGGTCGTCAGCTCCGCGATCTCCTTCAACTGGTCCGCCCGCAGCGGCCCGTACGCGAGTGCGCCCGCGTTCTCCTCCGCCTGGGCGACCGAGCGGAACCCGGGGATCGGCACCGTGCGCGGGCTGCGTGCCCACAGCCAGGCCAGCGCGCCCTGGGCGAGCGTGCGGCCGTCGCTGGTGAGGACGGACCGTATCGCGTCCACCCGCGCCGCCCACTCGGGCGCCGGCACCCCGCCCTCGCCGAACCACCGCAGCCACGCGGGCGGCACGGCCCGGATGTCGCCCGTGGCGCCCCGGCTGCCCGAGCCGTGCTTCTCGGTGAGCAGCCCCATCGCGAGCGGGCTGCGGTTGATGCTGGCGAGATCGCGTTCCGCGCAGAGCGCGAGCATCTCCGGGGCGTCCTCCAGCACATTGCAGGCGTGCTGCACGGCCACGCAGTGCTCCCCCTCGGCGAAGAGCGCCGCGCGCTCGGGGTCGTCGGTGGACCAGGCGTAACTACGGATCAGGCCTTCCCGTACGAACTCCTCGCAGGCGTCCCGGAGTTCGGCGGCCTGGTCCAGCGGGGCGTCGGACAGATGGAGCTGGTAGAGGTCGATGTAGTCGGTGCCGAGGCGGTCCAGCGACGCGGTCAGCGCCCGCCGCGCGTATGCGGGTGTGGCGTCGGCGCCGGTCAGGGTCTTCGTCGTCTCGTCGAAGGTGTTGCCCCACTTGGTCGCGATGACGACCTCGTCCCGTCGCCCGCGCACCGCGCGGCCGAGCACGCGTTCGCTGTGGCCCGTGCCGTACGCGTCGGCCGTGTCGAAGAAGGTGATGCCGAGGTCGATGGCCGCGTGGAGCGCGGCGACGGACTCCTCGTCGTCCACCGTGCCCCAGCCGAGTGGATTGCCGTCGTTGTCCTGCCATTCGCCGCCGATGGCCCAGCAGCCGAAGCCGAGCGCGCCGACGGTGATACCGCTCCGCCCCAGTGTCCTGCTCTCAAGAGAGTTCATGGGACGCACGCTAGGAGTTGAAGCACACTCCAACACAACCGCCCGGAACAAGCCGTCGAGCCGGATGCCGCCGCACGAGCTGATCGACGCTCCGTGACGCGCCTCTCCTGTCGGGCGTCTTCCGACGTGATCCGCGTCGTTTTCCGACGGCAGGGGCCCCGGGCGGTGTCCACCGCCCGGGGCCCCTGGTCCGGATTGCGCGGGCACGGCCTCCGCGTGCTCACGGCCACCGTGGTCCGTATGCCTGGCTCAGGAGGCTTCGACGGCCTTCTTGATGCGCTCGCCGAAGGCCGGCGCGTCCTTCCTGGCGGCGCCCACGGCGAACCGGACGAGGAGCTTGCCGATGCCGTGCCCCTCCAGAACGTTGTAGATCCGCACCCGGGTCCTTCCGTCCGCGACGGTCTCCAGGTCGTAGCCGCCTTCGCTCGCCGTGACGGTGTTCTTGGAGACCTCGGCCCAACGAACCTTGCGGGGTGCCTCCAGCTCGGTGATACGGAACTCCCGCTTGGTCGTCATTCCGGCGTCCTTGACCGTGCTGCGGAAGACCGTGCCGACCGCCGTGGGCCCGGCCGGGGTCTTCTCGATCGCCTGGACCCTGGGGCTGAACTTCGCGTCGTTCGTGCCATCGGCGAGGAAGGCGAACACCTCCTCGATGGGCCGGTCGATCTCCGTGGTCGCCTCGAACTGTCCAGCCATGGTCGCTCCTCGATCGGTCAACCGACGTCGGGTACGCGGACACCTACCCGCCGTGCGGGCCGGCCGCCCGGACCGGGCCGACCGCCGCGCACCCATTGTCACGGGTCGGCGCCTCCCCCCACCACCCGAGAAGGCCCATACCTTTCGTACTGTCACACCATTCGCCCGGTCACAGTCCCCGCCCGGCCGCGCCTTTCGCCCGGTCACAGTCCCCGCCCGGTCCCGGCCCTGGCCCGGTCACAGCCCCCGGCCAGCCCTGGCCCTGGCCCGGTCACAGTCCCCGCCCGGTCATACCTTTCGTACCGTCACGCCCGCCGCGGCCATCGCGCCCGTCTCGTCCTCCGGAGCCGCCTCGTCGGTCACCACGGCGTGGAGCGCGGAGACCGGCGAGACGAAGGCGAGCGCGGTACGGGAGAACTTGGCGGCGTCCGCGACGGCGATGACACGCCGCGCCGAGGCGATCGCGGCCCGCTTGACCGCCGCGTCGGCCAGGTCGTACGCCGTCAGACCGTCCTTGGCGGTCAGTCCGCAGCAGCCGATGACGGCGGTGTCGAAACGCAGCGCGGCGAGTGAGGCCTCGGTCAGCGGACCGGTCAGGGCGAGTTCCCCCGTACGCGGCTCCCCGCCGGGCAGCAGCAGCTTCAGCCGGGGGGCGCCGGTCAGCGCGTTGGCGGCGTGGAGGGAGAGCGGCATGACGGTCAGTCGGCGGTCCTCCAGGGCACGGGCCACTTCCAGACAGGTGGTGCCGCTGTCGAGGACGACCGACTCGCCGTCCGCGATGAGTCCGGCGACGGCGGCGGCGATACGCCGCTTGGCCTCCATGCCCTCCTGGGCCCGGAGGGCGAAGGGCGGCTCCTCGCCGCGGAGCAGCAGGCTCCTGGCCCCTCCCCGGTAGCGCTCCAGAACGCCCTGCTCGCTCAGGACCTCCAGATCGCGCCGGACCGTCATCTCCGAGGCGCCGGTCAGTGCCGCCAGCTCCGCCACGCTCAGTTGTCCGCTCCCGCGTACGGCATCGGTGATCCGCCGCAGTCGGTCTGTGCGGGCCGGGATCAGCCACGCCGTGCTGGGCTGGCTCCTGCTGCTGCTCGGCGGCGGGGCGTTCGCGGGGATGCAGCTCGTCGGGCCGCTCACCGACCGCTTCGGCGCCCGCACGGTGGTGCCGGTGAGCGCGGCGCTGTGCAGCGCGGCGGTGATGCTGCCGGGGCTGTCCACCCACGCCTGGACCCTGGGCGCGGCCCTGCTGGTGCTGGGCTTCGGCAACGGCTGTCTGGACGTCAGCATGAACACCCATGCCGTCCAGGTCGAGCGCGGCTACCGGCGGCCCGTCATGTCCGCCTTCCACGCCTTCTTCTCGGTGGGCGGGGTGCTCGCCGCGCTGGCCGGGGCACGGACGCTGAGCTGGGGATGGAGCGCGGCCACGACCCTGGCGCTGGTGAGCCTGCTCGGCCTCGCCGTCACCGCGCTCGCCGCCCCGGCCCTGCTGCGTCCCGATACCGAGAAGGTGCGTCCCGGTCCCGCTACCGAGAAAGCGCAGGAGACGCCGCCCCCTTACGACGCCGCGAAGGTCCAGGGCACGCCGCCGCCTCTCGACGCCACGAAGGGCCGGGACGCGGCCGACGGGTCGGCGGCCGGGCCGGGCGACGGCAGGCGGGGGACGGAGGCGACCGCCGGACGCGGGACACCGCCCCGTATCTGGGCCCTGGCCGCGCTCGCCCTGATGCTGATGCTGTGCGAGGGGGTCGCCAACGACTGGAGCGTGCTGGCGATGCGCGACATCCTCGACGCGCCCGCGGCCACCGCGGCCTTCGCCTACGGCGCCTTCTCCACGGCCATGACCGTGGGACGGCTGCTCACGGACCGGGTGGCGGCGCGCTTCGGCCCGGTGGCCGTCGTACGGTACGGCGCGGCCCTGGGCGCGGCCGGGCTGACGGCGGTCGCGCTCTCCCCGTGGATCCACCTGGCCCTGGTGGGCTGGACGGTGTTCGGCATCGGCCTCTCCGGCTGCGTGCCCCAGCTCTTCAGCGCCGCGGGCCACGCCGACCGGGACAGCGCGGGGACCAATGTCTCCCGGGTCGCCGGCCTCGGCTATCTCGGCATGCTCGCCGGCCCCGCCGTCATCGGGCCCCTGACCCACTTCATTCCGCTGAATCTCACGTTCTTCCTCCCCGTCGCGTTCTGCGCCGTCGCGGCCTGCGCGGCCTCGATCCTCGGCACCACACCCGCGCCCGCGAGCGGCGACGGCGACCAGCAGGAGGTCAGAGCGTCCGCCGCATGAGGCCGTACGAGCGGTACGCGCCATCTGAGCCATCTGAGCCATCTGAGCCGCCTGAGCCGCACGCCACGAGGCGGGGCGAGGCGGGGCGGGCCGTACTCAGTGCCCGTGGCCGCCGGTCTGCTCGGCGCCCGACGGCTCGGCCGTACCCCCGTCGCCGCTGCCGTGCCCGTCGCTGCCACCCTCGCCGGGTGCGGCGGGGGCGCCGGCCGTCACGGTGAAGGCCGCCGTACGGACCGTTCCCTTGTGCTTGAAGTCCAGGAAGAGCCGGTAGGTGCCCACGCTCGGCGCGGTGGCGGTGAAGGACACCTCGGGGCCCGGCTTCGTCCTGCCGTCGCCGGGCTCGCCGTTGGGGTGGACATGCAGATAGGCCAGATCGCCTGAGCGCAGCGCGATCAGGTGGCCGTACGCCCCGAGATAGGGCTCCAGATCGGTGACCGGGCGGCCGTCCCTGGTGACCTTCAGCTTCAGCTCGCCCGCCGCACCCGGGCGCAGCGGGCCCTCCAGGGTCACCGCGTAACCGTCCACCGTCGTGGTCGCGGCGGGCTTGGGGAGCGCGGCGGGCCGGTAGTCGCCCGAGACGGCGAGGTCCGCCCCCAGGATGAGGTTCTTCGCGCCCTTGCCCTCCGGTGTGAAGTCGGCGAAGAGGCGGTAGCCACCGGCGGCGGGCAGCTTGGTCCGGATGCTCCAGGTGCCGTCGGCCGCGCGCGCCGGGTGGAGATGACGGAAGGTGGCGAGGTCCTGGGCGGCCAGGATCAGATGGAGTTCCTTGTCGTGCTCGCGCTGGAAACCGGTGACCGGACGGCCGTTGTCGTCACGGATCGAGAAGCGCAGTTCGGTGGTGCGGGCCGCGGGGACGCGAGGGGTCCGCAGATCGAGGGTGTAGCCGCCCTCCGAGATCTGGAGCCCGCCCGCCGGGGCGTCGGGGACCTCGCGACCGCTCCCCCGGGGCCGGTCCTCCTTCTCCTGCGCGGGGCGGTGTTCGGTGTGGGCCGCCGGGGCCGGATCCCCGATGACGGGGTCCATGGCGTTCCCGACACCGTAAGCGGCGCCGAAGGACGCTGCGAGCACGGCGGCGAAGGCGGTGATCCTCAACGTGTTCTGCATGGCGCTCTCCTCTGGACTTTCCTCGCGGCGGGCCTCACTCTCACCTCTCACCTTATACCCCCCAGGGGTACATTCACGACGGGTGGCGCAGCTTGCCGAAAATAGGGGGTGGGGGTATACATTCCAAGCCGCTCGTGGTACCCGTAGGGGGTATCATCCCAGATTGCTCCAGGAGGAACCATGTCCGAGTGCTGTACGCCTGACGGCAGTTGCTCGACCAAGGCGGCGGAGAGCGGAACGGCGGCCGAGGCCGACGGGCGGACGACGGTCTACACGGTGGCCGGGATGACCTGCGGCCACTGCCGGAGCACGGTCACCAAGGCCATCGGCGAGGTCGACGGTGTGCTGAACGTCGATGTCGACATCGAGACCGGCCAGGTCAGCGTCGCCACCGGTGGCGTGCCGGACGACGCGGAGATCGCCAAGGCCGTCGACGAGGCCGGGTACGAACTCACCGGCCGGGTCGCCTGACTCTCCCGCCCCGCCCCAGCCGGGCCCGTGCGCTCGGGCGGGCCCGGCATCCATCTCCCAGTTCAGGAGCAGTGATGACGACCGACGTCACCGAATCCAGAGTGGTCGAGCTGCTCATCGGCGGTATGACCTGTGCCTCGTGTGCCGCGCGGATCGAGAAGAAACTCAACCGGATGGACGGTGTCGTAGCCACCGTCA